>NZ_CP091786.1:2177816-2488933 GCF_022024015.1 Prevotella sp. E9-3
CCTCCCCAACCGAAAATACCGGCCAAGGTAGTATAAACGCCCACGCCAACAGTAATCGCCGAAAGGATTACCAACGGCAGCCACATGACAACAGGTTCGTGCATCTCGTGATGCTCATTTTCCTTACAGGGGGTTCCCCAGAAGATGCCGTAATACAGACGGAACATGTAGAAAGCGGTCATGGCGGCAATACCAGTCATGATATAGCCAACTACAGGACTGTACTCCATACAGGCGGTAATAATCTCATCCTTAGAGCTGAAGCCCGAGAAGAAGGGAATACCGGCAATGGCCAGACAAGAAATGAGGAACGTCCAGTGAGTGATGGGGAGGCGCTTGCGCAGCTGGCCCATCTTAGCCATCTCGTTAGAGTGAACGGCATGGATGATACAACCTGCCCCCAGGAACAAGCAAGCCTTGAACATAGCGTGGGTGAAGAGGTGGAACATACCAGCCATATAGCCTAACTGTGCGTGATCATCTAGCAGAGCACCGTGATGACCAGGCAGCGAAACGCCCAAAGCCACCATCATGAAGGCAATCTGAGAAATGGTAGAGAAGGCCAGCACACGCTTGATATCGCTTTGGGCACAGGCCACAGCAGCTGCATAGAAAGCGGTGATAACGCCCACCCATACAACGATAGACAGCGCTTCGGGTGCATACTGAATCCACAAGGGGAACATACGGGCAATCTGGAACACACCGGCAACAACCATGGTGGCTGCGTGGATAAGGGCAGAAACAGGTGTCGGACCCTCCATAGCATCGGGCAACCAGATGTGCAAGGGGAACATGGCACTCTTACCGGCACCACCAATGAACATCAGTACCAGTGCGGTAGGCAGAATGAATCCACCGGCAGCAACGGCCTTTGCCATATTGCCCTCAATGAAAGGTGTGGTCCCCTGCCCCATCACGATATCGCCAGCAAAAGAGAAGCTGAACGAATCGGTGAAGTAGCCGAAGGTCAAAATACCCACGAGGAAGAACATATCGGCAAAGCGGGTCACAATGAATGCTTTCTTAGAAGCTGCAATAGCTGGTTTCAAAGGATAGTAGAAACCAATCAGCAGGTAAGAAGAAACACCCACCAGCTCCCAGAACATATACATCTGGAAAATGTTGGTGGCAAGAACCAAGCCAAGCATAGACATTGTGAAAAGGCTCAGGAAAGCGTAATAGCGCTGGAAACCTTTTTCACCATGCATATAGCCGAACGAATAGATATGAACCATCAGCGACACCGTAGAGATGACAATCAGCATCATCACAGAAATGGGGTCGAGCAAAATGCCCATATCAAAATGGAGATTGCCAAGGGGCAACCAAGTAAAGTTGTAAGGAACTATCGTCTGATAGATATCATTCACACGGTCGGCAGTAAAATACTGGAAGGCAGTGAGATATGATAAAATGGTGACGAGTCCAAGCGAGCACGTGCCAATCAGTCCGGCAGTCTTGTGCTGCATCTTCATGCCACAGAGTCCTAACACAAGGAAGGAAAGAAGCGGCAGAAGGAGAATCCATATTGTGTAACTAAACATAATTCTTAATCTTTAATCCGTTTAACCTTTCATGTTAGTAATAGCATCAACATTATCGCTCTTGAAGTTGCGATACACATTGATAAGAATAGCAATTGCTACAGCACTCTCGGCAGCTGCCACACCAATAACGAAAAGGGTCATGAACATACCCTCCATACCATTGGGATAAAGCAGACGGTTGATAGCCGCAAAGTTGATGTCAACAGCGTTGAGAACCAACTCGACAGAAATAAGCATAGCAATCAGGTTGCGACGGGTCACAAAACCATATACGCCAATGAAGAACAATAGTGCACTAAGCACAAAATAGCATTCAACAGGTACCATTATTCTTTTTCCTCCTTTCTTGCTACTACTAATCCACCGATAATACATGCCAACAAGAACAGCGAAATGAACTCGAATGGCAATACATACTGATACTTCTCACTACCTACAAGGGCATAACCAATCTCTTTCATGGAAAGCTCAACATCGGCCATTGCGTCAAACTGAGATACAAAGCCGGCCTTCAATAAAATAAGACATACGGTAACAAGGCTGACAAGTACGACCAAACCGTTTCCTACCATTCGACTGGTCTTGATTTTCTCAACCATTCCCTGCAGGGTGCGCTTTGATACAAGCTGAATGGCAAACACGTAGATCATGGTTACGCCACCGGCATAAACACTAATCTGAGCTGCGCCAAGGAACGTGTAGTCAAGCAGGAAATAAATGCCTGCTACACCAAAGAGCACAAACAACATAAAGGTTGCGGCTCGCATGATTCGAGTAGTCGTCACACACAGCAAGGCTGAACCAAGGATAACTACTGCGAGAATAATAAACATAATAATATTTGCCATAGCAGTTTACTTCGTTTTGGTATTAAACTTTCCAACTTGCCACTCAGCACCACCCTCGATCAGGTTAGGCAAAGAACCGCCCTTGTATTGTTCCTTATCGAGATGAAGAACGAGTCTTGAGCGGTCAAATACCGCATTCTCGAAATCGTTGGTAAACTCAATTGCGCCAAAGTTGCAGGCATTCGTACAAAGCTGACAGAACATACAATCACCAAGATCGTATGCATAATCGTCAAGCACTTTCTTCTTTTTACCGGTTTCAGGATCTTCAGCCATATGGCTTACAATTTTGATAGTACCGTTCGGACATGCCTTCTCGCAAAGTGTGCAAGCCGTACACTTGTAACTGCCATCTTCGTTGCGTTTGAACACCAAACGGCCACGATGACGCTTTGATACGTGGAGTGTTGTCTTGCGGTTTTCAGGGTATTGCTCTGTGGACTTATTAGTGAAGAAGTCCTTAAAATACTCCTTCCAGGTAATCTTCATACCTGTAGCAAGAGTCTTTAGGCCATGCCCGATTTCTCCGAAATATGATTGTTCTTTTTCCATTTCTATTCTAGTTTTTCCGGATATCCCAGTTTTCTAGTTACTTAATATATAGCCCCAAAGCCACAACAACAGTCATAAGAACCAGGTTGATAAGACCAAGCGGCATTAAATACTTCCATTCCAATTTCAGAATCTGGTCGATGCGAAGACGTGGGAACGTCCATTTTATCCACATCAGAATCCATACCAAAGCGAAAGCTTTTCCGAAGAACCAAACGATTCCAGGAATATAGTTCATTACAGCATCGAATGCTTCGATACCCACATTCAAGGGAGCCCAGCCACCCAGGAATACCGTTGCGGCAATACCTGCAATGATAAACAGATTTAGGAATTCTGCCAAATAGAAAAAGCCAAAACCCATACCACTATATTCAGTATGATGACCAGCGGTAAGCTCGCTCTCTGCTTCAGCCATATCAAACGGGCCACGATTGGCTTCTGCATTTCCTGCAATAAGGAACACGAAGAAAGCAATCAACGCAGGAATATGCCCCTGACAGATAAGCCATTTGAAAGGACCTGTCTGAGCCTCAACAATTCCACTCATCTGCATTGTTCCGGTCAGAATGACTGCTGTAATCAAACAAAGGCAGAGTGACATCTCATAGGAGATCATCTGAACAGCACCACGCATGGCCGATACTACAGAATACTTATTGTTGGATGCCCATCCGGCAAGGAAAATGCCAACCACGCCAATAGATGAAACTGCTGTCAAGAGGAAAATGCCTACATTAAAGTCTAGCACAGTAGCACCATTGTTCCAAGGGAGGAACGAGAAGGCACCTACAGAACCTATTATAACCAGCAGAGGGGCTACAATATAAAGGAACTTATCGGCTTTGTCAACAAAGAAGATTTCTTTTATAAGCATCTTCAAAACATCGGCAAACACCTGCAACAATCCCCAAAAGCCTACACGCATGGGGCCAAGACGACATTGGAAGTAGGCGCAAACCTTACGCTCCATAAAAATCAGTACGATGGCTATCAATGCATATCCTACAAGAATACCTACACCTACCAGCACGCACTCAATCAATATCGACAGAAAATCTCCTAAGCCAAGAGTTTCGCGTAGAAGAGCGTCGAACCATTGTGTTACTATAGAAAAGTCGAACATAATTACTTCAATTTTTCAATTATTCAATTTTACAATTCTTCGACTTATCGGTCGATATCAGGAATCACAAAGTCAATAGCAGCACCCGTAGCTACAAGGTCGGCAATCTTCTGACCACGCAGCATCGGATCAAGAGCGCCAGTCAGAGAAAGACCCATCGGGCGCATCTTCAGACGATATGGGCTCTTGTCACCACGCGAGTCAAGATATACACCAAACTCGCCGCTGGCACCTTCTACTGAGAAATACCATTGGCCTTCCGGTACTTTGATAATGGGCTTCTGCTTTACATAGAAATCACCTTCAGGAATATTGTCGATAAGTTGCTCAATAATATGCAAACTCTGATACATTTCCAGAATATGACAAGTATAGCGATCCATTGTATCACAGCCGGTCAGTGTAATCTGCTCCCACTCCACCTTATCATACATATCATAAGGATGGTTTTTGCGGACGTCATTCTTCCAGCCAGAAGCACGACCAGCAGGACCGGTAACGGCATAAGAGATACAATTGTCGAGCGACATGGGACCAACATTCTCGAAACGGTTGTGGGTAATCACATTATCACCAAACACATCAACGTATTCCTGAATCATTGGCTTCAGGTATTTCACCAAGTCCTTCACATTCTTGACGAAGTTAGGATCGATATCATCCTGCAGGCCACCTATTCTATAATAGTTCTGAATCAGGCGTCCACCAGTAGTTTCCTCCATAACGTTCAGCACATGCTCACGATCGCGCATAGAATAAAGGAATGCAGTAAGCGCTCCCATATCTTGAGCACAGCAGCCTACATAAAGCAGGTGCGAGTCGATACGCTGAAGCTCGTCCATAATAGTGCGGATGTACTTGATTCGGTCGGTGAGTTCTACGCCCATACCTTCTTCTATCACACCAACCAACGCATGACGATGCATCATGGCGCTCAGATAGTTTAGACGGTCGGTCAGTGCAAGGGTCTGAGGATAGGTGTAGCTCTCGCACATCTTCTCAATACCACGATGGATATAGCCAAGATGAGGATAGACGCGCTTAACCACCTCACCATCGAGTACAGTTTGCAGTCGAAGAACACCATGAGTAGAGGGATGCTGAGGACCAATATTGATTACGTACTCATCATTAGTAAACAATTTGTTCTGCTTACATTGGAGTACTCCATCTTTGTCGAGATAGTATTCCAATCCATAATCGGGCTCTACGTCATCTTCTAATGTATATTTATCATTGAACTGCCAGTCCTTACGGAAAGGATAACCTTTAAAATCGCTACGAAGGAACAAACGGCGCATATCGGGATGGCCTAAGAACACGATACCGAAGAAATCATAAACTTCGCGTTCTAGCAAATCGGCTACTTTCCATATATCAATAACAGAAGGAATATAAGGAATATCGTTCTGCATTTGGGCCAACAACTTCACGCTGCAACGTTCGTGGGTCTCTGTATTCTCAAGAATATAGATGCATCCAAGTCCCTCTTCAGCGCCAAAGTCTTCACCAATAATAGTTACCAGATAATCGAAATGCTTTTTCTTTTTCAAGTTCTGCATTTCGTTTGTGAACTTTTTAGACCAGCTAAGCGGTGAATCCGAACGGTCAATAATGAATGATAAGAAATCTAATTTCATGCTTGTTCCTCCTTATCTTTAGTTGACTGTTGAGAGTTTAGAATTAACTGTTGTTCAGCCTTAAGTTCTTCTTCAAATTCTTTAGGGACACTGGTCACAACAATAGGCTCACGACGGTGATCGCCCAATTTATTACGGAAGGTCAATTCCTCGTTAGATACGCCCAGCTCTTTCTCAGCAGCATTCTGCTTGTGGTTTGCTCCACCAAAGAATTTTTCAATTTTAACTTTACGCTGCAACTGCATCATGCCATACATAATAGCTTCTGGACGTGGAGGACATCCTGGAATAAAAACATCAACAGGAACAATTTCCTCGATTCCTTTCACCACATGATAACTCGATTTAAAAGGACCACCGCTAATAGCACATCCTCCAACTGCAATCACATATTTAGGCTCAGCCATTTCGTCATAAAGACGTTTCAAGGCAGGCGCCATCTTATGGGTGATTGTTCCAGCACACATAATCAAATCGGCCTGACGTGGAGAGTTACGGGTAACTTCAAAGCCGAAACGGGCAAAGTCATAACGAGAACAACCACACGCCATGAATTCAATACCACAGCATGAGGTTGCAAAAGTTAACGACCAAAGCGAGTTTGCACGTCCCCAGTTAATGAGTTTGTCAAGAGATCCAACCACAACATTGGTGCCGCCCTCCTGTAGTTCATCAACCAGTTTATTAAGCGTTTCGTTGTCATTCCATTCTTCGTATGGAATAGACTTGATTTTAGGATTTCTTATTTCCATTCCAACGCTCCTTTCCGCCAGGCATAAGCGAGACCCAGCACTAATACTAACAAGAAGAATCCGATGCTGAGCAAAGCCATTGCACCAAAGTCCTTCACTACTACTGCCCATGGATAAAGAAACACTGTTTCTACATCGAACATGAGGAAGAGGATGGCGAAAAGATAGAAACCGATGCTCATTGGAAGCCAAGAGGTTCCATGAGTAGGAATACCACACTCATAGGGTTCACCTTTCACCTTGGCATACGAGCGGGGACCTATCAGCTTAGCAACTACGTAAGCTCCCACCACCAGTGTAATAGCCGTCAGCAAGACGGTAATTAACAATGTGAAATTCATAAAGATTTAAAAAAATGTTGTAATAATATTGTCTGCATGCTTGTCTTAGTATTTCCCTAAATGGTAGATCTAAGCGCGTGCAAAGGTACGAAATTAATAACAACTATTGATATAAATATCAAATTATTTTCCAAAAAATCATTTAACCAAGTACAACGTCGAGCACCATCATGAGCACAAATCCAATGGCAAAACCGATTGTACCGATGTTGCTATGCTCGCCTTCTGAAGCTTCGGGAATGAGTTCTTCAATAACCACATACAACATAGCGCCAGCTGCAAAAGCCAGCAAATAAGGCATAGCGGGTGTCATCAAAGAAGCTAATAACACAACGGCAAGACCACCAATGGGTTCTACAGCTCCACTGAGGCTTCCTAAAAAGAAAGAACGCCATTTGGAGTTGCCGGCAGCCCGCATCGGCATTGAGATGATTGCCCCTTCCGGAATATTCTGTATTGCAATACCAACGCTAACAGCCAAAGCACTTGCCAAAGACAATCCGACAGCACTTTCTTCGGCACCAGCAAAGACAGCTCCCACTGCCATTCCTTCCGGCAAGTTATGGATAGTGACAGCCAAGGCAAGCATAGCCGTTCGGGAAAGATGAGACCGAAGTCCCTCAGGTTTGTCTGTACCTACATGCAAATGGGGTGTTACTTCATCCAAAATCAGCAAGAAGAACATGCCAAGTAAGAAACCTATTGCAGCAGGTATGACTGCCAGTTTCCCCGCCTCCAATTCCATTTCAATACTTGGAATTAGCAACGACCAAACAGATGCTGCGACCATCACACCTGAAGCAAACCCTAATAAAGCTTTCTGCAAACGAAGAGACATTTCATCCTTCATCAGAAAGACAAAAGCCGCTCCTATCATAGTTCCTAACAAAGGAATCAAAAGTCCAACAATCAAAGTCATTGTTATTATTTTTTTGCAAAGTTATATTTAATAACCGAAAAATATTATATCAGAATGACATTTTTTTTTGATAAAGCACGTAAATATCCTACATTTAAACAAAAAAAGTCAAAAGTTATTTTGCGTGTTGAAATAATAGTGGTACCTTTGCAGCCGCTTAAAAATCACTTTAAAATTAAAAACACTTTTATGCGTAAAGAATGGCGTGGGTTCAAAGGAACCAAATGGACTGAAGAAGTCAACCTAAGAGATTTTATTCAGAATAACTACACAGCTTACGATGGTGACGAATCGTTCCTTGCTGCTCCAACAGAAGCAACAAACGAACTATGGGGACGTCTTCAGGAACTCCAGAAAGAAGAGCGTTCAAAGGGTGGCGTGCTTGACATGGAAACCGAGATTGTGTCAAGTATGACTGCTTATGGTCCTGGATATATCGATGAAAACAAGAAGGACCTGGAAAAAGTTGTAGGTTTGCAGACAGACAAACCTCTGAAACGCGCTTTCATGCCTTTCGGTGGAATTAAGATGGCTGAGCAGGCTTGCACCAACTACGGTTACCAGCCCTCAGAAAAACTGCACGAGATCTTCACAAAGTATTGCAAGACTCACAACGAAGGTGTGTTCGATGCATATACCGAAGAAATGAAGCACGTGCGTCACAACCACATTCTGACAGGTCTGCCCGATACTTATGGACGTGGCCGTATCGTAGGTGACTATCGTCGTGTGGCTCTTTATGGTATCGACTATATTATTGCTGAGAAGGAAGCCGACAAGCGCAACTGCGGCGCTGGCGTGATGAGCGATGACATCATTCGTCAGCGTGAGGAAATCTCTATGCAGATAAAAGCTCTGAAAGAGATGAAGGCTATGGCTCAGATTTACGGTTTTGACATTTCACAGCCTGCTAACAACGCGCGTGAGGCTGTACAGTGGCTCTACTTCGGCTACCTGGCTGCCATTAAGACTCAGAATGGTGCTGCGATGTCAGTAGGTCGTGTATCTACTTTCCTCGATATTTACATCCAGCGTGACTTAGAAGAGGGAACTCTGACTGAGAATGAGGCACAGGAGCTGATTGACCACTTGGTAATGAAATTCCGTATGGTGAAGTTCGCACGTATTCCTTCTTATAACGAGCTTTTCTCTGGTGACCCCGTATGGGCTACACTGGAAGTTGGCGGTATGGGCATGGACGGCCGTCATATGGTAACCAAGAACGACTATCGTTTCCTCCATACTTTGGAGAATATGGGTCCTTCACCCGAACCAAACCTCACCGTGCTGTACTCTCCCCGTCTGACAGACAACTTCAAGAAGTATGCTGCCATGATTTCGGTAAAAACCAGTTCTATTCAGTACGAGAACGACGAGGTGATGCGTCCTGTATGGGGCGACGACTATAGCATCTGCTGCTGCGTAAGTGCTACACAGACAGGTAAGGAGATGCAGTTCTTTGGTGCACGTGCTAACCTGGCTAAGTGCTTCCTCTATGCTTGTAACGGTGGCGTGGACGCTAAGACCCGCGAGCAGGTTGCTCCAGGTTTCCGTCCTATTAAGGATGAGTATCTGACATGGGAAGAATTGGAGCCTCGCTTCGATCAGGCTATGGACTGGTTGGCCGGTGTTTATGTAAACACCCTGAACCTCATCCACTACATGCACGATAAGTACTTCTACGAGGCAGCCGAGATGGCCTTGATTGATACTAACGTACGTCGTACCTTCGCTACGGGCATCGCTGGCTTCTCTCACGTGGTTGACTCAATCTCTGCTGTGAAGTATGCTAAGGTGAAGATGATCCGCGACGAAGAAGGCTTCAACGTTGACTATGTGGCTGAGGGCGACTTCCCCCGCTATGGTAACGATGACGACCGCGCTGACGAGATTGCAGTATGGTTGCTGAAGACCTTCGTTAAGAAGATCCGTAAGCATGCTACCTATCGTAACGCTACTCCTACCTGCTCTATCCTGACCATCACTTCTAACGTGGTTTACGGTAAGTACACTGGCAACCTGCCCGATGGTCGTCGTGCTGGTACTCCTCTGTCACCTGGTGCTAACCCCAGCTACGGTGCTGAGAAGAATGGTTTGCTGGCTTCGCTGAACTCTGTTGCTAAGCTGCCATACGAGTACGCACTCGATGGTATCTCTAACACACAGACCATCAGTCCCAACACATTGGGTCACAATGATGATGAGCGCGCCACGACACTGGTTCGCGTGATGGACGGCTACTTCAGCCGTGGTGCTCACCACCTGAATGTAAACGTTTTTGGCGTTGACAAACTTCGCGATGCTATGGAACATCCCGAGAAGCCTGAGTACGCAAACTTCACCATCCGTGTTTCTGGTTACGCTGTGAAGTTCATCGACCTGACTCGTGAGCAGCAGGAAGACGTAATCGCACGTCAGTCACACGAAAGACTGTAATCGAACTAGAATAACCCATAAAACTAGTATGACTAGCAAAGGTTATATACATTCAACCGAATCCTTTGGCTCCGTTGACGGGCCAGGGATTCGGTTTTTGATTTTCCTACAAGGATGCCACATGCGTTGCCGATACTGCCACAATCCTGACACCTGGAGAAAAGGTGAAGCAGCATCACTATCGACTATTAAAGATCTTTTAGATAAAGCCGAGCGTTACCGAAGCTATTGGGGAACAGATGGGGGGATTACCGTAAGTGGAGGCGAAGCTCTTCTACAAATAGATTTTTTAATTGAACTGTTTGAAGAGGCTCATCGTCGCAATATTAACACATGTCTGGATACATCTGCCCAACCTTTCACACGTAGCAATCCATTCTTTGAGAAATTTGAGCGACTGATGAAAAGTACCGACGTAGTACTTTTAGACATCAAGCACATCGACTCAGAGCGTCACCAATGGTTGACTGGTCATCCTAATGAAAACATCCTTGATTGTGCCAGATATCTGAGTGATATCAATAAACCTGTTTGGATTCGCCACGTATTAGTACCTGGTATAAACACAGACGATGATCAACTGAAACGCTTGCGGTGTTTCATTGAGACGCTCAGAAACGTTAAGAAAGTTGAAGTATTGCCCTACCATACCTTAGGAACATTTAAGTGGCAGCAATTAGGATTGGAGTATTCACTTAAAGACACCCCGACCCCAACTGCTGAACAAATTAAACATGCTGAACAGATATTGGTTCAACAATAGTTTTGAGTCCTTTTAACTTCTGCCCTTTAACTTTAGCCAGAACACTCTTGAGTGAAGAGCGAGATATGGCAACATAAGCATAACGGTCGTTCACATCAATACGACCTATTTCAGAAGGCTTTAATCCACCTATCTTGCAGAGAAAGCCTACGATATCACCTTTCGATATTTTATCTTTCTTCCCCTTACCAATATAAATGGTAGCCATTAAAGGTATAGGAATATCGGCAGAAGAGTCAGAATTGATTTCCCATAACTGGGACTGAAGATTTCCTTCGGTCCCTTTTTCATTTCTGAAATCAGGCATCTTCTCATCAGGCCCCACAAGAAAGAAAGTGCGTCCCATTTCATCCCAACGAGCAGTACGTCCAACCCTATGAATAAGCGCTTCTTCATTAAGCGGAAGATGATAGTGTATAACATTATCAAGTTTGGGAATATCTAGGCCGCGAGAAGCCAAATCGGTAGAAACAAGAACTGTAGCCGAACCGTTAGCAAATTGATATAACGCATCCTCACGTTGCCGTTGCTCTAACCCGCCGTGAAAGCTGCTGACTACAATTTCTTTTTTGCGCAAGAAGTCACTAACTCGTTCTACGGAATCTCGATAATTGAGGAATACTATACTCTGAGTATTGCCCAACTGTAGAAGTAACTGATAAAGTGTATCAAGTTTATCTTTTTGAGGACAGGCAACTTGATAGACTTCAACGCGGTCAGGCACAGGTTCCTCAGTATCCAGATACCCTAAACGGGAAGTACGTTGCATTTCAACGAAATGAGGAATTTGCTCAGCATCAGTAGCCGATAATAATATGCGTCTTTGCAAAGAAGGTAACTGTTGGAGCAAACGCTGCATCTCGTCATGAAATCCCATCTCTAAACATTTATCGAATTCGTCAATAACGAGAAACCTTATGTTTCCTGCATTAATATTGCCTTTTGAAAGATGGTCGTTCAATCGTCCCGGAGTTCCAAAAACCAACTGTGGACGATTCTTCCTTAAAAGCCGATGTTCATCCATTGCCGCACGACCACCATAACAACTCTGTGAACGCAAACCGCTTCCCATCGACTTTAATACATGGTCACTCTGCCAAGCCAATTCTCGACCAGGTACCACAACTAACGCCTGTACCTCAACACTATCAGCATTGAGCAATTGAACCAAAGGCAACATATAAGCCAATGTTTTGCCAGAACCTGTAGGAGAAAGAATCAGCACATCATTACGTGTTCGCAAAATAGCTTCATAAGCCTCTTGCTGCATAGCATTCAACTCGGCAATGCCCAATTTCTGTAGTATATCTTCGTTCTTCATTTTCACTCCTTACTATTTATCATTCTTGACATCTTCGCCACGCTTAGGAAAGGCAGGAACATGTCTCATCTCACGTTCTATTCGTGCTTGTCGTTTCTTCATGTACCCACTCGGATTGAGTGAACTGAAACGTCGTGGGTTGGGCAATGTTGCTGCAATCAATGCACATTGACTACGACTGAGTTCAGCGGCTGAACATCCGAAGTGTTCATGAGCTACAGCATCTGCACCATATATACCTTCTCCCATTTCAATACTATTCAGATAGACCTCCATTATACGCTGTTTTGGCCACGTCAGTTCTATCAGAATAGTAAAATATGCCTCAAATCCTTTCCTCAACCATGATCGGCCGGGCCATAGAAATACATTCTTTGCAGTTTGCTGAGAAATGGTAGATGCACCTAACCTACGTTTTTCCGGATGTTCCCTATTACGCTTAGCAGCTTTTTGAATAGCGTCAAAGTCAAAACCATGATGATGTAAGAAATTCGCATCTTCACTTGCGACAACAGCCACAGGCATAAAAGGAGAAATATCTTCGAGCGCCACCCAATGATGACTTAATTTCACATCCTTTCCTTCCTTGATTTGTTCAGCCACTCGGATTACCATCAAAGGGGTAATCCAAACTGGCACAAAGCGAAAAAGGATAACAGAAAGAATCGTGGAGGCAAAAAATGCCACCACGATCCATTTCATAATCTTTTTAATATAGCTAAAAAATAGCATCGTCTGCTTATCGGGGATTACTTCAGTGTACCAGCCTCAGCAGCCTGAATCATGGCCTGGCTAGCATACATGTAAACCTCAACGCGACGGTTCTGAGCCTTACCTGCAGCAGTAGAGTTATCAGCAACAGGGTTAGCCTCGCCATAACCTGTGGTAGAACGAATCTGAGAAGCGCTCACGCCAACAGACTGAAGATAAGAGGTAACAGCCTGTGCACGCTGTTCTGAAAGCTGCTGATTCTTAGCAGCACTCTGCTCAGCTGTGCTATTTTTCCAACCAGCATTGTCAGTATAACCCTGAATGGCTACATCGCAATCGGTGTTCTGCTTCAACACGTTAGCGAAATTAGACAGTGAATTCTTAGCGGTCTGACTCAAGGTAGCGCTACCAGTAGTAAACAGGATACCCGAATCAAAAGTAACCTTCACAGCCTGAAGACCATTTGCGTCAGTAACTGACTCAACTTGTGCATTCTGAACTGCCTGAGCTTGAGCCTTCACCTTGTCCATTTTCTTACCGATCAAAGCACCAGCGCCAGCACCAACAGCTGTACCTACAGCAGCACCTACTGCAGTATTGCCAGCAATCTTACCAACAACAGCACCAAGTACAGCACCACCAGCAGCACCAATAGCTGTTCCTTTTGCCATGTTGCTGCAACCAGCCATCACAATTCCTGCACAAAGTGTCAGGATTACTACTTTAAACTTCTTCATAATTGCAAAAATGTTTATTTTAAAATGTTAAACAATTAGTTTTCACGATGCAAAGATAATCTATTTCTTGAAATAAATATCTTTTTTCGAACTTTTTTTACTATTTTTGCACCCAAAATAAAAACATAACAACAAAATCATGGCAAAAGAATTAAAAGAATTGACAAAAAGAGCCGAAAACTACAGTCAATGGTACAATGATCTTGTGGTAAAGGCTGATTTGGCCGAGCAATCGGCAGTACGTGGATGTATGGTGATCAAGCCTTACGGATATGCCATCTGGGAAAAGATGCAACATGAACTTGACCGTATGTTTAAAGAGACTGGTGCCCAAAACGCCTACTTTCCTCTACTGATACCTAAATCATTCTTGAGTCGTGAGGCCGAGCACGTCGAAGGCTTTGCCAAAGAGTGTGCAGTAGTGACTCACTATCGTTTACGCGCCAAAGAAGACAAAAGTGGTGTTGAAGTTGATCCTGCAGCAAAACTTGAAGAAGAACTCATAGTACGTCCTACTTCGGAGACCATTATTTGGAATACATATAAAAACTGGATTCATTCTTGGCGTGATCTGCCCTTGATGTGCAACCAATGGTGTAACGTAATGCGCTGGGAAATGCGTACTCGTCCTTTCCTTCGTACTTCAGAGTTTCTTTGGCAGGAAGGCCATACTGCTCACGCAACACGTGAGGAGGCTGAAGAAGAAGCTAAGAAGATGCTGAAGGTATATGCTAAATTTGCTGAGGAATGGATGGCTGTACCTGTTGTTCAGGGTGTGAAGAGTGAAACAGAGCGTTTCGCCGGTGCTCTCGACACTTATACTATTGAGGCAATGATGCAGGACGGTAAGGCTCTTCAAAGCGGAACCTCACACTTCCTCGGTCAGAACTTTGCTAAAGCTTTTGAAGTTACATATCTTAATAAGGAAAACAAGCCCGAATATGTTTGGGCCACCTCATGGGGTGTGTCAACCCGTTTGATTGGAGCGCTCATCATGACTCATAGCGATGACAATGGTTTGGTACTTCCTCCGCGTTTGGCTCCTATCCAAGTAGTTATCATTCCTATTGCTACGAAACCTGAGCAAATGGAACTGGTAAACAAAGAGGTAACACCTATTATTGAGAAACTGCGCAAGAAGGGTATTACTGTTAAGTTTGACGATTCAGACAATAAGCGTCCTGGCTTCAAGTTTGCCGACTACGAATTAAAGGGTGTACCTGTACGTCTAGTATTGGGTGCCCGTGACTTGGAGAACGGAACTATCGAAGTGATGCGACGTGATACACTTGAGAAAGAGACCCGCTCTCTGGAAGGCATTGCTGAATACGTGGAGCAGTTGCTTGAGGATATTCAGAATAACATCTTCGAAAAAGCGCGCAAGTATCGTGACGATCGTATTTACGAATGCGACAATTACGAAGAGTTCAAAGAGCGTGTTAAAGATGGTGGTTTCTTCCTTTGCCACTGGGATGGTACTGCCGAAACTGAGGCAAAAATCAAAGAAGATACCCAGGCCACTATTCGTTGCGTACCTTTCGGTGTTGAACAAACACCTGGTGTTGACATGGTAAGTGGAAAACCAGCCAAGGCTCGTGTAATTATTGCAAGAAGCTATTAATTAAATTATATGCAAAATAAAAGGCCCGCCAAATGGTGGGCCTTTTATATTTGAGTCTATCTCTTATTCTGCCAAATCAAAAATTCCAGTAGGAACAGTGCGTTTTAACACTTCAAGCTGCAAATCCTTTCCTACGGCGATACCATACGAACGAAGTACAGACTCAATAGTCTTTCGCGCTAACTCTGGATGGTTGTTCTCTTCAGAAAGATGACAAAGCCACACATGTCGCAAATGTTCGTTCATATTTTGGGCAATTGCTTCAGCACATGCTTTGTTATTAAGGTGACCTGTTCCACTAACAATACGCACCTTCAGATGTTCAGGATAAGGACCTTGTTGAAGCATTTCAACATCATGATTAGCCTCAATAACTAAATAGTATGCCTTACTGATGTATTGAGCCATTTCTTCAGTAACAGTGCCTGCATCAGTAATCAGACAGAAATTTGTACCGGAAGCTTCAATAAAATAGCCTACGTTATCGCTACTGTCATGTGGAACTGTAAAAGGTGTAACTGTAAAATCGCCTAACTGAACAGTTTCTCCAGGGGTCAAAATATGACGATCTGCAATATTGACTTTACGTGTTACGCAATAGTTTCTGTCTATACCTTGATGTACAGTAGCCGTAGCATAGACTGGCAGATGAAAGTCATGATTAATACTACCTACCGACTTTATATGGTCAGCATGATCATGAGTTATGAGAACGCGATGAATTTGAGGTAATGTAAGACCGAAATCACGGAAGTGTTTTTTCAACGTACGAATACCGATTCCTACATCAATTAGCAAACCATCTTTTTCTGTATATAGAAAATAGCAGTTTCCACTACTACCACTGCCAAATGAAATGAATTTCAACATCTATTTTTCGTTTTAATTGCAAAGGTACAAAAGAGTTAGGAGTTAGATATGCAAATCAATGAAAATTAACCTTTTTACACAGCCTTAACAAGCATCTTTACACATCTATCAATATGATGTTAGAAAGGCAATCCTACTGCAAAATGAAAAGCCATATCACGTCCTAAACGTGGATGAAGGAAAGGATAGTGTTCATCACCATCTGTTTCATATGCAGGATTAATAGCTTTCATTCCAAGATCAAAACGTAAAACAAAATAATCGAAATTAAAACGGAAGCCTAAACCATATCCGACTGCAAGTTGAGAAATGAACTCATTAAGACGAAACTGGCCTCCCGGTTGTTCTTTATAATCACGAAGTGTCCATATATTTCCTGCATCTATAAAAAAAGCGCCTCCTAATTTCCAGAACAAATGAGTACGATACTCGGCGTTAAGATCAAGTTTCATATCACCTGTCTGATTTATAAAATTAATACGGCCATCATGTTCTTTGAACTTACCAGGTCCCAATGATCTTACACTCCATCCACGTACACTATTTGCGCCTCCTGAAAAATATCGTTTCTCAAATGGTAACACATCGCTATTTCCATACGGATATGCTATACCGAGGCCAAGGTGAAATACTAAATGGTTATGATTGTCCAATCTTAACGAATGGGTCAAATCCATATCACCCTTTATGTATTGAGCAAATGCTATGTTGAAAAGACGATATTGCCCACGATCATCTTTTTCTTTTCCCAATAATGCAGCCCCAACAGAAAGTACGTTTCCAGAAGTCTCTATATTCGTTTTTACTGCAAGATTATTGTGATTATAAGCATAACCGAACCCAATCTTTGTAATAAACAAATCCTCATAGTTGTAACGAAGAATCGCATTTCTTGAATTTTCACTTTCTAAGTACTCATGTCGGAAAGTATCTGAAATCCAAGGCATAAACACATAGTTCAAATCGAGCAAATCCAACTGATACCGATCATGCCTATGCATGAAATTCCATTTATATCGCCAACCAGCAGAGAGTACTCGGCGATGGAATTCAGGACGGTCCTGCATATCATACAAAAGAGATAATTCACTTGTGGCTAATGCTTTATGTCTTATACTATGATAAAACCAAGGCAGAACAAATCTTGGAAACGCTAAGCGAGTCTCAATAGAATACTCTGTAAAGTCTTGTTTGTTATATCCCTCTAACCCCTTAATTGCTTCATAAGCACCACGCAATTCAACACTAAACACTTCACTTCCTCTGAAGAGATTTCTATTTTGATAAGTGAGCGAGGCAGCTGCGCCGAAATCACCTGCAGTATTGGTTCCTTCCGGCTGAAAACTGATAGTTGATGGTTTGTTCGTCTGTAGCGTTATATTACAGTCCAGCAAATTTGTATCTGGATGTTGAACAATGGAGATATTGGTATATTTTACGGCCTGCAAACGCCCAAAATGATTATATGTATGCTGAAGGTTTGTACCAGAATATGTTTTTCCCTCTTCTAAATGCGTACATTCTTCCAGCACATGCCTACGCAAATGCAAGCGATTGTCATTTGGGTCTCCACTAACAAAGCTAATCTTATCTATAGTATATTTGGTATGCAAAGTATCGGCATAGTTGTTACGCTTATAAAGTCCAATATTCAGCGTAACATCTATCATTCGAGATCCTTCAACTGTATCGGCCTCATACGTGATATACTCTTTGTGGAAACGATAATAACCATTATCATTCATTAAAGAGGTAAGACGTTTTCGTTCGGCGTCCAAACGTGACACGTCAAATTTCATTCCTTCAGTCAGTAATCTACGTGTACTATCTGCAGTATGCTTTAACAATGTAGCCAATTCCGGATCATCCACCCGATATTTTACATTATTTATAAAATATGGCAATCCTGGTTTCAAATGATACATCACATCGGCCTTCTTTCGATGATAATCCACATCAAAAGAAACCTCAGCACGCATATAGCCTTCATTTCGCAATTCTTGTTTCAAATCCAAAGCCGTACGGACAGCGTGGATGCTATCGAAAACAACAGGAGGTTCACCAATAGAGCGTAACATTCTGTTAAGCCATTGAGTAGAATCCCGACCAGACAGAGAATAAGTAGCAAGTGGCATTTTAAAAAGCGAAAAGAATCTGGCATTAGGATTTTGCCTCACCAACCCTCGCAATTGACTGATACTCAGATTTACTTCTTCTTCTCCTTCAACATCGAGTCTCACATTATCGAGCAGATAGTTCCCCTCAGGCACATACCGCGTAATTGAGCATGACGAAAAAGAAATGGCCATGCTCAATAAAAACATTTGGACTAACTTATGTTTACGCATATATTTAATGCAAAGGTAAGGATAATTCACCTTTCATAATTCATTATTCATAATTATTTTCGTATCTTTGCGCCAAAATTAAAGTCTTTTTAGAAATTCATATGGTTAGCAAGAACGATATAAAACGTATAAAACAGTTAGAGCAGAAAAAGTACCGCCAGCGTGAGGGGCTCTTTGTAGCTGAGGGACCAAAAGTTGTTGGCGACCTTCTGAGGTGCGGATATCAACCTACAATTCTTTTTGCCACAAGCGAATGGAATGACAAAAGTGCTTTTTTTGATACCAAACATAGCGGAAACCAATTAAGAACAGAGATAATTACTAATGAGGAACTTCAGAAATTAAGTTTCTTGCAGCATCCGCAACAGGTACTTGCCGTTTTTCCTATACCCCAACAGTCGTTTCCAGAACCTAAAGGACTTTGCTTAGCTCTCGATGGAGTTCAGGACCCAGGAAATTTAGGTACCATTATACGCATTGCCGATTGGTTTGGAATCAAAAACATTTACTGTTCAACCGATAGCGCCGATGCATGGAACCCAAAGGTTATTCAAGCAACAATGGGCAGCATCGCTCGGGTTAATATATACTATTGCGATTTAAGCATCATACTTTGTCAAACCACCCTGCCCGTCTATGGTACATTACTTGATGGTAATGACCTTTACCAAGAGGAACTGTCAACAGAAGGTATTATCGTTATGGGCAACGAGGGCAACGGAATCTCACAACCTATTCGCAAGCTCATCAATAAAAAGTTGCTCATCCCTAGTTATAGCCATGACGACACAGCAGAGAGTCTAAACGTTGCTATAGCAACAGCAATCACTTGTGCAGAATTTAGAAGAAGAAAATAATCAGAGGCTATATTTACTACGATGTTTTGCATTTTGAGACTTTTGGGGTACTGAATTACCTGATGACACCGATCGTACGCCACAATAATGCTGATACCTCTGACGTATGCTTTGAACATAATCAACAGTTTCACTGCCTCGCATATAACCATATTTTACAATCGGATGCTGATAATAGCGAGGCTCACTTAGCTTAAGCACATATATAGAAACATCCTTCCATCTGTATGGATTGTGCCCTTCATTCTCTGCTAAAGCCATAGCATCACGCACATGATGAGCACCACCATTATACGCCGCTAAAACAAAATCCTGACGTTCACGTCGATTCTTGACATCAGAAAAAGATTGTTCCAATTCTTTCAAATAGCGAGCTGCTGCTGCGATATTTGGTTCTGGTTGATTGAGCTGTTCACGTGATAATCCCAAATGATCTGCCGTTGAAGGCATAATCTGCATGAGGCCTCTCGCACCTACCCATGACAAAGCATTTGGGTCGAAAGTTGACTCTTGGTAACATTGAGCTGCCATGAGTCGCCAATCCCATTTAATTGGTTGACAATGACGCTTAAACAAACCATCATATCGGGAAATTATGCCACCTTCGCTATTCAACATAGGTGCAAAGACTTTTCGCCTCACACCACCTCCAGACTTTAACAATCGCTGTTCCTCTTTTCTTGCTGCGACCATTCGTCCATTATTATACCATCCCTCCAACATCTCTTTTAACTGAGGTTTTCCGTCAGCCACCTTCCATCCTGGTGATGTTGAAGAAGATGGGAAAATTGGATAAACTATGATATCAGCATCTCCATTCCGCAGTTTAGACAACAATTCAACTGTGTCGCGGCACAGTTCTATACGCAGACGAACTCCCAATGAGTCGGCAAGTTGCTGACACAACATTGTATGAACCCCAAGATGAATGCCACGATAGTCATAATAAGTTTCAGGACCTGATATGGTTAAGGCAATCATTTCACCTGCTTGCTCAATATCATCGAGGTCAAAATCTTCATCCACAGTTTCTTCTCCCCACGGATTGACAACAGGTTCCTGTTGACGTTTCTTGCAGGCTGAAAGGAGCAGAAGAAAAAGAATAATTATTCCGTAATGTTTCAATCCTATGCATTTTTGACTGCAAAAGTACAGTTTTTATTGCACAATCAAGAATTTTTATTTAATTTTGCGACCTAAATCAATACAAAAAAGAATTGCGATCACAGGATTCGCAAAACAATTAATAATAAGAATCATGTTAAGAATTGCCGTACAATCAAAAGGGCGCCTGTTCGATGACACAATGAACTTGCTGAACGAAGCAGATATTAAGGTCGGTGCCTCAAAACGTACATTGCTAGTCAGTGCCCAAAATTTTCCATTAGAAGTTCTTTATTTGCGCGATGACGATATTCCTCAGAGTGTGGCTACTGGCGTGGCCGATTTAGGTGTCGTTGGTGAAAATGAATATGAGGAACGTGGTGCTGAGGCTGAAATTATTCAACGTCTTGGCTTCTCAAAATGCCGTTTATCTTTGGCCATTCCCAAAGAAATAGAATATCAAGGTCTTTCATGGTTTAACGGTAAAACTATTGCTACAAGCTATCCCGTCATTCTCCAGAAGTTTTTGAAAAAGAATGGCATTAACGCTGAGATTCATGTTATCACTGGTTCGGTTGAGATTAGCCCAGGTATTGGTTTGGCCGATGCCATTTTCGATATCGTGAGCAGTGGCTCAACACTTGTTAGCAATAACCTACGTGAGGTAGAAGTAGTAATGCAGAGCGAAGCTTTGCTCATTGGACACCCCGGCATGTCGCATGAAAAGCGTGAAGTATTGGAACAGATGTTATTCCGCTTTGAAGCTGTTCGCCAGGCAGAAGACAAGAAATATGTACGCATGAATGCCCCTAAGTCTCGTTTACAAGAAATCATCAGCGTTTTACCAGGCTTAAAGAGTCCTACAGTAATTCCTCTTGCCGATGATGAATGGTGCTCTGTTCACACAGTGCTCGACGAGAAACGTTTCTGGGAAATTATCGGAAAACTGAAAGAGATGGGTGCGCAAGGTATTTTGGTAACGCCTATTGAAAAAATGATTCTTTAAGAGCAGGAGTTTTTATATGAACATTATAAAAAACCCGTCAAGGAGTGATTGGGCAAAAATAATTGAACGCCCCCACTTGGATATATCTCAATTAAATTCGACTGTTTCTTCCGTATTGGCCGATGTCAAATCACGAGGCGACGAGGCTGTCAAAGAATACGAGGAGAAATTCGACCACGTAAATCTTTCTTCTATTGCCGTTACCGAGGAAGAGATGAAAGAAGCCGAGACACTTGTCAGCGAAGATTTGGAACAAGCCATTCGATTGGCTCACTTCAACATCAAGAAGTTTCATGAGTCTCAGCGTTTTAAAGGCGAGAAAGTTGAAACCGGACCAGGTATTACTTGCTGGCAGAAAAGTGTTGCCATCGAACGTGTAGGTCTTTATATTCCTGGTGGTACTGCCCCACTCTTTTCAACTGTTCTGATGTTAGCGACCCCTGCTAAAATTGCCGGTTGCAAGGAAATTGTACTATGCACCCCTCCCAATCGTGAAGGCAAAGTAAATCCTGCCATATTGGTAGCAGCCAAGACAGCAGGTGTTAGCAAAATATTCAAAGCAGGCGGTGTTCAAGCAATAGGTGCAATGGCCTATGGAACAGCTTCCGTGCCAAAAGTCTTTAAGATTTTTGGACCTGGCAACCAATATGTTATGGCAGCAAAGCAACAAGTTAGCCTACACGATGCTGCTATTGATATGCCTGCAGGCCCAAGCGAAGTATGTGTTATTGCTGACGAAACTGCTAATGCAGAGTTTGTTGCTGCCGATTTACTCTCACAAGCTGAGCACGGTATCGACTCACAAGTATTGCTTATCACCACTTCCGAGGACATGCTCTTTCAGGTAAAAGCCGAAGTAGAGCGTCAGCTTGAGCTTCTTCCACGCAAAGAAATTGCAGCCAGGACACTTGAGAACAGTCAATTGGTATTGGTAGAAAATGAAAATGAAGCAATCGAGCTGTCAAATTTCTATGCCCCTGAGCACCTAATTCTCCAAACGAAGAATTTTGAACAAATGGCTGAGCAAGTGGTCAATGCCGGTAGTGTATTCTTAGGCAAATATGCCTGTGAGAGTGCAGGTGATTACGCAAGCGGAACTAACCATACCTTACCCACTCATGGATATGCTACCGCCTATAGTGGTGTTAATTTGGATAGTTATTGCAGAAAAATCACCTTCCAACACCTCACAGAGGAAGGTGTTCACCATATTGGTCATGCTGTTGAATTGATGGCTGAAGCTGAACAACTTGACGCACATAAGAATGCGATGACTGTAAGAATCAAGTCATTGAAATAATTAGTTTCGTGTATATTCCTCTATAAACGCCAAATTATGAAGAGTTTACAAGATCTTACAAGGCCCAACATATGGTCTCTTGCCCCCTACAGTAGTGCACGAAATGAGTATGCAGGCAAGACCGCTCGAGTATTTCTTGATGCCAACGAGAATCCTTACAATGCTCCGCTCAACCGTTATCCAGATCCTTTACAAGAGGAACTGAAAGTAGCTTTAGCTGGCGTTAAGGGTGTTCCGGCTGAGAATATTTTCTTGGGCAATGGAAGCGATGAGGCCATCGACCTCCCCTATCGATGTTTCTGTGAGCCAGGCAAGGACAATGTCGTAGCCATCGAGCCTACATACGGCATGTATAAGGTATGCGCTGATATCAATAATGTTGAGTATCGTCCAGTCCTTCTCGATGAGCACTTTCAGTTTTCAGCACAACAATTATTAGACGCCTGCGATGAGCATACCAAACTTATTTGGCTTTGTTCTCCTAATAACCCCACAGGTAACAACCTGCAACGAGAAGAAATAGTTAAAGTCATCGAGCAGTTTGAAGGTATCGTCATTGTTGATGAAGCATATAGTGACTTCTCTCGTCAGAAATCTTTTCGTCATGAACTGGCTCAGCATCCCAACCTCATTGTACTGAACACAATGAGTAAAGCATGGGGATGTGCTGCTATTCGTTTAGGTATGGCCTTTGCATCAACTGAGATTATTGCACTTTTCAACAAAGTGAAATACCCTTACAACGTAAACCTTCTGACACAACAAAAAGCACTTGAAGTAGTGAAAGACAAATACGAAGTTGAAAAATGGGTAAGCACAATCCTTCAAGAGCGTAGCCGACTGATGGAAGCATTCCGAATGCTTCCTATTTGCAAAGAGGTCTATCCCAGCGATGCTAATTTCTTCTTGGCAAGAATGACGGATGCACAGGCTATTTATAATTACCTTGTTGACCTGGGAATCATCGTTCGTAACCGATCACGCATTCAACTATGCCAGAATTGTCTGCGCGTAACCATTGGCACTCGAACCGAGAACAATGAATTAGTTGGTGCTTTGCGCCAATACAAATAACTTTTTACAGAAAAGGAAGGGCTTTTCGCTGAAAAAAGTTTGAAGAGTCCTTCTTTCTTTTTACCTTTGCCTAAAACTATTAGCTGTAACGTATGCCAATTGATACTATCATACAAACTTTTGACCCTATCACTCTGGCTGAGATGAAGAGTGTGAAGTTAATGAACCGTACCGATACAAAGTTTGTCACTACTCTTCCAATGCTTGAGGAACTTCTGAAAATGGCACAAGGCGATTATTATGCCCAAGTCATTGATGGCGAGCGTAACATGCTTTACGACACCACATATTTTGACACTCACGATTATGGCATGTATCAAGAGCACCAAACAGGACATACCAACCGACAGAAAATACGTTTTCGCACCTACGTCAGCTCAAATCTTCAATTCATGGAAATCAAGACTAAAAACAACCACGGTCGAACCAAGAAAAAGCGAATTGAAGTAGCAGATATGGACCTTCATGATGAAACAAAACGACAGTTCATCGATGAACATCTCCATTTTAGTGCCGATGACCTGATTCCACACATGCACAATTATTTCCACCGTATCACATTAGTAAATCATGCCAAAACGGAACGTCTTACCATTGACACGGCATTGGAATTTAACAACATACAAACCAATACACATCGTGAAATGGGTAAATTGGTTATTATTGAGTTAAAACGTGATGGGCTCGTATTTTCACCTGTACTCGAAATGCTCCGAAAACTTAGGATTCATCCTCATGGATTTAGCAAATATTGCATGGGGGCGGCATTGACAAACAATCAGCTCCCCATCAATCGCTTTAAGCCGAAACTCCATGATGTAGAGAAATTATTAAATTTATACCTCTAAAAATAAAACATTCTGATAACAATAAAAAATAAAACTATACAATTATGGATACATTATTCTCAGCCGATTTCAGTAGCACATTAATCAGATTCCTTATCTGTATTGTTGTTAACTGGGGAATCATTCATTTTCTCTATTACCGTAAAAGTCACCGTAACGACTTCTATTTCACTTTCATGCTCATGACAGTAGCAATCTTCTTCCTTGTTTATTTCATGATGGGAATGGATAGAGGAAAAGCTACGATGGGCGTCGGCTTAGGCCTGTTTGGCATCTTCTCAATTATGCGTTATCGTACTGATGCAATGCCAGTACGTGAAATGACCTACCTGTTTCTCATTGTCTGTTTAGCCGTTGTTCATGCAATGGCTGAAGATTTTGGTGAGCTTGTCATTGTCGATATTCTTACTGTTGCTTCAATTATTGCTTGTGAAAGACGTTTCCATGTACATGCAACGAAACTTATTCAGTATGACCGTATCGAACTTATCAAACCAGAGAAAAGAGAGGAGCTTATCAATGATCTTGAGACACGTACAGGTTTGAAAATCATGAAAGTTGAAGTTGGTGGAATCGACTTTCTCAAAGATTCTGTAGTTCTGCGCGTCACCTACGATGCCGACATAAACAATACTGTTGATAACCAGTTTACTGTAAGAAAATCACAATGGAGAGAAGTCTGACACTTTTACTTTTCATTACACTCATAGGCATGCCCTATACCAAAGCTCAAACGAATGACTTTGGCGCATGGTATGAGCTTGGTGCAGAGAAAAAAATTTCTCGCAACTGGAATATTGGTGCCGAAACAGAATTGCGCACACGCAATAATTCTCGGACTTTAGACCGTTGGAGCATGGGTATTAATGCAGAATACAAGTTATTCAAAGGCTTAAAAGTTTCTGCAGGCTACAATTTCCTCTATGACAACAACGTAGAAGAATTTGATTTCAAGAAAGACGGTCTTCGTCCAAACAAGTGGACTCCCAGCTATTGGGGAGTTCGCCATCGTTTCAGTGTTGCATTGACTGGCAGTACAACTCTGGGGCGCCTCGGTATTTCCTTGCGTGAGCGTTGGCAGTACACCTATCGTCCAGAAGTCAATGGAAAGAAATACGACTTTGACAACGAGACCTGGACATCCATTAAAGGCAAAGGAAAAAATGTTCTTCGCAGCCGACTGAAGATAGGATACGATTTCCCTCACTGGAAGTTTGATCCAATTGCAGGATTTGAAATATTCAACGATAAGAATGGTATCCAGAAAACCCGTTATCAGATTGGTACAGAGTATAAATACCAAAAGCATCATGTTTTCTCTCTTGGCTACTATTTTCAAAATGTAAATGAAAACGATGATGACGGCGATTTGAACAGTCACATCATCAGTGTTGGCTACAAGTACAAATTCTGATTTCTCAATCACTGTTTTAAGATAATCAATGAAATGAAAAAAACATATCTATTCTTGACGATTGCATTTGGCATCATGTCATGCGTAAATGATGACAAATACGATTGGGATAATGATTTTGCCGATAAAACGACCACCGACACATTGAACATCGGCATCACATACAATGGCACCAGTGTCAGCGTATCTGGCGACGATGCTGGCTTCGTAAGTATCAACGGATCAGATGTTACGGTAAGATCCAACACAAACAAATTCTTGATGCTTACGTTGAGTGGCACCACGACGGATGGATCACTACTCATTTTCAGTTGGAAGAAAGTCGGAGTCCTTCTCAATGGTGTCAGCATTACAAATGCCGATGGTCCTGCCATTAACAACCAATGTGGAAAGTCATTTTATGTAATTACCAAAGAAGGAACCACCAACTCCCTTACTGACGGTATCAACTATGCTGATGCCCCTATTACGGACGAGGGAGATACTATAGACCAGAAAGCTACGCTATTTAGTGAAGGTCAGATTTATTTTGGTGGAGCAGGTACCCTGAACATTTATAGTAATTCAAGAAATGGTGTTGCCAGTGATGACTATATCATTTTTGAGAGTGGCACTGTCAATATTAATGTTTTATCAACCGGTTCGAATGGCATTAAAGTTAACGATGGCTTTACAATCACTGGTGGCACATTGAACATCGATGTAAAAGCCGATGGTGCCCGTGGTATCAAAAATGATTCTTTTACCACTATCAATGGAGGAATCACGACTATCAAAACTTCAGGAGACTGCAAGATAGAAAGCACTGATGGCATTACCGATACAACCTCATGTGCGGGAATCAAGTGTGACAGTCTTTTCACAATGACATCCGGTTCACTAAATCTTCTTAGTACTGGTGATGGAGGAAAAGGACTGAACTGTTCGCAAGATATTAAGATCAATGGTGGTATTTTTGTTGCTGAAACTACAGGCTCAAACAGAATCGGCAAGCCTAAAGCCGTAAAAAGCGATACAGGTATTATCCTTAGTGGAGGATCATTCGAGGCAAAAACTGATAAAAGCTGGGCCTGCGACAATGGTTATGAAAACGATGCTGAAAGTGAATCAGAAATAGCAAAAAAGCGAGTTACCATCATTGGTGAACCGACAACTAAAATACTTAATAAAAAAGAAGTAAAAGTAGTTTTTTAATCAACTTGTCCCCAAGACATCAATTTTTCTCTTTATACGCTTCTACGCCAATTGTCTCTCGGCTTCCGATGGTCAATTGGCGTAAGTCGTAATAGGAACCATTATAAATATTGAAATCAACATATCCCTTAATGCCTGGCAATTTACCTACATCTGTATGCTGCCAGAATTTCCAGTCACCTTGATATTCCACACTATCCACATAGTAATGTGCTATCCAATAAGGATATTGGTCAAATTCCCTATCCGAAAGATATTGCATCTTAAACTTATAATAGGTATAGATGATTGGTTTGACACCATAGTGCTTTTCAACAAGATTCAACCACTCCAGCACGCTATTTTTGAATTCGTCATCTGATTGTCCTTTCGGTTTATGCTCAACATCCAGTACCGGTGGCAAATCACCTTGTTGAAGATTCACGTTTTTAATAAAGAAATTAGCCTGATCTTTTGCTGGAGAGTGAACACTATAGAAATGGTATGCTCCTCTGGTAAAGCCATGTTCGAGCGACTGTTCAAAATTATTCTTAAACTTAGGATCAATACGACTAGCCCCTTCGGTAGCTTTTATCATGACGAATCTGATAGGACAACGGTCTATTTGCCCTTGACTACGCAACATCGCCCAATTAATATCTCCCTGATAATGTGATATATCTATGCCATGAATTTCATAGCCTTGAGGCAAAGATGTATCACCATAGAGAGCACGCCAACGAAAACCGAAAGGAGAAACGAAGAAATAATAAAACGCCCAAACATAGACAACCATTATGGCAACTACCCCCAGCCAAAAAGACCAACGAGGCATCCTATGAAATAGTCTCAATAATATCCCTGGTTGTTTATGCTTAGATGACTTAGCTCGTCTTCCTTTTGAAGTATTCCTATTTGCTGGCATAAAAAGAAAAAGACACGGACTTGACCAAATCCATCAAATCCGTGTCTGAAATATTCAATTTATTTTGCCTGCTCCAAAGCAAGGGTACGTGTGGGCTGATCGCACACTTCTGTGGGGCCCCAGTACTGGATTGGACCAGGATAAATATAAGCAGTCTCGCGAGCCCATTTCTCACGGTTGGCAGCAAAAGCCTTGAAGGGTTTACCATCAAGCTCTACGAGAGCCTTACGGATAACGGGCTTCATCTCACCGTTACGACGCTCCATGTTCATCATCATAGTGATGGGCACGCCACCGGCTTTCCACTCTGCAGCAGGAGCTGTAGTATTCTTCACGATAGCCATGTAACCAGTTTTGCCGGCTGCAATCAGCTGAGCAGCGCTGGCACCCAGAGCGTAGCAGTAGTCAGCATCGAAGTTAGAAGGAGCAGCGCAGCGTCCCTCATATCCGAAGAAGTGGTGCTGAGCAGAGAACTTGCCAACATATTTTCCTTCCTTCTTCATCTTCTCCAGCTTCTGAGCTACCATAGTAGACAACAGTTTTTCGGTTTCAATAAGTGACACCTGTACGTTTCCGTGAGGATCGCGGTCAAGAGCCAACTGACGGGCTACGCCAACAGGCAGGCTGTTGAACACTGCAAGATTCTCGTCAGAAAGATGACTCTTAGCGAAGTCAACCTGCTCGTCGCGGCTGATGTTCTTTGCCTCGGGTAAAGCCAGCACATCGTTGAGCTGAGCAATCAGTTTCTTGATAGCAGGGATGAACTCAATCAGACCTTCTGGGATAATAACAGTACCGAAGTTATTGCCATCCTTAGCGCGGGCAGCTACGGTCTCTGCGATATAGCTAACTACATCGTCCAGGCTCATCTGCTTGGCCTCTACCTCTTCAGAAACAAGGCAGATGTTTGGCTGAGTCTGCAGAGCGCACTCCAAAGCGATGTGAGAAGCAGAACGGCCCATCACCTTGATGAAGTGCCAGTATTTGCGTGCAGAGTTACAGTCACGCTCGATATTGCCAATCAACTCTGAATAAGTCTTACATGCGGTATCGAAGCCGAATGAAGTCTCAATCTGATCATTCTTCAAGTCGCCATCAATAGTCTTAGGACAACCAATCACCTGTACGCCATAGTTCTTGGCAGCATAGTATTCAGCCAAAACACAAGCGTTGGTATTTGAGTCGTCACCACCGATAATAACGATAGCCTTAATACCAAGTTCACGGATAATCTCAAGGCCTTTCTCAAACTGGTCAACTTTTTCCAATTTGGTACGACCAGAACCGATCATATCAAAACCGCCAGTATTACGATACTCGTCAATGATGTCGGCAGTGAGCTCCATATAGTTATGATCAACAAGACCGCCAGGACCCAGGATAAAACCGAACAGACGGTTTTCGGGGTTCAACTTCTTAACAGCATCAAAAAGGCCAGTGATTACGTTGTGACCGCCAGGAGCCTGACCACCACTGAGAATGATACCAACGTTCATCTTTTCGTGAGCAGTCTCTTGACCGGGAACGAATTCTACGAGTGGCATTCCGTAGGTGTTAGGGAAGAGAGCCTTGATTTCTTCCTGATTATCAACACTCTGTGTAGGAGCACCTTCCTGCACTTTCACTGCGCCCTGCAAGCCGAGAGGCAATTTGGGCTGATAGGCGGCTCTTGCCACCTGCAATGCACTTTTCTGCATATTTTTCGGATAAAATAATTATTATTAGAGAATAATCTTTTTGCGAGGCAAAGTTACTCATTATAATTGAAAAAAGCGTATAATTAAGTTTTTTTTTGAATAAAGCGCTTGCCATCTCAGAATTTTTACTTAACTTTGGCAAGCAAACAATTACACATATTAATTAATATTTTCACCTATGGCTAACAAAAGAACACTAAAGCGCGGCATCAATCTAATCTGCGAAGAACTGTTTTCTGAATGTATTGCCGCTTCACTCTACGGAGCTGATGGTCACAAGGATAACGCCGATGCTCTCTTATTTTCTATTGTTAAGATGCAGGCCGACTTTACTTGTCGCGTTTGCCATCCAGAGCCAGGCATGCTTCCCAAACAGTACTACAAGACATTGCGCCAAAAATTTACGGCCCAAGTAGGTGAGATTGTTGATCAGATCAACAATTTCTAATTCTATTTTCAATTATTTACTTTATTTGAACCGAGTTACTCTTATTATGTGGAAGAAATTCTGTAACTGGCTATTGTACAAGCGAATGGGATGGCGTGCCGAAGTTTCGGAGCCCCATCCCGATAAATATATTATCTGTCTGGCTCCTCACACTAGCAATTGGGATTTTCTTATTGGCCAACTTTATAATGGTGCGATGGGGTTGGGCTCCAATTTTTTAATGAAGAAAGAATGGTTTTTCTGGCCATTAGGTCCTATCTTCCGCAAGATGGGCGGTATTCCTGTATATCGTCAGAAACACATGCGTATGACCGATGCAATGGCTGAAACAGCACGAAAGGCAACCACTTTTCATCTATGTATTACACCAGAGGGAACTCGTTCTCGGGTAGAAGAATGGAAGAAAGGTTTTTATTTCATAGCCCAAGGTGCAGGCATTCCAATTCTTCTTTATGGTATTGACTACGAACGCAAACTGATCCAGTGCACCAAGACAATCATACCCACTGGTGATATTGAAGCCGACATGCGCGATATTAAACTCTATTTCAAGGACTTCAAAGGTAAAAACCCAGAGAATTTCACGATTGGAGAAATATAAGGAAATGAAGATCTTTACTAAACGATTCTTTTTTGTAGCAGGGGCATTATTTATGCCACTGCTTCCTTCTTTTCTATTGGATGCCCAACCAACAAGTTGGGAGAAAATTGAGCATATAGGAAAGCCATGGGTTAGCAATGTCTCACGTCCTTATGAAATCACTGAAGGAATGGAAGGGCGTCACTTGGCGCTATGGGCTTCACATGGTCGTTTTTACGATATAGGAAAAGAGCGTTGGCGATGGCAGCGTCCCCCACTCTACACTACTTGCGAGGACCTGTTTACCCAAACCATTGTGGTTCCCTACCTCATGCCCATGTTGGAAAATGCAGGAGCCATTGTTTTTTCCCCTCGCGAACGCGACTGGCAACGTCATGAAGTGATTGTTGACAATGACGGTTCCAATTCTTCCCTTTATTTTGAAACCCAAGAGCACAACCACTGGATGCGCTGCATGGACAAAGGGTTTGCCTTTCACAATGGCTATTATCATGATGGTGAGAATCCTTTCGAAGCAGGAACAGCACGTATGGTAGAAGCCACCAAGGATGCCAACAACCTGAGCACCGTGAACTACCAGCCTAATATTCCTGAAAGTGGGAAATATGCTGTGTACGTAAGCTACCAGACATTACCTTCAAGTGTTGACGATGCTCATTATATTGTTTGGCACCAAGGTCAGAAAACCGAATTCAGGGTAAACCAGCGAATGGGTGGTTCCACCTGGGTTTATTTAGGCACCTTCACTTTCGATAGCGGATGCAATGAGCAGAATCGTGTGGTACTAACCAATCAAAGCCAGCAAATAGGTATGGTCACGGCCGATGCGGTACGTTTTGGCGGTGGTATGGGCAACATTGAGCGCGGTGGTGATGTGAGTCATCTGCCCCGATGCCTTGAGGGTGCCCGATATTATGCCCAGTGGGCTGGTATGCCATATAATGTCTATTCATCCAAAAATGGTGAGAACGACTACGCCGATGACATTAATGCCCGTTCATTGATGCTCAACGAATTGTGCGGTGGTTCTGTCTATGCACCAGATTCCACAGGTCGCAAAGTACCCATTGAGCTATCGTTAGCCGTTCATAGTGATGCCGGTTATAATAAGCCCGATGGTGAAGGTATTTATGGTTCATTGACCATCTGTACTACAGGCTATGGCGATTCACTTTTGGCTGCAGGCTGTTCACGCCAGATGTCGAAAGAACTGGCTTCTGAGTTATTAGACAATACCACAGCCGACCTTCAGTATCGCTATCGCACATGGGAGCCTCGAGAAGTATATGATCGCAACTACTCTGAAACGCGTGTTCCCATAGTACCTTCTGCTATCCTTGAAACCCTGTCCCACCAGAGTTTCAATGATATGCGCTATGGCCTTGACCCCAACTTTCGTTTCACGTTGGCTCGTTCTATCTACAAGACACTGCTCAAATATACAGCACGCAAACACCACAAGGATTACGTTGTAACTCCTCTTACTCCTCATAATTTCAATATCGAATTTACTGAACAAGGCGATGGTCAGGTGATCATCAGTTGGACACCGACTCTCGATTCGCAGGAGCCGACATCCAAACCTACGGCTTACGTACTATATATCGCTGAAGGAGATGGAGATTTCGACAATGGTACTCTCATCAAGGGAACGGCTGTTACCACCCGACTTCGCCCGGGAGCCCTTGTTCATTTCCGAGTAGCAGCTGTCAACAATGGCGGCATCAGTTTCCCCTCACAAGTACTCACCGCTTCTTACCAGTCGGCAGAAAGCAAGAAGATCCTCATTATCGATGGCTTCCAGCGTCTTTCCTCTCCATCAGTGACAGCTCAGGGATTCGATTTAGACGATGATCCTGGCATAACCTTTGGCCGCACCTGTGGTATTCTTGGCCGTCAAAGAGGTTTCGATCCGGCCTTTATTGGCATTGAGGATTCTACCGGCTTGGGATACACCTCTTCAGAGATGGAAGGCCGCTTCATTGGTGGCCATGAATTCGATTATGTACGCTCCCACGCTAAGGCAATCTTTAATTCCGGCAAGTACAACATCATCAGTTGTTCTTCCGAAGCCATCGACCGTCAGCCATTGTACAAATACGATGCTGTCGATTTGCTACTGGGCCTGCAATGCGACGACGGGCATAGTCTTCTGACGTATAAGGCCTTCCCCGACAATCTTCGCAGTTCCATCAGCCAATATGCCGTTCAGGGAGGTCGTATCTTGACCAGCGGAGCCTATATTGGTCGTGACATGAAAAGTGACGATGACATTTTCTTCCTTTCCGAAGTCCTTAAATGTCAGCACTTCGGAACTTATCGCGACTCCATTGAGACCATCAAGGGACTGGGCACCACTTTCGATTTCTATCACCAGCTAAACGAGCAGCATTATGCCGCCACGTCGTGCGATGTTCTGATGCCTGTTTCTGAAGGAGCCTTCTGTGCCATGCTTTACGGCAATGGAACAAGTGCTGCCACAGCCTATCGCGGCCCTGGCTACAGAACCTTCACAATGGGCTTTCCCTTGGAATGCATCAAGGAAGACAGCAAGCGGACAGCCATCATGCGGGGAGTTCTGAATTTCCTTCTGCAATAATTGTCGGCCCTATCACCTCTTTATTAATAGAATATACAACTTAAATAATAAACTGTTATGAACAAAATACAAGCAAACGCTTCAGGAACACGAAGCATTGAAGTAAGTGAACAACATTTGGCCACTATCGACCAGTATCAACTGTTTCGTGATCTGATCGACTCCAATGGCATCGTTGACGAACAGGTACTCGACAAGCTGAAACTGAACGTCCGTTCACTGCTCGAGTCAGAAACCGGCAACGACAAGAACCTGCTCGACCTCTGTCTCGATGTCATCTATCATCAGAACATGAAAGCATTCGGTCTTCAGCAGTTAGTACTCCTCTATATTAATTGGAAGAACTCCCAAGAGACTAAAGCCCCCCAACAGGAAGCAAACGATCAGGAAGCCTAATAGCCAATGGAGTATAGACTGACCGACTTTCTTCCTACCACCAAAAAGGAACTTGAACTCAGGGGATGGGATGAGGTGGATATCATCCTCTTCTCTGCCGATGCCTATGTGGATCACCCCTCATTTGGCGCAGCCGTGATTGGCCGCACCCTTGAGGCAGCAGGCTATCGTGTGGCCATTATTCCCCAGCCCGACTGGCACGGCGACTACCGCGACTTCAAGAAGTTGGGGCGCCCACGCCTTTTCTTCGGCATTGCGCCGGGCTGCATGGATTCAATGGTCAACAAATACACCGCTGCCCGCCGACTGCGCTCGGAGGATGCCTATAGCCCTGACGGTCGTCACGACATGCGTCCGGAATATCCCACCATTGTCTATGCCAAGATTCTCAAGGAGCTCTATCCCGACGTCCCTGTGGTGCTGGGCGGCATCGAAGCCTCCTTGCGCCGCGTCACTCACTACGACTATTGGAGTGATGAGCTCAAGAAATGCCTGCTATGCTATTCACCTGCCGACATGATCACCTATGGCATGGGCGAGAAAGTGACCATACAGTTGGCCCATCGACTGGCTGCCGGCGAACATATCAAAGACATCAAGGACCTTCCCCAAACGGTATTCCTGGCCCGAAAGGAAGACATCCCCGGCGGTATCACCGATTGTGACATTGTGCTCCATTCTCATGAGGAGTGCTTGAAGAACAAGCGTGCACAGGCTGAAAACTTCCGTCAGGTTGAGGAACAGTCAAACATGATGCACGCCCAGCGATTGTTGCAAGGTGTTGACGGTCGATATGTAGTGGTGAATCCACCATTCCCGCCCATGACTACCGAAGAGCTCGATGCCTCGTTCGACCTGCCCTACACACGCCAGCCTCACCCCAAGTATAAGGGTAAGCGCATTCCAGCCTACGACATGATCAAGTTCTCGGTGAACATTCATCGTGGCTGCTTTGGCGGATGCGCCTTCTGCACCATCTCGGCCCATCAGGGCAAGTTCATCACCTGTCGGTCGAAGGAGAGCATTCTCCATGAGGTGAGACAGATTGTTGAGATGCCCGACTTCAAGGGCAACCTTTCCGACCTGGGTGGTCCATCGGCCAATATGTATGGCATGAGCGGCAAAAACAAGAATGCCTGCGAGAAATGTCGCCGGCCGTCGTGCATCCACCCTCAGATTTGCCCGAACCTGAATACCGACCATTCCAAGCTACTCGAAGTATATCGTGCTGTCGATGCCCTCCCTGGCATCAAGCATAGCTATATTGGTAGCGGTGTGCGTTATGACTTGCTCTTACATCGTAGTAAGGACGAAGCCAGCAACAAGGCAGCCATGGAATATACCCGTGAACTGATAACGCACCACGTTAGTGGACGCCTCAAGGTAGCCCCCGAGCACACCAGCGACCGGGTACTCTATTTGATGCGCAAGCCCTCTTTCCAGCAGTTCTACGAATTCAAGCGCATCTTCGACCGTATCAATCGCGAAGAAGGCTTACGCCAGCAAATCATCCCCTACTTCATCTCCAGTCACCCTGGTTGTCAGGAGGAAGATATGGCCGAGCTGGCTGTCATCACCAAGAACCTCGATTTCCATTTGGAACAGGTGCAGGACTTCACGCCCACGCCACTCACCAATGCCACCGAGACCTGGTACACAGGCTTCGACCCATACACCCTCGAACCCGTGTTCAGTGCCAAGACGCCGAAAGAGAAGCAGGCCCAGCGACAGTTCTTCTTCTGGTACAAACCTGAAGAGCGCCGTGGCATCGAACAGTCCCTACGCCGCATTGGCCGTCCCGACCTTATAGCAAAACTCTACAGCGGAATGCCTCCGCAAGGCGGTTATCGCCCGGCCTCCTATGGGCCTAAGCCTGCCGACAAGTCGTCGAACGGTAAACACACTGGCGGCAAGCCCAAATCATACAATCCGAATTTCACCAATGAAAATAATAGAGCAAAGCATCGTAGCGAAAAACCCCAGCAAGAAAAGCGAGGACGGAATCGTCACAACTTCTGATTTCATTGCTGTTATCGATGGCTCAACATCCAAGACCGACCGTCGCTACAGTTTCTTCAGTAGCAACGGTCGGTACACTATGAACATCATCAGCAAATTCCTGCGCCATGCCCCAAAAGACATGTCCTGCCATCAGTTCTGCCTGGGTGCATCCCGTGCCGTGGCCAAACACTATCGGCAGTCACAGCTACAGCACCTGAGTCTGCATCCCGAAGAACGCCTCACCGCCTCCTGCATCGTTTACAGCCGACTGAGGCGCGAAATCTGGATGATAGGCGACTGCCAGTGCCTGCTCATCCCTTCCGTTTCCTCCCCCAGTCAGGCACTACCGGCCTCTTCCGCCACTCCCCAGTATTTCGACAATCCCAAGCCCTACGAACAGGAGCTTGCCGAGCAGCGTGCCTCTATCATCCGCAACAGTCCGCTGCCCAAGGAGCATTTCCTTACCGACGATACTGCACGGGCAGCCATCATCCCTCACATGCTCGAGACGATGAAGAATCAGAACAAGACCTACGCCGTTATCGACGGCTTCCCTGTGGCCGAGCAGCATGTGCGCACCATCACCCTCGACTTCCAGCCGTGGGAGATTGTTCTTGCCTCCGACGGCTATCCTTTCCTCGAGCCCACCCTCCAGGCATCCGAAGCCAAGCTGGCCGAGCAGCGGCTCAACGACCCTTTAAACATCGGCACCTTCAAGGCCACCAAAGCCTTTGTTGAAGGCAATAACTCCTTTGACGATCGTGCCTACATCAGATTTAAGGTCTGAAATTTGGTAGATAGCAAAAAAAATCATACCTTTGCAGCCGCAAAATGGATTTTATCTAAAAGAAATCCTATTTATATGGTCGGTCTCGTAGCTCAGTTGGATAGAGCAACAGCCTTCTAAGCTGTGGGTCTTGGGTTCGAATCCCAACGGGATCACGAAAGATTAAAAGGTTCCAAAGAATAAAGCTTGCTTTAAATTCTTTGGAGCCTTTTAAGATTTTGTAGGATGGCTGGCGCCAGCCTACAGAGATCGACAAAGTCAATCCCAACAGAACCAGCCTACAGGGATAGACGCAGTCAATCCCAACGGGATCAGGGATCGACGCAATCTATTCCAACAGAACCACAAAGGATGGCTTCCTTTGCCGAAAATATCACGAAAAATATTGGAATCTCAAAAATCAGTGCACCAAAATGGTACACGATTCAAAATAAATATTTATCTTTGCACCAGGATTACTAATAAAGACATTATTATGGTAGTTGTAACAGGTAGAGATTTTAGGGCGAATACGGCAAAATATATTGACGTAGCTTTTCGAGGCGAGGACGTGGTAGTAAAATCACGTGCAGGCAGTTTTCGCGTTGTTCCCATTACAGAGGACGACATTGTAGTTAACAAGCGCGACTTGGCAGCAGAGCTTCGTGGAGCTTTGATTGAGGCCAAGGAATCTATTGACGGCAAACGTAAGCTGAATACCTTAGACCATTTAATCAATGAACTTCGAAATTCAAACGACTAGTTAGTGCAAAGTCAGGGCAGCCTGAAAGTACCAAAACACGATTCATAACAAGTCAATCCCAACGGAACCTTTTAAGATTTTGAAACAAGATTTTTCGGCAGATTTTAAGCGAAGCGACCTGGAATTAAGGGTCGTCGTTTCACTCCTCAAAATCAAACGGAAAATCTTATAAGAAAATCTTACAAATAATCTTTCTTTTCGACCACGGATTGAACGGATGGAACGGATTTTTAAACAAAAACCATAAAATACTCCCTTTCACAAAGGGGAAAACCTCGGACCTACGGTCCTGGAAAACCACCCTCACGGGCGCGCTGCATAGCGGTTTTTCAGGACCGTAGGTCCAGGTTTTTCATTTTGTGAAATAAAATGGGTTATTATGGTTTTCTTTTAAAAAACGCAGGACAATAAAAAATCCGTTCCATCCGTGCAATCCGTGTTCGTAAAAAAAGATTTTCCTTTTCAACCCTTTTTGTCTCCTGCTATAAGTAGGATGAGCCAAGTCAACAGAGGCGAAATGAAAAATGAAAGAAGTATCCATCCGAGCGGATCCCTGTGCCTTTTCCTGGCCATACTCCGCGTGATGCCAAAGTATAACCAATAGAAAAGAGCCAGAAGCCCTACAACATACAATATTCCCAGCGGTACCTGCCACACCGCAGGGTCAACCACTATTTTAGCAATAAGACTCATTCCACATTATTTTGTTTTATACGACTTCAACTCAAACTTCACCTTGTATTTGCGATCAGGTTCTAAGCTTTTAACGGTACTTTTATAATAAGCATAATCATCATTATGCCCATATCCTTTTAGTGAGAAGGTCTTCGCCATACCAGGCTCTATTACTATGGACTTCGTGAAATCCTGATAGTCCAGCATATTGCCACTCATATCATAATAAACCATCCGTCCTGTCACCTGAGTGATGGTACGCTCTGAATTGTTTTTCAGGGCCACAGCGGCATTCTCCTTCACCCAGTCGTGGTTGTAGTTGGCCAGCGTCACCGCGTTGGGGTCATGAGCCGCAGGGGCGCTCTCTGCTTTGGGCTGACGAGGGGCAGCCACACGTTCTGGAGCAGGCTGACGAGGGGCAGCCACAGGCTCAGGGGCTGACTGACGCGTTGCAGCCGGTTGGGTGCTTGCCGACGTGCGCTTTGCTGATTCCGCCTTCAACTGTTCCACCTCCTGTCGCAGCAGCCCTACCTCCTCTTTCAAGGCCGCCCATTCACTTGCCGACACCTTGAACTCCGCCTTCGGCGCTTCCTTCGCCTCCGCCTTTGGCTCATCCTTAGGCTCATCCTTCGGTGCCTCAACGGTGTTTTCAACTTTTATCTCTTGTTCTTCCGAAGAATCCTCCCAGCGAATCAATCCTGTGGCCCAAAGCACCACTATCACCAGTGCCGCAATCAGCAAAGTGAGAACCACTTTTTTTCTTCCACTATCACTATCGTCCATATATTCTCTCATAGCAGCTACTATTATTTTCTTAAAAAAATCTTTCACTCCAATGTCTTGGCCACAAAGTTAATAAAAAAAGGGATACCACACGAATTTTTTGCTTCTTTTTTCGACCACGGATGGAACGGATTGAACGGATATTTAAACAAAAACCATAAATTACCCCCTTTCACAAAGGGAAAAACCTCGGACCTACGGTCCTAGAAAACCACCCTCACGGGCGCGCTGCATAGCGGTTTTTCAGGACCGTAGGTCCGGGTTTTTCATTTTGTAGAAAAAATGGGTTATTATGGTTTTCTTTAAAAAAACGCAGGACAATAAAAAAATCCGTTCAATCCGTTGTCGAAAAAGAAAAGAGGTATTCTATGGTTTTTGTTTAAACATCCGTTCAATCCGTTCAATCCGTGGTCGAAAAAAAAAGATTATTTGTAAGATTTTTCGTTCGATTTTGAGGAGTGCAACGACGACCAAGAATGTGTGGGCGCTACGCTTAAAATCTGCCAGAAAATCTTGTTTCAAAATCTTTGCTGCTGCGCAGGGTGAAATCTCGCGGTTAAGGGATATACAGGGCGTTTCACAAAAAAAGCCCCTTTTTCAAGGGGCATACTTGTAACTTTAATTCATTCTATACTGCCATGGCATTTTCTAAGATGTTGCCTGGAATATTATATTTCATATTCCAGATAACATTCATGGGACATTCACCATGTGAAGATTCATATTCCATCTCACCAAGAAAATAATAGGCATTGGTAAAGCCGAACTCATCACGCTTGCGGTCTCTTACAAATAGTAGATATCTCCAGTCATTCTCATGCTGATGGATAATACGCTGGCCATCATTACTCTGTATTCGGACATCATGTTTAGACTGCCAATGGAATTGACGTTCACTGATGGCATAGTCTTGGTATAGAGTAGAGGGGGAGTAATCTTTGTCAGACTTGTTTGTCGACACAAATACGAGTGCAATCTTTTTGTCGTGTAGATACTGAGTGCCCAGGATGTTGCCACGACGTACATCGCCCTCGAACATTAAATGAATTTCATCGGCAGAATAACACCCATATAATTCCAACTCTACACCTCTAACTGATATCCATAGAGTTGTTTGATAAAGTTGGGAAAGGCGAATCTCTACGCAGGTTTGAAGTTCTTCTTTAAAATATGGAAAGTTATTTAATGCTTTAATAGCCTCATCTTCTGAACTGAAGTTTTTATCATACTTTTCATTGTATGCTTTTAGCTTGTCGAAGCAGATGGTATAATAGAACAAACGTTTAAACATCTCTTCTCGCTTATTGACAGCAGCAAGATTGAAGTTGTTATCGACTAGCCGTTGAACAAACATTAGGTAATCGGTAGAGTTGGTATGATATAATCGGGCAAGACCATTCTCCATATTAACGACCTCTTTAGTCCGTTCGTATCCTTTTACATTAATTCCTGCCTGATGCTTCAATTCTGTCCATGAACCAGGGGATTTATAAATTAGCCTCCAATCTAAGGAGAAGTTCTCAAGAAAATTCTTCAGCGTCAGTGCTTGACCTGTTTCATGCTCAAAATGCTCTACTTCACGGCGCAGACGGCGCAGGTTGAATATACATTCACTAATGTTGTTGAGGATATATTGCTGCGCCTGTAATTCCATGTTTATGCTGCAACCACGTGGAATTAGCGTAAAACCATTCGCAACTTGCTGCCTGACGGGAGTGTTTGACGGGCCTATCAGAGCACGGAAGCGACTCTCGTAATTATATTTCTTGCTTGCTTGTGCCACAAAGTCCAGAACAGTCAGTTCTGTTTTTCCATCAGCTAAACGGAGGCCACGTCCCAATTGCTGCAGAAAAATAGTGAGTGATTCTGTAGGACGCAGGAAAAGCACAGTATCAATTTCTGGAATATCAATACCTTCATTCAAGATATCTGCAACGCAGAGATAGTTTATCTTTCCTTGAGCCAATTGTTCTGAGTAGGCATCAAGTTCGCCACTGTTCTTTGATGTTACAGCTGCAGCCTTGTAGCCTGTGGAAATGAACATAGCTGCCATCCATTCGGCATGAGCTATTGAACAACAGAAGCATACAGCCTTACAATCTTGTGGGTCAGTGAGATAACGATTGATTGCATCCTGTATCTTTCCAAAGCGATCCATGTTACCAACATATTGCGCTTCGAGTTGTTTGACATCATATTTTCCATCGGCACTACAAACCAATCGACTCAGATCTACAGTATCATCAGTGACACAGAAGTAAGCGAAAGGCGAAAGTAATTGTTGATTAAGCGCTTCTTGCAATCTAATCTCTGCCGAGAACCTGTTGTTGAAGTCAGGAGTGATAGCCTTTCCGTCCATACGTTCTGGCGTTGCTGTCAGACCGATTAGTATCTTGGGGCGAAATACACTAAATAGTTTCCTGTAAGAATCTGCCTGACTATGATGTACCTCATCGAGCACAATATAGTCATAATAATCTGCGCCGAAAGAGCTCAACTCGTCTATATGGTTGTTTAATGTCTGAATGGTAATGAACAGGTGGTCAAGATTGCTGTTATATGAGGGTTTGATATTACCAGTCCATATTTCACCAAAGTTTCCGTCAACCATTACAGAACGATAAGTACTCCGGGCTTGTTTCAGGATTTTCTCTCGATGAACGATAAACAACAAACGAGCCTCACGTCCATTTTCTTTCTTGAATTGTTGGTTGAAATCTTTATAGTCGAAGGCGGATATTGCTGTCTTGCCAGTACCTGTTGCTGCTATAATTAGGTTCTTGAAGTTATTACGTTTTTTTCGCTCGTAATTTAATTTCTCCAACACCTTAACCTGATGAGTCTTGCGGACGAAACGAGTTACGATTTCTGTGCTTTCAATGTTCGATGTTTTATTTCGAGCTATATCAATAGCCTGAGCAAAACGTTTGAGGTGGTCGTCATTATCTATGGGTTCAAACGTAGCACTGTTCCAATAAGAGTCAAAAGTTGCCTGAGTAGAACGGATAATATGCGGATTCTCCACATTAGTGATACGCATATTCCACTCCAAGCCCTTTGTCAATGCTGTACGAGAGATGTTTGATGAACCAATGTAGGCAGTATCAAATCCGTTCTCACGTTTGAAAATATATGCTTTCGCATGTAAGCGTTCATCGTTCGTATTAAAAGATGCTCTTATTTCAACGTCACCCAGCTCCTTTAGTTTCATCAGCCATTCCACGGCCTTTACGTCTGTCGCGCCCATATAGGTCGTTGTAAGGATACGTAATTTTGCTCCCTTTTTCTTTAAAAAGCTCTTTAGTTCGTCGTAGATAACCCTCAGGCCAGAGAATTTGATAAACGAAACAACGAGGTCAATGCTATCGGCCGTCTGTATATCTTTCTTAATTTCCTCATCAATAGACAGACCGTTTGTTCCAGTAAAGAGATTGCTCACCCTGTAGCCAGATTCTGGGTGTAATTGAGCCTTGTGCTTTATTTGTTCCTCAGTATATCCGGTCTTGCTATAAATTGCTCTAAGGAAGTTTGTTTCATCCTCTTTGGTGAGCATATCGCCTTCAAGGGCATTCACCTGCCATTCGTTCTCAATGAAGTGAAGAATCTTGTTGATGCAATCCACCTGTTTACTGATGGTGATAGCCTCTTTTTTATCTCGAAAATATTCTTTGAGGACAACAGAAACGATATCTGCGAGATATTGGGCCAGCATCATGTGAGATTCTGCACTGTCTATCGCTTCCTTCTCTACATGAAAACTGCTTTCAGGAAAGTCATGCTGCAATTTCTCAGCAATGGCTGTGCTAATTAGTGATTCGTAAACACCTTCAACAAGTTTCATAATTATATTCCTGTTATTATTTATTCTGATGTTTTTTCTTGCTTAACTAAGTTCAGATTCGCCAAACAAACGGCGTATTCTATTTCAGAGTCTTGTGGTTTCCAAGCCAATGTGTAGCTCACTTTAGCGTTTGTTACTTCATAACCTCTATCTGTCCACACTTTCAATTTATCTTTACCTGATGCAGACAAAGCGGCAACATTGACTTCCTGCTCATTCTGCAAATATCCGTCTCTGTATAGTAAGCTGTCACCACTTCTTAAGCGAAGCACGATGTCCTTTCTTCCCTTGAAGAAATTAAGAATAACATCATGCATGTTCAATGCTATTGATATAGAAGAATACTCAGTGGGTGGATTGGTTATAAGATACAGGTTTCGCTTAGCCCGAGTGAGTCCCACGTAATAGGCATGCATATCATCTATACTTCTTCCATCTGGTATGACAGACATGAGATAGACATTATCGAATTCTCGTCCCTTTGCTTTGTGGATAGTGCTTACGAACACAGACTTATCATCAGCAGCAATGAAATCCTCAATATTTGACTCGAAGATGTATTCACGCAAGTCACTGCGATAATAGGATTGATGAGTTATCTCAAAGTCTGAAAAGAAATGCTTCATAACGTTGAGGCAAGTACTTGAGGCATACGTCTCAAGTGTACGCTTTTTGGCCACATCCCACTTTTCTTTCGGAATGGTAACTTCATCTATGTCTCCAAGTTGTTTTAGGAAATAGCGCACTTCTGCAAGATTACCGAAATGGAAGTCTCCCATCGACTGTGCCACGGTAGCATGTAAACCACGTTGTTCTAGCTCGTAGGCCACCTGCATAGTTTCCTCATTAGTACGTGTAAGTATTGCAGTACTTCCTTCTACTTTTATTTCAGTATCCAGAAATGACTTCAAAGTCATTACCTTGCCTTCTTCTCCTGTGGCAGACTGGATGGGAGTATGTTTCAGTCGACCAGGAATCCGCTGAACATAACGGTTAGCACAATCAACTATCGTTTTTGCTGAGCGGTAGTTGTCTGTCATCTCGTATAATTTTGCACCATTTTGTTCAACGAGTGACTGCATGTATTTTGATTCGGAACCACGGAAGCCGTAAATATTCTGGTCGTCATCACCCACAGCAATGACTCGCATTTCTTCATTCTGTCGCATCAGCGCTTGAACTAGCCTAAAGTCGTCCTGCCCCATATCCTGAGCCTCGTCAATAACAAGCACGCTCTTGGCTATCTTAGATGCTTCTACCTCGCCATTTTCTATCATCTCTGCAGCAATACGCACCACATCTTTAGCATCTTCCAGCCTTCCTTGTTTCCCTATAAGGTCAAAACTATATGAATGGAATGTCTTGATGTCTACATAATGAGCTGAATTTTCTACTAAGTCTATGAGTCGCTTCTTAAACTCTGTTGCTGCAGCTCTTGAGAACGTGAGCATCAACAATTGTTCATGCTTTACATCCTCAAGCAGAAGTAGTGAGGCCAGCTTGTGAACCAATACTCGAGTCTTTCCGCTTCCCGGTCCTGCTGCCACCACAATATACTTTGACTCCTTATCATCAATAATCTCACATTGACGGTTGGAAAGTTCACCAAAGAGTTTGTTGTATTTGGCAGGAGTGATATTCTGGTCAATCTGTGCCCTGCGTTCTTCTTTAAAATACTGATTGATGAACTTGCGGAAATCCATTGTAAAATAGTCATTGACGAAACGAAGTGCCGCATTGTAGTCACGAACCATCAGGTTGGCATATTCACCTACAATGTGAATCTGTCGGATTCGCTGCTTATAGAATTCGTCTAACAGACGATATTGTTCCTTACCATATCGTGTACGAGTAGCGACAAGGCGACCTATCTGCATGGTATTATATATAACAAGAAATCCGCCCTCTATTTTCATCAACTCAGTCTTGGTAAGATATAGCAATGATTCCTCAATATCAGCGATTGTGGGCTTTTCTTTGTCGGAAAACATCGCTTCTTTACGGCTGTCAATATATTGCTGAAGGAGTTCTACAACGGAAAAGTTAACAAGTGTCGTCTCTTTAGTATCATCCTTCTGAACGCTCAAACTTTCAACAATAAATCTGCTGATATCCATCCGACGTTCGAATCGGTTCTTTGTAGAATCCTTAGATGATTGTAGTCGTAAATTGACATAACCAGTTATACCATGTTCCTGTTTGTAGACATATCCTTTCAGAGTCATGAAGTGAAGCAGCATTCTTAGACGCTTGACATTCGAGTAATTTATTCCAGCCTTCTGAGCATCTTCATTCAATTCTTTATAGCTGAACCGACATGATTCTTCTGTAAAATGCTGTAACATAAACTGTTCAAGTCGCAGCATGGCATCGAGATTTTTCACAGTGGTACTCTTGGAAATCCATGCTTGCATGTCACGACTATCAGCCAGCAAGCCATCTTGACGCATCAGATTAATATTCCTGATGACGGTTGCCTTGTCCATTCCAAGAATATCAGCAAGATAGTCCACTCGACTCTCAGCTTCCGCTCCTCGGCCTTCAGCTGTGGCTCGAGCACTGATAAGCGATTTGACAATTCGCGCTGCTTCCTCACGAGATTGCTCATCAAACAAAGAAGAGACCATCAGTTTTCGACGAGCTTCATCCATGTTCTTCACAGCAATACCTGTGGCAAATACATGTGGCGCGTTACTGCCACGTTGAATGTATCCAGCATCCTCAAGTGCCGCTATTGCAGCCTTCACACGAGTCTCAATACCGTCTATCTCATCTCCCCATCCAGCTTGACGTGCTATATCCAATGGCGAACAACTCACCTTGACTCGTTTAGATGTAAGATCCTTAATGGCTTTCCATACTTGTTGAATCTCACTGATGCTAAGCTTTGTCTGATTAAGGAGAATGAAATGCTTGTCAAGATCGGTGTCAGCATACAACACAAAGCATTCAGCCTGCATCTCTGGGTCTCTACCTGCACGACCGGCTTCCTGTACATAGTTCTCTAACGAGTCACTAATATTGTAATGGACTACCAATCCAACATCTTTCTTGTCAACACCCATGCCAAAAGCAGAAGTAGCCACAATGACCTGGACTTCACCACTCATGAAAGCATTCTGGTTCTTCACTTTCTCGGCAGCTTCCATCTTTCCATTAAATGGTAAAGCTCGTATGCCATCATTGACTAAGTGTTTTACCAATTCGCATGTCCGTTTGGTACGCGACACATATACTATCGAGGGACAATTGTGCCCAAGTATCAGTGAGCGCAACAAATTGTATTTCTCATCTGCAGTATCGGCATGAAGTACAGAGTAACGCAGGTTCTTGCGCTCTGCATTAGCAGCAAAAACTTTCAGTTCCAAGCCCAACTTTACTCTGAAATAGTCACAGATATCGCTAACAACTTTTTGTTTGGCTGTCGCTGTAAAACAAGATACCGCTATTGGTTGTTTCAATTGTTTTTTCTCCTGTAGCTGTCGAATGAAATCTCCAATATATAGGTAGTCTACACGAAAGTCGTGTCCCCAAGCAGAGAAGCAGTGTGCTTCATCTATCACAAAACGAACAACATGGCGTCCCATCAACAATCGCTCTATAGTCTTACTACGCAGCATTTCTGGAGCGATATATAGCAAATTGGCTGTGCCGTCAGCCACCTGTTCTATGGCAGTAGCACGTTCGATAGGATCTAACATTCCATTGATAGTCACAGCGTCACTAATACCACGGGCTGCAAGGTTATCTACTTGGTCTTTCATCAACGACTGTAAAGGCGAAATGACTACAGTTAGTCCATGCGTATTCCGTCCAGCCATTAAAGCAGGTAGTTGGAAGGTGAGACTCTTACCGCCACCAGTTGGAAATATCGTCAGCAGGGATTCACCCCGAATTGCAGATTCCACAGATTGTTGCTGCATAGGAATGCCATCAAAGATGCGGAATTCATCATAACCGAAAAACTCTTTCAATCCATAATGAGCATCCAGTCGCTGATAACAATACTCACAATCTCCACAAGATGTGTTGCACAACACGTTCATCACATTAACCACCTGTGGAAAGTTTCGTATTACCCATGCTGGTGTAATCGAAAAAACATCATCGGCACCGATTACAGCCAAGCAATATGCTAATTCTATAGGATACAGTTTGACCAAAGTCTCAAAGTCGGCATTATCGCATAATTTACTTTCATATTCTTTTAATATCAGTTGCTTCCAATTTCGCTTAGCTGCAAATATGGATGATATCCAACTGAAATTTGGCGAATATCCGACATACTTGAAAAAACCGCCAAACTCTTTTGTGTCATTCAGCAGATAATAGTAGATTTCCTTTCTGTTATCCGTCAACTGTTCCCAGGCTGCCACTTCATCATTCAATAAGTCACGGGCCTTCATAGAATCATTCAGCGGATTGTTCAGTTCGTCCACTTGCAACTTATCATCCTTCACTAGATGATGATAAGGTCGTTTGGGGAAAAGTAAAGGTGATAGAAACAGTGTATCAACAATTGTAGGATTGCCTCTCAATGAAACAAATTTCAGATCGAAATTGATGATATTGTGTCCACACACCGTATCGCATTTTGACACAAAGGCATCGAAGTCAGCCTTGGAACTAGAGTGCAACACTGCACCATCCTCCCTGACAGCTCCGTAATCCGCCACCTTCTTCGTCTGCGGATTTACCTCAGTATCAATAAATGCAATCATATCTTCATTCTACTGTCAAATATGTTTTTGAGTATATTAGCTCCTATGAAATTTTACTTATCTACACGCGTACATCGCAAATATGGCTACAAATTTACAAAAAAACAGTGAATAACAGTGTTTTATAACGAAGTTTTTTGGTCAAACCCATGTTATCATGGACATAAAAATCTGGTTTTCATTTTCTTAAAGACAAGAGTAAGGTTTTGCAAAATACGAAATGTTCTTGCTATTTCTACCATAGTGGTTAAAGCTTCCTGGAAAAGCCTGGTAATTATTAATTATTTTGTAAAACATTCAACTACAAATTAACTTTGCCCGAAAAAATGAAAAAAGAACAGATACAGTCATTACTCAATAATGTAAACGAAGAGTTTCTTGAAAGATTCTTTGAAACAATACTTAATGAAATCAATGCTGACGATGAAGCATATCACAAGAAGGCATATCAACTTCTTCTTGCCTCATTAAATAACGAAAATGCAGACGACTTTTTTATAGCCATCTGCGGTTGGAGTTTGGAGTCATTGATAGAAAAGAGCTACTAGTTCTTTTTTAATCCAAAGGAATTTTGAAATAGTTGTATATGTAATATAGAATCCAGCGACGGAACTCAAATGGTCGATAAACAGGAAATGAAGCAGAAAATGGTCGATAAATGGTCAGTAAAGTCATCTTTGGCTGAGAAAATGGTCGATATTTTGGATTTCGTGGCCGATAAAGATGAGAATACTACAGAAATTATTGTCTCTTACTTTGGCTTCACTCCCACCACCACTCTACCCCATTCCTACGATGATTGTATGATGAAAATTCTCCCTTTTTTCCACCTTTTTCTTTCTCGTTTTTCCCTTATTTTTTTCGAAAATCAAGACAAATAAAATTCGCAATCTAGAACGGGGAGCCCTTGTTTTACCCCCTCATTATGTGTTCACGCCTCATTGCTTGAAGCAAAAAAACACCTGTTTTTCTACTATTTTCCTACTTTTTCATAGAAAAATGCATATTTTGGCGCTATTGTTCTTGATAGGATGGAAATTGCTTAACTGCTATGGTGAAATAGCACTTATACTATACTGTAACTGAACGTCCACTATACTGCAATGGAACGGTGGTTGCATTGCAACTGAATGGTGGTTACATTGCAACTGAATGATAATTGTATTGGAATAGAATGGTGGTTTGGGTATAGCTGAAGTACTATTGCAACAGAATAGGAATACTACAACAGGAGAATACCAAAGGAAATACAATTGATTGATATTCAGATAGTTCTAAAAATTACCCAAACTCGTCAAAACTCGCGTATTTCCGACCTACTTTACGTTTGGTGAATTTGACGCGAGTTTTGAGCCCTATTAGCATGTGAAAATTGGTCGATTTTTTCACCTTTTCGAGGTTCATAGCGTGTACAAAAAATAGGAAGAAAAAAGAAATTATAACCGCGAGATTTCACCCCTGCATAGCACCAAAGATTTTGACACCAGATTATGGGTCACTTGCAGAAACCTCTGTACTACTAACCAAAATCTGCAAAACCGAGAAGCCATAACAGCATTTTAGAAGTAAGATTTTATTATTAGATTTTCTGACAGATTTTAAGCGTAGCGCCCACACATTCTTGGTCATCGTTGCACTCCTTAAAATCGAACGAAAAATCTAAAAAGAAAATCTTTGCTGCTACGCAGCTGGTCGGAAAGAAATTGGAATAATTAGAATAATTAATCCAAGAAGATATTATCGAACACGGATTTCACAGATCTGACGGATTTTTTTTCGAACACAAATTATCCCTAATTGACACAAATATTTATTGGTCGTAAACGACCACGAATGGTATGCACTAGTTTTCAATTCGTTTCATCCTCGCATCTTTAGATGCAAAAAAATCCGTTTAATCCGTTCTATCGTGGTCGAAAAAAAAATAACAGTATTCTTCTGTGTTTTTTAAAGAAAACCATAATAACCCATTTTATTTCACAAAATGAAAAACCCGGACCTACGGTCCTAAAAACCGCTATGCAGCGGCCAGAGATTTTTACGAACACGGATTGGACGGATGGAACGGATTTTTATTCTTCTGTGTGAATTAAAAAAAAACGAGATAACCTCATTTTATTTCACAAAGGGGGTATTTTATGGCTTTTGTTTAAAAATCCGTTCAATCCGTTCAATCCGTTGTCGAAAAAGAAAAGAGGTATTCTATGTTTTTTTTGTTTAATAATGGTTCTTTTTTTGATAAAAATGTGCACTATATCATGTTAAAGTCTGTCATATCAAAGCCTACTTGAAGAATATTTCGTAACTTTACAACCAAATTATCCATAGGATTGTATCATCATGAACGAGAATTTCGCTATAAAGCTCTTTGAGGGCAAGAAAGTGCGCATCGTATGGGATGCGGAGCAAGAAAAGTACTATTTCTCTGTAACAGATATAGTGCAGGTCTTGACAGATTCCGTGAATCCACGCGATTACATTAAGAAAATGCTTCGTCGTGACCCTGAGCTGAAATCCAAGTGGGGGACAATTTGTCCCCCTGTTGAAATGTTGGCTCCAGATGGTAAGCGACGTAAGACCCAGGCTGCTGACCTCGAAGGTGTTTTCCGAATCATCCAAGCCATACCCTCCAAGAAAGCCGAACCTGATAACACTATCAAGCAAGTAGCTTGATCATGGGGACTCTAGTGATCTGTTGATCAATAGAACCATCCCCGTGATCTCTCATTTGGAAATAATAATATAACCATTTAACATTAAAGACCAACAAAATGAAAACCCTGAAAATCTTCGCAATCCTCACCCTATCGATGCTGACGGCAACCCTTCAAGCACAAGAAAAAGAAAAGCCCCTGTCGCCCAAAGGCACACAAGTCATCGCCCACCGCGGCCACTGGGATGTCGACGGGTCTGCACAGAACTCACGCCGCTCGCTGCAGCTCGCCCTCGACATGGACATCTACGGCAGCGAGATAGACGTCTGGCTGACACGCGACGGCCACCTCTTCGTCAACCACGATGCCAGCTACGACGGTGTCACCCTGCAGGATGCCACGGCCGACGAGTGCCGCGCCCTCATTCTGAAGAATGGCGAACACATGCCCGAGCTGAAAGATATGCTTGCCCTGCTGAAGAAGAGCACCACCTCGACGAAGCTCATCATCGAAATCAAGGAATGCCGCACGCTACAGCAGAACCTCGAGTCGGCGCGACAGACCGTGAAGGCCGTGCGCAAGGCCGGCATGCAAAAGAAGGTGGAGTATATCTCTTTCTCCCTGGCCGCCTGCGTAGAGATAGCACGCCTCGACCCGACGGCCCGTGTAGCCTTCCTCAGCGGATGGATAACGCCGAAAGAACTCCACAAGCTGGGCATCACCGGTCTGGACTACCACCTCGCCGTCTTCCAAGAGCATCCGGAATGGGTGAAGGAGGCTCATGAGCTGGGTATGTACACAAACGTATGGACGATTGACAGTGACGAGCATTTCCGTAAGTTTCGCGACATGGGCATCGACTACATCACCACCAACAACCCCGAGGGTGCCGTGAACGTCGTCAGCCAATAGCCAACAGCTAGTTTGATCATGGGGACGGTTCTGGTGATCTGTTAATCAATAGAACCATCCCCGTGATCTCTCATGCTTATTCTTCGGTTAGATCCTCTATCTGGTCAATGATGTCCTGGTACTGGCGCTGGGTCTTGAAGTGAATCTTAAAGCCGCAGATGCATCCGATGATGCCACCAATGCATCTTTAGATGCAAAAAAAATCCGTTTAATCCGTGGTCGAAAAAAAAATAGCAATATTCTTCTGTGTTATTTAAAGAAAACCGAGCAGAGATTTTTACGAACACGGATTGGACGGATGGAACGGATTTTTTATTCTTCTGTGTGAATTTTTAAAAAAAACGAGTTCACCCTGCATAGCAGCAAAGATTTTGAAACAAGATTTTCCGGCAGATTTTAAGCGTAGCGCCCACACATTCTTGGTCGTCGTTGCACTCATCAAAATCGAACGAAAAATCGAAAAGGAAAATCTTATAAATATCCGTTCTATCCTCGCATCTTTAGATGCAAAAAAATCCGTTTAATCCGTTTAATCCGTGGTCGAAAAGAAATAACAGTATTCTTCTGCGTTTTTTAAAGAAAACCGAAATAACCCATTTTATTTCACAAAGGGGGTATTTTATGGCTTTTGTTTAAAAATCCGTTCAATCCGTTCAATCCGTTGTCGAAAAAGAAAAGAGGTATTTTATGGTTTTTGTTTAAAAATCCGTTTAATCCGTGGTCGAAAAGAAATTTACGTGGTCGAAAAGAGTATTATCGTGTTCTAAGTCTCTCCACCACTTCCAGGTCGGCAGGCAGCCACTTCACGCTGCCCAACTCATCCTTGGTGAGCCACTGCGCCGCTTCATGCTCATTCAGATGCAGGGCCTCCGTCTGCAAAGAGCAGAGATAACAATGCATCTTCAAATGAAACTGAGGGTAGTCATACTCCACGGTGCACAGAAACTCATCCACGCTGATGTCCGCAGACAGTTCCTCACGAATCTCCCTCATTAGTGCCTCCTCTGGAGCCTCCCCTACTTCCATCTTTCCGCCGGGGAACTCCCACCAGTCTTTCCATTCGCCATATCCACGCTGAGTAGTGAATATCTTATCCTCCTTGCGGATGATTGCTGCTACCACTTTTATTTGTTTCCAGGGTGTTAGGCGAGGAATGTATCGAGGCACGTATTGGCAATACGTGTCATACTCCTTTCCGAAGCGTGCGCGCAGTCCCGGCTCCTCCGACAAAGGGAAGTAAACCATATTGATAACAAGAAATATGACAGCCCAGATGCCGATAGCATAAGATGCGAACAACCACGCTTCGCCAGTTAAAATCAGGGCGACTCCTGTAATCATCGGATTTCTCACATAGGCATAAGGGCCGGAAGTGATCAGACGGGTCGTGGCGTCCCATGGAGCCAATGTTCCTTTACCCTGTATCTGAAATAGTCTGATGGTCGAAATGGCCAGTATCAAACCAGCAAGGAAACAGATTACCCCTAACATGAATCTCCACAGACAGAAATCACCCCAATGCCAATCAGTTATATACAATATGATTGCGGGGATAATAACACAAACAGTGACAGGCAATGCCATAATCGCCTTAACCACTCTAAAGTTCAAAGATCCAAATAAAGTGCGAAAAAAATATAGCATGGAATATTCGAAGTTTTGCCACAAAGTTAGGAATAATTTTTTAGAGAAAAGACTAAACGCCCCAAAAATCTCGCAAATATACTGGACGAGTTGAATTTAAATACGCAAAAGTAACTTGAAGATAGACAACACCTTAAAAAAAGTGGTAGTTTATTTTTTCCATATTTTGAATTCAGAGAATTCTGCCGGTTTTTCTTTGCTGTTTGCCAATACAGCGGATATGACACCAGGACGGGCTACTCTGTCCCATGGTGTGGTGTGACTTGCATCAGCACTGAAAGGTTCAAGTTCTTTCATGCCACTGCCATCATCATACATAAATGAAAGTTTTCGGCAGTCTTTCACTTCTGCCTGTAAACGGACGTTACGTTTCTTCATTGAAGTTTCGCTTGTAATGGTTTCCTTGCCGTTGCATTTTGAGACGACTTGCAGTTTTTTGTTCCGCAAAACCAATGCAACATAGTTTTCCGCATCACCATATAGCACTATTCCTCGCATTGACCGACCATCATTTAATACGTTCACGGAAAAACAGTAATCAGAGGCTGGTGCACGCTGGCATAAGGCTGCGACACTGGGTTCTTTAATACCATTTCCACTCAGGAGCAACTTACCATTGCCATTTATTTCAGCTTTAACATCGCAGTATGTATAATTCCAAGTCCATGACACATCAAGTTTGTCACCTGCAAAATTATCGGCAAACTGATTCCATTCGTCTTGCTTTATGCCTTCGAATGGCATCGGCTGCCTACTGGTGGCGAGTCTGCCGGTCTTAAAGTGCGGCCATTGATCACTCCCAAACACGAGTTCTTGTATAATTGGTTGTCTGCCCATATAAAACTTAGCATCACGCTGATAGGCATGACACAGGTAATAGAATCTTCCGTCGGGGGTGGTAGTGACGGAGCCTTGCCCACATGAGAGGAAATCATCCGAGCGCATAAGAATAGGATTGTCGCTGTATTTTTGGAATGGCTCTGTCATCTTTTTAGATCGAGCCACACGTACCTCATAATCACTACCCGCTCCGCAGCATCCTCTTGCAGAATAGAGCAGGTAGTACCAATCGTCTTTATGGATAATGCACTGTCCCTCCATACCTATGGATTCCTCATCGGTAAGCAGAGTGAATGGTTCGCCCTCAAGACGAAGTCCATCGGGTGAAAGCTTGCAACATAGAATTTCTATCGGGCGTGGATCAAGTCCGTATGCCTTCCATGTGATATAGAGCTGCCCGTTGTCATTAAACACGAATGCATCAATGCATTCCGAGCCAATGGCTATCAGTGGACCTTTATCTTCAAAGGCATTCTCTGGCGAATTGGCTACTGCCACTCCTATGCAGGATATATGGTCGCTTTTTCTCCGTGCGGTGTAATAGCAGTACACCTTATTATCATATACATACAACTCCGGAGCCCAGAATGAGCTTTCGGTCCATTCTGGCTTTTGTTCGAAAACGTGTCCCACCTGTACCCAATTCACCAAGTCCGTTGACTTGTAAACAGGATAAAACGGTGCCCACTCTGATGAAGTGCCAGAGGCATAGTAAACTCCGTCAAAACGAATAACAGAAGGGTCTGCCAAATCTGCTTTTATAACTGGATTTTGATAGAACTCAGGCTCTTGGGCATTGACATCACAAAAGGGAAATGCTACAAGAAGCAAATTGATAAGGTGTCTTATTTTGTTCATTTGCATGTTGAAAATAGAATTAACGCTGGGCAAAAATACGAAAGTCCTTGATTACATGTTATAAAGTCTGTACATTATGATATAAAAATTGAACCAACCGCATTTTTTTTACATCAAATTATTAACAAGGCCGGGCAAGCGAGGCGTTGAATTTATCGTTCCTGGTACAATCATGTATAAAAATAGTTTCTCGATGATGATTTTCTCAAAGCTTTTGCTTAACTTTGCAGCGGAGTCCAAAATGGCCTCCTTGCATATGCCGGTATTTTATTCGTCACTGTTGAACGTGGTCTGCGAGATGGCTCCCTATCTGCTATTGGGATTCTTTATCGCAGGTGTGCTGCACGTATTCGTGCCGCAGAGGTTCTATGCCAATTATCTTTCACGGAAAAATAAGTTTTCCGTTGTTTGGGCAGCGTTGTTGGGTGTACCGCTACCGCTGTGTTCGTGCGGAGTAATCCCAACGGCTATCGGACTCAGAAACGAGAAGGCTTCGAAGGGAGCCATTGCCTCATTTCTGATTGCTACGCCACAGACGGGCATTGACTCCATTCTGGCCACATTCTCGCTGATGGGACTTGGGTTTGCCATTATCCGTCCTACGGCAGCGCTTATCACAGGCATCTGCGGCGGATTGCTGGTAAACAGACTGGTGAAGGAGGATTCATGCTGCTCTTTATCGGAAAACTCTCAACTTTCAGCTCTCCGCTCTCAACCCAAAATTTGGCGTGTTCTGAAGTATGCCTACTATGACATGCTTCGCGACATCGGTCTGCGACTGCTTATCGGTCTTATCGTGGCAGCATTGATTCAGGTGGCGGTGCCCGACGAGTTCTTCCTGAGTTTCGGCAGTCAACCGCTATTGCAGATGCTGGTGATACTGGTCATCGCCATACCTATGTATATCTGCTCTACGGGTAGTATCCCTGTGGCGGCGGCATTGATGATGAAAGGACTGTCGCCAGGTGCAGCATTAGTGATGCTGATGGCTGGACCTGCGGTCAACCTTGCCTCTATCCTCGTGGTTCATAAGTCGATGGGCAGGCGCTTTACCGCTATCTATCTGATGACCATCGTAGGGTTTTCCATTCTATTCGGACTACTGCTCAATGCCACGGGAATCAATTTTACCACAGGCGCTGAGGATATTTGCTGCATGAGTAAATCTGCTCTGCCGAGCCCGTTTAAAATTGTTTGCGCTACAGTATTAACAATATTAATTATATTTGCTCTTATAATGAAGTTTTTCAGTAAGTTTATTTCCAAAAAGCCATTAGATCCTGACGTGACCGTATATCGTGTTGAGGACATGCATTGCAGTCATTGCGAGGCAGCCGTAGTGCGTGCCGTTGAGGAAGTGCCTGGCGTAGAAAAGGCCAAGGCCAGTGCCTCTGCCAATACCCTCACCATCAAAGGCCACGCTACGGAAGAGACCATTCGCGCAGCCGTTGAGGGCATAGGATATACGTTCAAAGGGAAGACATGTTTATCTATGCGAAGGCCACAGTAAGACCTGCCATCACAATGCTGACCATCGACATCAGTTTGATGAGGATGTTCAGCGAAGGACCACTGGTATCCTTAAAGGGATCGCCCACGGTATCGCCCACAATGCAGGCTTTATGAGCAAACGAGCCCTTACCGCCAAAGTTGCCCTCTTCAATATTCTTCTTGGCATTGTCCCACGCACCGCCGGCATTGGCCATGAACACAGCAAGAGTGAATCCGCCTGCCAGTCCGCCTACAAGCAATCCAAGAACACCGGCTACGCCAAGCACGATGCCTACTACAATAGGAATGATGATGGCCAGAACCGAAGGGATAATCATCTCGTGCTGGGCGGCACGGGTAGAGATTTCCACACAACGGCCATAGTCGGGCGTGCCTGTTCCTTCCAGAATGCCAGCAATCTCACGGAACTGACGGCGCACCTCCTGCACCATTTTCTCGGCTGCGCGGCCCACGGCTTCCATCGTCATTCCACAGAACAGGAATGCTGCCATAGCACCAATAAAGGCTCCTACCAGCACCTTGGGGTTCATGAGGTTCACCTGGAAATAGTTCATGAAGTCGGGAATGGTGGCATCGGTAGCCTCGATCACATTGCCAGCCAGGTCGGTAAGCGTTATTTCAGCACGGCTCATAGCTATCTTTACTTCTTCAATATAGGAGGCCAAAAGAGCCAATGCGGTGAGAGCGGCCGAACCAATGGCAAAGCCTTTGCCTGTAGCAGCGGTGGTGTTGCCCAGCGCATCGAGGGCATCGGTGCGATGGCGAACCTCTTCGCCCAACTGTGCCATCTCGGCATTACCGCCGGCATTGTCGGCAATGGGCCCGTAGGCATCGGTGGCCAGTGTGATGCCCAATGTGGAGAGCATGCCCACGGCAGCAATGCCAATACCATAAAGACCATGAGAAAGACTAACTGACGACATGGAAAGGTCGAAACCATTGGCACAGAGATAACTGAGCATGATGGCCACACCAATGGTGATGACAGGAATACAGGTGGAAATCATACCTGTTCCTATACCTTTTATTATTACCGTGGCAGCACCTGTCTGACCAGCCTCTGAGATTTTCTGTGTGGGTTTGTAACTGTGGGAGGTGTAGTATTCAGTGGCCTGACCGATGATGACACCGGCAGTAAGACCGGAAATGACAGAGAACGACAGGCCCAACCAGTTTTCAATGCCCAGCAGATAGAGGATGGCAAAGGTGGCTATGGCAATGAGAACGGCACTGACATTGGTGCCCAACGAGAGTGAACGCAGCAGATCGCGCATGGTGGCACCCTCTTTAGTGCGCACAAGGAATATGCCTAAGAGAGAGAGGAACACGCCCACGGCAGCAATAATCATTGGGGCAATGACGGCCTTCAACTGCATGCCCTCTGAAGCACTGGCCGCAAAGGCTGAAGCACCGAGGGCGGCAGTGGAAAGCACCGAACCGCAATAGCTCTCGTAGAGATCGGCACCCATACCAGCCACATCGCCTACGTTATCGCCTACGTTATCGGCAATGGTAGCGGGATTGCGAGGATCGTCCTCAGGAATATCGGCCTCAACCTTGCCCACTATATCGGCACCCACATCGGCTGCCTTTGTATAGATGCCACCGCCCACACGGGCAAACAAAGCTTGTGTAGAGGCTCCCATACCGAAGGTAAGCATGGTAGTGGTGATAGAAATGAGGCCGTCGGAATCGAAATGATTCAGTACAACAAACCAGATGGCAATGTCGAGCAAGCCAAGACCCACCACCGTGAGTCCCATCACTGCACCCGAACGGAAGGCAATCTTCAATCCGGCATTCAGACTCTGACGGGCAGCATTGGCCGTTCGCGCTGAAGCATAGGTGGCGGTCTTCATGCCGAAGAAGCCTGCCAACCCTGAGAAAAAACCACCTGTGAGGAAAGCAAAAGGCACCCACGGATTCTGTACGTTCAGGCCATAGGCCATAAAGGCAAAGAGCGCACACAGCACCACAAAGACGATGCACACCACCTTGTACTGCTGCTTGAGATAGGCCATTGCGCCATTGCGCACATAGAGCGCGATTTCTTTCATACGCGGCGTACCCTCATCTTCCTTCATCATCTGACGGAAAAAGAACCACGCCATGCTCAGTGCCACGACTGATGCCACTGGCACGAGCCAAAAAGCTTGGGGAATGTTCATGATTAGAATTTTATAGGTTAGTAATATGATATTAATTCGCAGCAAATATAAATAATATATTTGAAACCGACAACAATTTCACCTCAGTTTTTCACGCGCCCCTTGGCTATCTCGGTAAATAATAGTAACTTTGCGCCAAAATTGAAAAGAAAATGACTCTACACATATTCAATCCCGAACACGATATTGCACTGGCCTCTGGGCTGGAAAATTTTACGGCACCCCATGCCGGCCGACAACTGCGACACGACCTGGGATGGCTGCCTGCACTATGGGCCAACGAGGGCGATGTGGTGTGGACAGAAGAGGGACAGCGAATGCCTACTTTTGTTCAGAAACTATTTGCCAACGGACTTAAACGTCCTGCGTTTGCACAGAAACTTGGCGGCATTGCCCAACAGATAACTGCCATCAGCCCATGGGGATGGAACGCATCTCTCAGAGCCCAACTGATCAGACAAGGAGTAGCTGAAGAACTGCTGCCCTCAAAAGCTCAGATTGAAGTCATCAGAATGTTGTCGCACCGACGCACATCAGCCGTATTGCTGAGTCAATTACGCCAGCTTTCACCCAATGCGCCACTTACCGGTGAAGCCATTGAGTGCCAGACGGTTGAAGAAGTAAAGGAACTGCAATCGAAATGGCACAGAATGGTGATGAAAGCTCCATGGTCGTCGAGCGGTAGAGGCATACGCTTTGTGGAGGGAGAACTGTCGGAATCGGCTGCAGGATGGCTGCGCAACACACTGAAGAATCAAGGCAGTGTGATGGTTGAGCCCTACTACAATAAAGTGAAGGACTTTGGGATGGAATTCTATGCCGACGGAAAAGGAGGTGTCAGCTATTTAGGACTGTCGCTGTTTCACACCCAGAACGGTGCCTACACAGGCAATATTCTGGCCACTGAGACATACAAACTGGAGAAACTGGGAAGGTATCTACCGACGGAGTTGTTAGAATCCACACAAAAGACTGTATGCCAACTGCTTGCATCCACTATCGGAAAACAGTATGAAGGGCCTTTCGGTATCGACATGATGGTGGTAGCGAGAGAAGAGCCGACATCATCAAAAAGGGCACTGTTGCTGCATCCCTGCGTAGAAATCAACCTGCGCCGCACCATGGGACATGTGGCCTTGGCGCTGACCCAGTTGGTCAATCCGCAAAACGATGACGAACTGATAAAAGTGATGCGCATTGTCTATGAAGACAATAAATACAAAATGAGATGTACCAAACATCCATCCTGCCCGGGAAAGAATGATGCGAGGTAATGAATAAACATACAGAAAAGTAAGCGATAAACTCTGTTTTTAGACTTTTTATCATTCATACGCGCATGAATCTACGAAAAAATGAGTACTTTTGTGCGGTTTATGAAGACAACAGAGAAAAAACAGAGTGTGTGCGAAGCCGTAGAGCACATACTTGACAGCTATTTGGAGATAAACAATCATCGTAAAACGCCCGAGCGCTATACGATATTGAAGGCCGTTTACGGCATGGAAGGCCACTTCACGCTTGACGAGTTAGGAGCCAAGTTGAGCGAGGAATACAAGTTTCCCGTGTCCAGAGCTACACTCTACAACACGCTAAAACTGTTTATGGAACTGCGCTTGGTGATACGCCACCGCTTCCAAGGCTCAACAAAATACGAAGCCTGCTATGAGGGTGAAAGTCACTGTCACCAGATTTGCACCGTGTGTGGAAGAGTGACAGAGGTGAAGACTCCCGAGATAACAGATGTCATCAACAAACTGCACCTGAAGCGTTTCCGCAAAGATGGCTACACACTCTATATTTATGGCATCTGCTCTACCTGTCAGGCAGCGATAACAAGACAGATAAGAAACCGAATTAAACAAGATAAAACAGAATGAACAATGGCAAGGTTGACGTCCTGCTCGGATTGCAGTGGGGCGATGAAGGAAAAGGCAAGGTGGTTGACGTGCTAACCCCGGGCTATGATGTAGTGGCACGATTCCAGGGTGGTCCAAATGCCGGTCATACCCTTGAGTTTGAAGGTGAGAAATACGTGCTGCGCTCTATTCCTTCAGGTATTTTTCAGGGAAACAAAGTAAACATTATCGGTAACGGTGTGGTACTGGCTCCCGATCTCTTTATGGAAGAGGCTAAAGCACTGGAGCAGAGCGGACACGAACTGAAATCGCGCCTGCACATCTCAAAGAAAGCTCACCTCATCATGCCTACCCACCGTGTGCTCGATGCAGCCTATGAGGCTCAGAAAGGTAAGAACAAAGTGGGCACCACCGGCAAGGGCATCGGTCCTACCTATACCGACAAAGTGAGCCGCACCGGTCTGCGTGTAGGCGATATTCTTGATAATTTCGAAGAGAAATACGCTGCAGCCAAAGCCCGTCACGAGGCTATTCTGAAATCAATGAATTTTGACTACGACATTACTGAGGTAGAGAAGAAATGGCTGGAGGGTGTTGAATACCTGCGCCAGTTCCCCATCGTTGACTCGGAACATGAAATAAACAACCTGCTGAAGAGCGGCAAGAGCGTTCTGTGTGAGGGTGCTCAGGGCACTATGCTCGACGTTGACTTCGGCAGCTATCCTTTCGTTACTTCTTCAAACACCATCTGCGCCGGTGCCTGCACAGGTCTGGGTATTGGTCCCAACAAGATTGGCGACGTGTTTGGCATAATGAAGGCTTACTGCACCCGCGTAGGAGCAGGCCCCTTCCCCACCGAACTGTTCGACGAGACTGGCAAGAAGATTCGTGACCTCGGTCATGAGTATGGTGCAGTGACGGGTCGTGAGCGCCGTTGTGGCTGGATCGACCTGGTGGCCTTGAAGTACAGCATCATGGTGAACGGTGTGACCAAGCTGATTATGATGAAGAGCGATGTGCTGGATGGTTTCGACACCATTAAGGCTTGCGTAGCCTACAAGCAGAATGGTCAGGAGATTGACTACTTCCCCTACAACATCGAGGATGGCATTGAGCCTATCTACAAAGAGTTGCCGGGATGGAAGACCGACATGACCCGTTTCACCAGCGAGGATCAGTTCCCACAGGCTTTCAAAGACTACGTGAAATTCCTGGAAGAGCAGCTCGAGACTCCTATCGCCATCATCTCTATCGGCCCGGACCGCGACCAGACAATCGTAAGAGGTTGAACTGTATAAATTAAACATTAAAAGTTAAATTTCAGATTATTAGGCATTAGGATTAAATGTTATGAAGGCTGACAACGATGATATTGGAAAGATAATTGGAACACTCGTTAATATTGTCAACTCAACGAAGCATCATAATGTTTAATGTTTAATGTTTAATGTTTAATGTATATGAAACCAAGTATTCCTAAAGGAACACGCGACTTCGGCCCCATCGAGATGGCCAAGCGCAATTATATTTTCAATACCATCCGCTCGGTATATGAGCTCTATGGATTTCAGCAGATAGAAACTCCTGCACAGGAAACCCTGCAGACACTCATGGGCAAATATGGCGAGGAAGGCGACAAACTGCTGTTCAAGATACTGAACAGCGGCGACTATCTTTCCAAGATTACCGATGAGGAACTGACAGAGCGTAACACGCTCCGACTGGCCTCGAAAATCTGTGAGAAAGGATTGCGCTACGACCTTACTGTACCTTTCGCCCGCTATGTGGTGATGCACCGCGAGGAACTGCAGCTGCCTTTCAAGCGTTATCAGGTGCAGCCCGTGTGGCGCGCTGACCGTCCACAGAAAGGACGCTACCGCGAGTTCTACCAGTTTGACGGCGATGTGGTGGGCAGTGACTCACTCATCAACGAGGTGGAACTGATGCAGATTGTTGACACGGTATTCACACGTTTCGGCGTGCGCGTACAGATAAAGATTAACAACCGTAAGATTCTTACAGGTATAGCCGAGGTGATTGGCGCTGCCGACAAGATTGTAGATATCACGGTGGCCATCGACAAACTGGACAAGATAGGCATTGACAATGTGAATGCCGAACTGCGCGAAGACGGACTTACCGACGAGCAGATTGAGAAACTGCAGCCCATCATCAGCCTCAGCGGCACGAACGAAGAGAAACTGCAGACCATTGCCGAAGTGCTGAAAGACAGTGAGACTGGCTTGAAGGGCGTAGAAGAAACAAAATTCATACTGAATACTTTAAACAGTATCGGTACACTGAAAAATGAACTACAGCTTGACCTGACACTGGCTCGCGGATTGAGCTACTACACAGGCGCTATCTTTGAAGTGAAAGCGCTTGACACCCCGATGGGCAGCATCTCAGGCGGCGGACGTTACGACAACCTCACAGGTATTTTCGGAATGCCTGGCTTGTCGGGTGTAGGCATCTCGTTCGGTGTAGATCGCATCTACGATGTGCTGAATGCCCTCGACCTCTATCCAAAAGACTCGCTGCAGACTTCACAGATTCTGTTCATCAACTTTGGCGATAAGGAAACAGCCTACTGTATGCCTATCGTGGCTAAGGTGCGCGCTGCCGGCATTCGTGCCGAACTGTATCCCGATGCCGCAAAGATGAAGAAACAGATGTCGTATGCCAATGCCAAACAGATTCCTTTTGTAGCACTGGCCGGCGATAATGAAATGGCTGAAGGCAAGGTGACCTTGAAGAACATGGCTACCGGCGAACAGAATATGGTATCGGCCGAAGAGCTGATTCAGACACTGCAGCTGTAATACCCTGATTCCATACTGATTCCATAATAAACGCTTATGTCACAAAACGTAAATGAAGTATTGTTGCGCAACGTCGCACTACTCTCTCAGCAAGACGAGAAGGAAGAGGCTATGATGCCTGCCGGCTCGGCCCCATTGCCTTCAGTTGAGGAGGTCCGCCACATTGTGAGTTTGGTGAAGAGCATTATCTTCACCGACTATTTCTACAAGCGACAGCCGGAAGAACAGATACGTTCCTACTACATTGGCGTGAACATGGAGGAACTGTACCGACTGCTGAATCGCCAGATAGCCCGCGGATTGCAGTTCTGCGAAGAGTGCAGCGAACACGATGTGATGGAGGCTGCCGAGAAGATGGCCCTTCAGTTTATTGATGAATTGCCGGAGGTGAAACGCCTGCTCTATACCGATGTGGAAGCGATGTTCCATAACGACCCTGCAGCAGTGAACTACGGTGAGGTGATTTACTGTTACCCAGTGGTGAACACGATGACTCACTATCGTATTGCTCACGTACTGCACAAGATGAGGGTGCCCGTGATTCCACGCATCATCACCGAGCAGGCTCATTCAAAGACGGGTATTGACATTCATCCAGGAGCAACCATCGGTGAATATTTCTCTATAGATCACGGAACGGGTGTGGTGATTGGCGAAACAACTATCATCGGCAACCACGTGACTCTCTATCAGGGTGTTACCCTTGGTGCAAAGAGTTTTAAGTATGACGCTGAAGGCAATATGCTGAACGTGCCCCGTCACCCAATTATTGAGGATAATGTAACTATCTATTCCAACGCCTCAATACTTGGACGCATCACCATCGGTCACGATTCTGTGATAGGTGGTAACATCTGGGTGACAAACAGTGTGCCCCCCTACTCTCGCATACAGCAGAGTAAAGCCGTAGGGCTGACATTCCAAGGAGGACTGGGAATTTAGAAGAATTCATTCAACATAAAAAAAACGACTACAAATGAATGTAGTCGTTTTTTTATTTATGCCCAACAGGCTTTCAACTCAAAGCTCGTACCTATTCCTTAGACTGGAGGCACCTTTCCTATAGATTGGGAGCACCTATCCCATAGATTGGAAGCACCTATCTCATAGGAACGCAGTACCTATTCTTTAGCATCGCTTCCGGGCTTAGTGCTCCGTGAATATCTGGTTCCGTAGTCGTAATCATAGGTAGGTTCAGCAATCTTGTAGAGACGGAAGGCAGCCAGTTGTTCGCCTGTATCCCAATCTTCGAAATAGCCGGTGAACACCAGGCGGTCGCGCATACGCACCTTATAGTCGGTAATGATTACATTGTAACCATCGTCATACTCCAGGTAGATATTTCCGTTCTTTACAGTCCAGTCGAACCCGATAGGCGAACCGCTGCTGTAGCGACTTCTGTAGTCAACCTCATAGCCGTAGCCACCATAGGCATCCACACGTACAAACTCTATCTCGGTAGTATAGTCATTATAGTTGGAACTGTATCGACGAGCATAGTAATCGCCATTGATAGCGCCTTCCCACACACCTTCGATATCGTAGGCAAGATCACGATCGGGATCTGGTTCGCAACTGGTAAATGCTACTGCTGCCAGAAGCAACATCAGGGTATAGGTAAACATCTTTTTCATAATCGTAACGGTTTAGAAGTTAAATACTCTGCTGCAAAGATAGAGATAATCAGGAACCAAACTAAGAGAATTTTCCTATTCTTCCATAGGGAATCCCCTACTATTCATTTTTGTTTAAAACCGGCAGAACCGGTTTTCACTCTAATGATTCTTCACTCTTCATTCTTCACTTACTTCACTCTTCACTTTCTTTCCGAACTCAGGGTCAACTTTGATCAAAGCCGTCACTATAAATGTGATAGCACACAGGGCCATCACCATAATGAAGAAAGCCTGATAGCCCATGGCATCTTTCAAATAGCCAGAGAGCATGCCTGGCAACATAAGTCCCAGATAACTGATGGCCGTACAGAAAGCATAATGAGAAGTCTGGAAATTGCCTTTGCTGAAATAGAGCATATAGAGGGTGAGCGCTGTAAAGCCAAGACCATAGCCAAACTGCTCGATGAACAGACAGGAACTGATCAGTATCAGATTGGAAGGCATCGCATAGCTCATATATACATATACGATATCGGGCAGTGTAATGGCCAGCACCATAGGCCACAACCACTTTTTAAAACCGTCGCGTCCTGCCAAGAGACCGCCAAGAATACCGCCAAGGGTCAGTCCTATCATGCCTACTGTACCACTGGCAAGTCCGAATTCCTGTGGTGAGAGTCCCAAGCCTCCTGCAGAATTAGGACGCATCAGGAAGGTGACGCTCATCTTGCCCAGCAAGGCTTCCGGGAAACGGTAGAAGAGCATGAACAGGATGGCAAACAGCAGTTCCTTCGGCGGCAGTTTCTTAAAGAAAGTGTGGAAAGCCGTCACCACTCCCATAGCCACCTCGCGAGCGTTGGTTTTATGAGGCTGGTCACGATCGGCACGCGGCATAATATAAGTATGGTAGAGCCAGATGCCGATGAAGAGTCCTGCCAATCCATAGAAAAGGATGCTCCAAGTGAAAGCCGTACGGTTGCGGAACATCAGCTGAAGCATTCCCGCCAACGGAATGAGCACACCATTGCCAAAGATGACAGCCAGTCTGTAGAACGTGTTTCGGATGCCTACAAACCACACTTGGTCGTGATCGTCAAGTTCCAGCATATAGTAGCCGTCGGCAGCAATATCGTGGGTAGCACTGGAGAAGGCCATCAAAAAGAAGAAAGCCATAGTGCCCTGGAACCAGAATGGTGCATTCAGCGTAAAGGCCACACCAGCCAGCGACGAGCCCAACAGCAGTTGCATGGTCAGTACCCACCAGCGCTTGGTCTTGTATAGGTCAACAAACGGACTCCACAATGGTTTTATCACCCAAGGAAGTCCCAACCATCCTGTATATAGAGCGATATCGGTATCGCTCATTCCAAGTTGCATATACATCACTACTGCAACCGTCATCACCACCACATTGGGCAGTCCCTCAGCAATATAGAGAGTGGGAATCCATGCCCAAGGATTTCTTTTTTGCTTCATCAGATTATTGTTTTTAAGAAATATGATTACTTATTAGATTGATTTCTGGATTATTGAATATAATCAGTTTGTGCATTCAAAACTACTTATAGAGTTTCTTGATCTCGGCTCCACGATAGTAATAAAGAAGAATTTCCTCATAGTTGTAGCCTTGTTCGCCCATCACGGCAGCACCAATCTGACAGAGGCCTACACCATGTCCCCATCCTTTTCCGTGAAGAATGAATTTGTCGCCTTGTTTCTCCACTTCGAAGTCAGAACTGTACAGATGGCTTTCCGACAATGCCCTGCGTATTTCAAGTTCCTTACCGATGGTGAATGTGCGGTTGGTGCCTACAATCTGTAGTTTCCAGATGCGCCCACTCTTTCCACGCTCCAAAGGAATGAGATCAACGATATCGCCAAGATCCAGTTTCAGTTTTCTATTTACCAGTTCACTAAGTTCTGCCTGGGTGTATTCCACTGTCCAGCGATAGAAATCGGGAGTCTCCAGATCGTAGTCGTTCAGCACTTGGCGCAACACATTCTTGTCCTTCGTATTACAGAACGGATCGTTGATAGAAACCAGATAGGGCTTTGGAGAATTCTCCCAGCAGTACTGGAATTCTTCGGTCTTTCCGCCACAGCACTTTGAGAATCGGGCATCGCACAGCTCGTCGCCATACATCAAGACTTGTCCGCGAGTTCCTTTTACGGCATCTGTCACCTGATAGTTCGTTGCACGCGTAATACCCTGATAGCGCTGACAATGGTCGTCGGCGCATACATCAAACAGGGTGTGGTCTTCACGGTCGTACCAACGAATCAGTTCATCGTCCTTACGAATGAAGGTGAAGAAATTGTTCTCATGACCCTCGCCGTTCGTTTCGTGTTTCTCCTTCTGAGAGAGCAGCCACGAGCGGGAAATCACCGCATGAGCCTTCAGCAATTCAATAGAAGAGGTGGCACTCATTTCGCTCGAGATAACACTCTCCAGATACTGCTCTACAGGCAGTTCGTTGATAGCCACAATCTTATCGGCATCAACCACCAATCGGAGTGAGCCGCGGAAGGTTTGTGTTTCCTGTCGCTCCCAATGGAAATTCACGCCAATGGTCACATCGTGAAGTGAGAACGAGGCTTCCTGAATATCGCCCTGCGGAGTGAACAGCAGTTCACGGTACTGCTGACCATGCCAGCGAAGTCCGCCTTCTGATAGTTCAACCATCTGTTCACCCATTATCGTCTCACCTTTTGCGGTATAGGGGCTGTTCATGGCAAATTTAATCTGCTGACCGCTCAACACACCAACAGAAACGATAGGCTCTTTCTGCTTCTGGTGAGAATCGAACGACACTTTCTTCAACTGCTCTTTCAGTTGGTTGAAAGCCTCGGCAGAAAGGGCACATTCCTTCAATATATCGATAGCTCGTTCAGTGGTCAACTTCTGGAAGTCGTTGCGGCGGGGAGTAATAATCAGACCTGCCATATCCAAAGCTCCAGGGCTGACAATGAGTTGTTCGTCGATATTCTCGGCATAATAGCAGTCGGGACGATGCTTCTCGCGTGGGAATACGACTGAAAGCAGTTCAACATGGGCCTTCGAATCAGAATCCTCAACCTCATTATGGCGCCAGCTCACAATGTTCATCATGGGTTCTTCACCATTCAAAGAGGCATTTGATTCCAACCTGCTCATCTTATCATACAGGGCAGTGAACAGACGCTCAGAAGCCTGTGCTGTCTTACTGCGAATAACCAATGCGCTGCAAGGATAATCATCAATTGATGCTATCTCGGCATCATCACCCAGACGAACCAGAGTGGTAAGATTGCGGCTCAAGCGGTGCCATTCTTTCTGAAGAGGCAACACCTGCGAGCCTTCATGTCCGAAGGTATATCCGCCTTGCAGATGAGCGTGATCGGGAGCAGAAGCGCCACACTTAGGCCCGTTATAGAACACCATCAGTTCGGGATATCTGACCAGCAGTTTCATCATCTCGGCATACATGGGGCGGATGGCCTGTGGACGATGCTGCTGAACAGGGATGGTGAAGTGCATGGGGAGTATAGGATATGGATTGACTAGCAACTCGTAGCGGCCATCCAGTAGGCGTTTCATTTGCTGCTTCGGCCTATTGGCTGCACAAAGGAAACAAGGACGCTCGGCAATGGCCTTCTCAGAAATGCTGGCACCTGTAGAAGTGATTCGCGCCGGATTGTACTGTACATGAAGTGGAAGTGCATCGGTAAACAGTTCGCGTGTTTCCACTCTCGACAAGTTTTGATAACGGTCACGCACCTCATCCCACACACGCAGCTGACGGTCGAAGAAACGGTTTAACGATCCCATCTCGCCACTGTCCTCGCGCCACTCCTGAGGAGCATCGGGCGCAATAGTCCTACGGTTCACCCTTTTAGCATTGCGCTTCTGGCGAGCCTTTATCTCTATTGTGCGCAAACGGTCTTTATACAGGTTGTTGGCATTGATGCGATCTATGCTCAAAGCGGCATCACTATTGCCACCCCAACGCCTACAGAGATAGAGTTCATCATAGATACGTCCTATGCGATAACGGCGTGAGAAGAAAAGTCCCAAGGCATAGTCTTCGCCATACGATGTATTGGGCAGTTGTACTTGTCTGAGCAGCGGAGTAAAGAAAGCTCGGGGAGCGCCAAGGCCGTTGATGCGCAGGGCGTTGTTGGGTCCGTTCTCGTCGGTCCATTCCTTGTGGGCAATAAGTCCTGGGGGAAGGGTGTTCAGTTCGAAATCGCACATTCTGTAAGAGCCAATCACCATTGCTGCTCCCTGTTTGCGGAATGTATCGACAATGGTCTGTAGCGTTTGTGGTGAAGAATACAGATCGTCGGAATCCAACTGAACGGCAAAGCGTCCGCAGCGCTGATCGTTGACAGCCATATTCCAGCATCCGCCTATTCCCAAGTCAGTACGTTCAGGATTCAGTACTATAAGGCGTTCAGCGTTGTTCTTATTGGCCTGCTGAAGAATTTCGGAGAGTATTGCTGATGTATTATCGGTAGAATGGTTATCTACTACAATCACGTTGAAAGGAAAGGATGTTTTCTGCGAGAGAGCGCTTTCAACGGCATCACGGATAGTCTTTGCACGGTTAAATACAGGAATGATGACAGAAGCCTCGATATCAAACTCCTGCTCGTCAAAATCCACAGCACGGAAGGTAGATGTTTCCACCTGTGCCCCAATCTCTTTCAGATGGGCTGTTGCCACACGTTCCATCTCTATCTGTACCTCACGGTTGGCAGGGTTCACGTAGTCGAACTGCTTTTCGCCACTAGCCCTGTTGTCCTGTTCAACCTCAGTATAGAGCAGTTCGTTCAGGTGCACCAGTTCGCCCTTTCTGCTCAAAAACAACCGAAGGTCGTAGAGGCCTGCATATATATAATTGGTATCGCGCACCTGGGAGGCCCATTCCTTCAGCAATACAGTGCGCACCAGCAGCAGCGAGCCGAAATCGAAATCGTCACGGATAGAGCCTATCTGATAGTCGATAGTGGGGTGTTTCTCCACCTTCACCTGTCCATCGATGGTTTTCTGGTCGAAATGATCAGCATAGACCATCGGAGCGCTGGCATCGGAAGCCACACGCACCATTCGCTCAAGGGCGCCTGCTCCAAGTGTGAGAGGAGTTGACTTGGTAATCAGCAACACATAGTCACCCTTGGCATATTCGGCCAGTCGGCACATCGTAGCGCTCGAGGTGAGCGAGCCTTCCATCACAATGGTTGGCCACTTGGCATCTTCCACTTCCGTAGGTGTCAGCAGACAAACGCTACGCAGAAGAGTACTTTTAGCAAACTGAGAGGCAATCGGCTCAACCTGAACAAGGTCGTCGCAGGGAATAAAGATATCTACTGTTTTTCTCATTTCTTACATTATTTTATGTGCAAAGATAATGTAAAACAAACAAAAACACGCAACAAATAGACTAAAATCTTTGTGCTCTCAAAAAAAAGTAGCTACCTTTGCAGCATGATTAATGGTAAGAAAGTGCTGTTAGGGCTGACCACCGCCGAACTGAAGGAAGTGGTTCGCAGTCTTGGCATGCCCGCTTTCACAGGTGGGCAGATAGCTCAATGGCTGTATGCGAAGCATGTGCGCAGTATTGACGAGATGACGAATCTGTCAAAAGCCAACCGTGAGCTGCTTTCCAAAGAATACTGTGTGGGAGCGATGGAACCCATCGACTGTCAGCGCAGTGTTGACGGAACAATCAAATATCTTTTTCCCGTAAGTTGTGGTAAGTTCGTTGAAACGGTTTTTATTCCCGATGACGACCGCGCCACGCTCTGTGTTTCCAGTCAGGTGGGGTGCAAGATGAACTGCCTGTTCTGCCAGACAGGAAAGCAGGGATTTGAAGGCCAACTGACAGCTGCCGACATTCTGAACCAGATTTATGCCCTACCCGAGCGTGAGCGACTCACCAACGTGGTGTTTATGGGACAGGGTGAGCCGATGGACAATCTGGACAGTGTGCTTCGGGCCACTCAGATTCTCACAGCCGCCGACGGCTACGCATGGAGTCCGAAACGCATCACTGTGAGCTCGGTAGGCATACGCAGCAAGCTGAAGCGCTTCCTTGACGAAAGCCAGTGCCACGTGGCCATCTCGATGCACTCACCTCTGCACGAACAGCGAGCCACGCTTATGCCTGCAGAGAAAGCCATGACGATTGAAGAGGTGGTAGCCCTGCTGAAACAGTACGACTTCACTCACCAGCGCCGCTGCTCGTTCGAATACATCTGCTTTGCCGGATTAAACGACACGCTGGAGCACGCTCGTGCCATCGTCAAACTGGTAGAAGGACTGGAATGTCGCGTCAATCTGATACGCTTTCACCCTATCCCCAATGTTGACCTTCCTGGTGCCGACGAGCACCGCATGGAACAACTGCGCGACTACTTGACTCAGCATGGCGTATTCACAACCATCCGTGCCAGTCGCGGACAAGACATCTTCGCTGCCTGCGGACTCCTGTCAACAGCCAAGAAAGCTGAAGAAAACCAAAACGCACAATCAACAACACAACGATAATAACAAAAACCTATGGAACAGACAATACGCATAGCCATTACTCATGGCGACATTAACGGCTCCGGATATGAAATGATACTGAAAGCCTTCAACGACCCTACGATGTTCGAGCTCTGCACCCCCATCGTCTATGGTTCGGCACAAGCAGTTGCTTTCTATGCCAGTCGCTTGCAGCAGGAAGGCATCCCCCAGTTCTATCATATCAAATCGGCCGCTGAAGCTAAACAAAATCGATTGAACCTGATTGACTGCTTTGAAAAAGCTGAAATAGAAATACATCCGGGCGAATCGACTCCCGAATCAGGAAAAGCGGCAATGGTTGCTCTGCAGGCTGCCGTCGAAGATTATAAGAAAGGGGCCTTCGATGTTTTGGTAACATGTCCCGTAACTCGCAGTTCGATAGATGGCTTTCATGGTCATGCCGACTATCTTGAACGCCAACTGAACGAAGCAGGAAAGGGGTTGAGCATTCTGATGAACGAAGACCTACGTGTGGCACTGGTCACCAACAATCTGGCTGTGAAGGATGTATCAGAGTCTATCACCAAACAGAAGATTGTTGAGAAAGGACTGCTTTTTGCCCAGACACTGAAGCGCGATCTGCGAGTGTCAAGCCCCCGTATTGCCGTTCTGTCACTCAATCCACGCTGTGGAGAGGATGGCGCTTTGGGTGATGAAGAACAAGAAATCATTCTCCCTGCCATCAACGAGCTTGAAGAGAAAGGTGTACAGGCCTTCGGTCCTTATGCTGCCGACAATTTCTTTGGAGAGGGACAATACTATCGCTTCGATGGCGTACTTGCCATGTATCACGATCAGGGAATGACCCCCTTCAAGACGCTCAGCCCCAACAATGGCGTTCGCTTCACGGGCGGACTGAGCATTGTGCGTACAGCACCTGCCTACCCCACCACACTGCGCCACGCCATATGGGCTGCTACCGACGTGTTGAACAACCGAAAAGAATTTGATGCGCCGATGGGCAACCCACTTCCCAAACTCTATCACGAGCGTCGCGATGAGAGCGAGAAAGTGCGCTTCCGTGCTCCCGTTGCAAATAGTCAGCCTACTGAACAAGAGTAAAAAAACGGCGTTACAGAATATTATTTTAGCGATTTTATGCCAAAGTTGCATATTTTACAAAAAAAATATGTAATTTTGTCAGCCGTATGAAGAGTAACGAACTGCAAAACATCAAGCAAAGATACAACATCGTGGGCAACTGCGATGCTCTCAATCATGTCATCGACGTTGCCTTGCAGGTAGCGCCTACCGACCTCAGCGTACTCATCATAGGCGAAAGCGGTGTGGGAAAGGAAATCATTCCACGTGTCATCCACGACAACTCCCCCCGCCGCCGCGAAAAGTATTTCGCCATCAACTGCGGATCCATTCCCGAAGGCACCATCGACAGCGAACTGTTCGGACATGTCAAGGGCTCCTACACAGGTGCCATCAACGACTCGCCTGGATATTTCGGCGTTGCCGACAAGGGCACGCTCTTTCTCGACGAAGTAGGCGAACTGCCATTAGCCACACAGGCGCGACTGCTCCGTGTGCTGGAAAACGGAGAGTACATACCCGTGGGCGCAACCGAAGTGAGAAAAACCAATGTGCGCATTGTGGCTGCCACCAACGTGAACATCCAGAAAGCCATCAGCGAAGGGCGATTCCGTGAAGACCTCTACTACCGCTTAAATGAAGTGGCAGTACAAATGCCTCCACTGCGCGAACGTGGCGAGGATATCGTGCTCCTTTTCCGTCTCTTTGCCATGCAGATGGCCGAGAAATACAAAATGGATCGCATCCAGCTCACCGACGAGGCCAAACAGATGCTGATGCGATATAAGTGGCCGGGAAACGTTCGACAACTGAAGAACATCACCCAGCAGATTTCAGTACTCAGTCCTGAACGCATCATCACCCCACAGGTGTTGGCACAATTCATTCCACAAGACCGCGAGAGCACCCAACTGGCCGTTATCAATCAAGGTAGCGACCATTCATTCGAGAACGAACGGGAAATCCTCTATAAGATACTCTTCGAACTGCGCGGCAACGTAAACGACATGCGCCGTGAAATGAGCCAGCTGAAAAAGCGTATTGAAGAAGTGCAGACGGCTCCGCAGCCCACTATCATCGGCACATCAGGTGCTTCGGCGCCAGCTCCAATACAGGCCATCACCCCATCTACAATCACCTCTGCCCCCATCACCCCACTTCAGCCAGAAGCCGAAGATGCAGTAGCCGAGGAATACGTAGAGCCAGCACCAGAGCAAGAGAATCTGAACCTGAACGACCTGAGCCGACAGATGCTGGAAAAAGCCTTAGAGCGAAACAATGGCAACCGCAAAAAGGCAGCCCAAGAACTGGGCATCAGCGACCGCACCCTCTACCGCCGACTCAAACAGTATGGACTCACATTGCTCCTACCCCTCATCATGCTCACCAGTATGATGTTCACGTCGTGCACTGTCAGCTATAAATTCAATGGCGCCAGCATCGACTATACAAAGACAAAGACCATACAAATCAGCGACTTCCCCATTCGCTCCAACTACGTATGGGGCCCCATGGCCAACATATTCAACAACCAGTTGAAAGACCAGTTTGCCAACCACACCAAACTGATTCAGGTACGCCGCAATGGCGACCTCCGTCTCGATGGCGAGATAACCCGCTACGAGCAACGCAACAAATCAGTCTCTGCCGAAGGATATTCTGCACAGACAGAACTCTCCATCACGGTCAACGTGCGTTTCACCAACACCGTGAACCATTCCGAAGACTTTGAGCGCCAGTTCACCGCCTCAACCACTTACGAGACCACTCAGTCACTGAATTCTGTGCAGGAAGAACTCGTCACCCAAATGGTGAAAGACATCTGCGACCAGATATTCAATGCAACCGTTGCAAACTGGTAGAAGTGAAGAATGAAGAATGAAGAGTGAAGAGTGAAGAATCATTAGAGTGAAAACCGGTTCAGCCGGTTTTAAACAAATAATTTACTTCTGCAAGAAAAATGGAAATAGCCGAACTGATAAAGCAACCAGAACAGATGGACCGCGACACACTCTATGAGTTGCGTTCCACACTGGCCATGTATCCCTATTTCCAGACCGTCCGCCTGCTCATGTTGCAGAACCTTTACCTGCTGCACGATCCCACCTTCGATGAAGAACTGCGCCGCGCCGCTATCTACATCACCGACCGCAAAGTACTCTTCCAACTGGTTGAAGCCGGACACTATCAGCTGCAGCCCAAAAAATCCAAGAGCCAGCAGGCAGACGCTGCCGACTCCAAGGACGGAAGCCGCACCATTTCACTCATCAACGACTTCCTCGACTCTATACCCAAAGAGGGCGACGAAAAAGCCGACGAAGCCACCACAGGCCAGCGACGCAAGCGCAAGCCCACCCCTGCCGATGCAGCCGTTGACTATGTTGCCTACCTGCTGGAAAGTGAAAGCGAAGAAGAACGCGAGCACGATGCCGAACAACCGCAACTGCGAGGCATCAGCCTCATCGACTCGTTCATAGAAAACGACAAGGGCAAGATAGTGCTCAACGAAAATCCTACCCTCAAGCCCGAGATAGACGAACAGCCACTCACGGCCGAAGAAGAAGAGAAAAACGGATATTACACCGAAACACTGGCCCGAATTTACATCAAACAAGGCAGATATTCCAAAGCTTTAGAAATAATTAGCCGATTAAGTTTGCAATATCCAAAAAAAAATGCTTACTTTGCAGACCAAATTCGATTTTTACAAAAATTGATTATAAATAATAACAAAAAATAAAACAAAACAATGTACACACTATTAGTAATTTTCATCGTTATTGCAGCGTTGCTCATGATTGGCATTGTGCTGATTCAGGAGTCGAAGGGTGGCGGTCTTGCCTCTAACTTCGCTTCTTACAACCAGATTGGCGGTGTGCGTAAGACTACCGACTTCATTGAAAAGGCCACCTTCTTCCTGGCAGGCTTCATGGTAGTTGTCAGCATCCTTTGCACCTATGTTGCTCCCACTGGCACTCACACAGAATCAGTAATGGAAGGTATCGAAAATCCCGTTACCAATCCTAACAATCTGCCCGGTTTTGGTGCCAGTCAGACACAGGAAGAAGCTCCTGCTGCTGCTGAAACACCTGCAGAACCTGCAAAATAAAGAAAAAAAGCGCAAAAAGTACGGGAAATATTTTGCAGTTCCAATTTTTTCCCGTACCTTTGCACTCGCTTTTAAGGAACAACATTTCCTTAGTAAGTAAAAAGACATTGATGGTGCCCGTAGTTCAGTTGGTTAGAGCGTCAGATTGTGGTTCTGAATGTCGACGGTTCGAGTCCGTCCGGGCACCCCTCAAACAAAATCCCTGTAAGTCAAGTACTTGCAGGGATTTTCAATTCCAACGCCTTCCAATTTTGATGGAACATTGATGGAACATTTTTAAGTTGTTCTGAGAAAAATATGTGCCAAATAGTCATAAAGGCGTATATGGATTCTAATAAATCCAACACTCACGATTGCATCTATTTAATAAGGTTCGCATATATCGCGCCTCAACCCTGCTATTTTTCTTCATCTACGAATGTATTTCATCGTCTGATGCAGATAAATATCATTTTTGCTTTGTTCTTTCAATAAATCTTCGTACCTTTGCACCCGAAGCATCAAGAGCAGACACTCGCAAGAGTGGACTCGCCAACCGAGCAATAGCATTGAGCCACGGTGGTCAAGGTACGATGCGGAAGCAACATTATTCACTTCAAAAACAAAAACGTTATGCAACAAAGCATTTATTACATCAAGTTCGCTCTGCAATTCGCAGACATGCAAATCACCGAGTTAGTTAACATCTTCAACCGCCAGGTTGGTAATCGTGGCTGGACAAGTATGCGAGCCTATCACGACCAGGCTCTCATTGGTGAGTTTCAACGGCGGGGAATAGACACCACAAATATATATGACGGGCATGTTGTCTGCTTCGCTCACCCCGTCACGTATGATTTGACCATAAACAAATTGGTTCTCGTAAACCAAACCTTATAATATAATAAGGTAATCCCTTGCATCTGCTTTTGCAGGGGATTTTCTTCTGAATTCTTCCAAAACCAATTGATTTTAATACATAAAATGAACGAAATTCATTAAAATCGTCGAATTTTGCAACATTTTTAGGACTTTTGTCTTTGTTCTGCATGGAATTTTGTAATTTTGTGCCATTAATCTAAAATGGCAATATGGCAGCTAACAAAGATCTCAACCGCCTGAAGGTGGTACTCGTAGAAAAGAAAAAGTCCAGTCTCTGGTTATCAAAGCAACTGGGATGTGCGCCAACGACGGTGTCGAAATGGTGTACTAATTCGTCGCAACCTCCATTGGAGATGCTGATGAAGACGGCAAAATTATTAGGTGTTGAGATAATGGACTTAATCAATAAGGAGTCTTTCGAATCCATATAACGTGATAATCATGACGAATAAATATATATTCTCTGGTCACGAGTCTTTTCCCTGTAAAACATTATGGTTGAAGAAGGGTTATGATTTCGTTATTCAGGGAAAGGATTTTAACAGTTCCGAAGCTGTGATTGATTTAGGTGTCGGCAAGAATATGGTTGCTGCCATTCGTTTCTGGCTTCGAGTATTTGGCATTTGTGAAAACGACCAACTTACCTGGCTTGGCAACTATCTATTTAATGACGAGAACGGCAAAGATAAATATTTGGAAGACCTGGCAACGCTTTGGCTTTTGCATTTTCATCTTATATATAGAAATGACGCAACGCTTTACAACTGGTTTTTTACTGATTTTCAGAGAGGCAGAAAGCCGTTCACTCGGGAAAGTCTGATTACTTACGTTAAGCGCAGAATGATTGGCGAAGGAAAAGAAAAGCAATTTAATGCCAATACCGTTAAGAGAGATGTGGGCGTATTATTACAAAATTATTGTATGCCACGCAAGATTCAGTCGCATGAGGACTTCTCTTCTTTGTTATTGGATTTGCATTTGCTTCTCTATAGGGAAGACACAAAGGAATACGTTTTTAATAATGAAGGAAAGGCAACGGTCATTCCAGAAATATTTCTCTATGGGTTATTGATTATTAAAGGAAAAGACAATTCTATATCATTTGATACGCTTCAAGAATTAGGTCTTATCTTCTGTATGACAGATCTTGAGATGCTAGATATGTTGAGACTTCTAACGGAACGTTACCCTGATTTGCTTCATTATAGTGATGTTGCTGGCATACGCCAAGTTCAGATGATCAAACAAGTTGAACCACGTAATATTTTGAGTCATTATTATGAAACAGTTTAGCTTATCAGCCAATATTGAGAATGGTTTCCCTGACGGGATGCAATATATCGTTACGCCTAATGCACGAACGGCTGTTAGTACAATGGTCAACGATTATCATGTAGGAATACATTCTTTTACCATTATTGGCTCATACGGAACGGGAAAGTCAAGTTTCCTATTGGCTTTAGAGGAAGATTTACGTGCAACGACTCGTTTAAAGCATCTGATTAATCCGAAAACACTCTCTGATGCTAAGGATTACGAAGTTCTGAACATTATTGGTGATTATGCAGATTTGTCAAAACTCTTGCGTAATGCTTTGCGGGTGGAAGGTGAGGACAACAGCGTTATAGATGAATTAAAAGCCTATTATCAATATTTGCATACTCACGGCAAATCCCTGGTAATTGTAATTGACGAGTTTGGGAAAGTATTGGAACATGCATCCAAAAACAATCCTGAGCAGGAGCTATACTTCATGCAGAAATTGGCTGAGTTTGTGAATGTCCCCTCTCGCCAGATTCTGCTGCTCACAACCTTGCATCAGAATTTCAGTTCGTATGCCAAAGGGCTTACGGAGTCCCAACGTAACGAATGGACTAAAGTAAAAGGCCGTTTTAAGGAAATCACATTCGTAGAACCCATAGAGCAAATCCTGTATTTGGCCTCTTCACAGTATAAGTCTCAAGGAGAACAAGCCAATACCAAACAGCTCTATCAGCTTGCACTCGAAACTAAGTTTGTCTCCTCAGCTTTCGCATACGAAACGGCTCAGAATTTGTCTCCGCTTGATCCTTTTTCGGCTTTTGCCATAACTTCGGCAATCCAACGATATGGGCAGAACGAACGTTCACTTTTTACTTTCCTTGCTGCAAGAGGGAAGAACTCGCTTCATGACTTTGAGTCAAAGCCTGATTTGACTTTCAACTTAGGATACGTCTATGATTACATCATTTATAACTTCTATTCTTATTTAAAGGATGCCAATGCCGACTCAATGGCATGGAGTTCCATACAACTGTCAATAGAAAGAGCTGAAGGACAAGAATGGGATTCAGAAGAAACACTGATGAGCGCAATCTGGCTTATCAAAGCTATTGGGCTGCTTAATTTGTTCTCTATTGCCACCTTTAAGTTGACAGCAGAGCAAATGGCAAAATATGCAAGCCTTGCTATGGCTATCCCTGATGCGGAATCCATTCTCCACAAATTAGAACAATTCAAGATTATCAGATATGCCGCCTACAAGCAACGGCTCTTACTATTTGAAGGTACGGATGTAGACTTAGAAGCCGAGATTAAGAAAGCGACAGGGATTGTTCCCAAACCGATTTCTTACATCGTAGACTTGGAGAAATACTTCGTGAATAGAATTTCTCCAGTCAAAGCTCACTTTTATCAGCATGGTACTCCCCGCTACTTTGAATATATGATTCGTGAAGAACCAGTAGATATTGTGCCAACAGGTGACACAGATGGCATCATTGAACTGATATTCTCGGACAAGGATTCACTAAAAGATGTAACTGCGTTTAGCACAGATAACGATCACGCTCTCATTTTTGCCTACTTCAACAATGCAGATGATATTATCGAACATCTTCATCGTATCAAAATTTACGAGTATATTACTGAGAAAGTGTTGATTGACAAAAGCGACCGTGTGGCGAATCAGGAAATAGCACGGCTAAAGGCTTACGAAGAGACTCTTTTAGTCAAGGCCATCAGCACGAATTTGTTTGAATACACCGAGAATGTAACTTGGCTTTTCAAAGGGCAACATAAAGACGTACATTCCCTGCTCGACTTCAACAAATTGCTGTCTGAGGTATGTGATGATGTATATTCATTGACACCTGTGATGAACAATGAATTATTTAATCGCCACAAACTGCCTGGTACTATATCTTCGGCCCGTGTAAAATACCTTACGGCACTGTTGAATCATTATAACGAGGCAGAGCTTGGTTTTGAACCAGATAAGTTTCCTCCTGAAAAGACTATATACTACTCACTACTAAAGAATACGGGACTTCATCGAAACGGACAACTAAATGATGCACCAAACAATCCGGATTTCATGTCTGTATGGACGGCTTGTGAGGATTTCTTACATAGTACAATTAGTAAGCCGCGAAAAGTGTCTGCACTCATTAAGTTGCTCTCATCACAGCCATACAAACTCAAACAGGGATTTCTTGATTTTTGGATTCCTACCTATCTATTCTTGCGCCGTCAGGACTTTGCCTTGTATAATGTGTCAAAAGGGGCTTTTATGCCAGAGGTGAATATGGAGTTTTTTGACTTGCTTCCCAAGCACCCTGCTGATTTTGAACTCAAAGCGTATGCCATAGATGGGGTTAAGTTGAGTTTCTTCAACCAATATCGTCAATTTGTACGGTTAGGCGAAGAGGGCAGTATCACTACTGATAAGTTCGTAGAAACGATTAAGCCATTCTTCTTCTTCTATCGCCAGTTGAATGATTACGCTAAGCATACTCACAAGTTTGACCACTCCTCAACACTCCGCTTCCGTGAAGTTTTGGCTATGGCAAAGGACCCGGAGAAGGCTTTTTTTGAAGACTTACCAGAAGCATTGGGCTATAATAGGGATTCTTTGCAACAAGAACAGTTTGTCAATGAATATGGTAACATCATTCAGCGTGCTATTCGTGAACTTCGTTCGTGTTATACAAGACTTATCAATCGTATAGAAGAGCGTTTGATTGATGGACTCAATCTGGAGTCATCGGAATATGAAGAGTATGTTAAAGAGATACGGATGAGATTGAGTAATGTAAGAACATATCTGATGACAGACAAACAACGTGAATTTTATACTCACGCCATCACTGAATACGATAACCGTGCAGAATGGTACCAATCTGTGTGTTATACCGTTTTGGACCAACAGCTTGATTCGCTACGTGACGAACAAGAGGAGAAGTTGCTTGATGATCTCATATATATGTTCCGTACTTGCGAAAAATATGCTGATATTTCTAAGAAAACAGTTAAAGGAAGTGGAGAAGATGCTTATTCCTTTGATATGGTGACGAATCATGGAACAAACATAAGAACCCAGACATACGTTCTGTCAGAGAAAGATAAACAGAAAGCAACTTGTCTTGAAGAACAACTAAGCAAAGTACTTTCTGGAAATTCCAATTTAGATGTTTGTGCTTTGTTGTCTCTGCTAAATAAGAAAGTGACAAAATGAAGATACGACATATATTAGGCATATCAGGTGGTAAGGATAGTGCGGCACTCGCCATCTATTTGAAGCAGAAGTACCCGAATTTGAAAATCGAGTATTACAATTCTGATACCCGTTGTGAATTGGATGAAACAGAAGAATTGATAAAGCGTTTAGGGGCATATCTTGGCAAGATTGTCAGGCTGAAAGCCGCAGAAAATTCTGTCATTGAGAACCCATTTGAACACTACCTAAAAGCAATGGGTGGATTCCTGCCTTCGCCACAAGCTCGATGGTGTACAAAAAAAATGAAGTTGGAGAGGTTTGAAGAATATGTAGGTGATGACTTCGCCGTGTCATATGTGGGTATTCGTGGTGATGAGGACAGAGATGGATATATATCATCTAAGCCTAATATCCAAGCAATTTTCCCGTTCCGCAAGAACATCTGGAGTATTGATGTCATCAACAAGTTCCTGCACAATGAGAACTTGGATCAGATAGTGGAAATCTACGAGCGGCTTTGTCCTGAGGGATTTCTTCATGAAGAGATACTGGAAACGGTGAGGAAGCCCATCACGAAGCAGTTCTACTACTCGAAGAAAATGAATGCGCTGCTGGACTACGACATTAAGCTGTTCAATCATGCTGTGTTCGAGTTCCTGAAAACGACAGACTATCCAGTGGGTAAGCTCGATGACTTCCCGCTGCTTGACAATACAGACATATTGGTTAAGGACGACGTATTCCGTCTGCTGAGGGAAAGTGGCGTGGGTGTGCCAGCCTACTACGAGGAGATTCCTTTCGAGGTGGATGGCGAGACGGGCACCTATTGCCGCAGTCGTTCCGGCTGTTACTTCTGTTTCTTCCAGCAGAAGATAGAATGGATTTGGCTCTACGAGCAGCATCCAGACCTCTTTAAGAAAGCGATGGAGTTTGAAAAAGACGGCTATACGTGGAATCAGAATGAGAGTCTTGCTGACCTCATCAAACCAGAGCGCATACGCCAGATTAAGCTCGACATCATCCGTCGCCAGAAAGAAAGCAAAGCCAATAACAAGGGAACCACCCTTGCGGAGATTCTTGGCGATGATATTATGTGTACGAACTGCTTTATATAATTATGTGTATGAAAGACGTTCTGAGATATCTAATAGATAACTGCATAGAGAATGAATCATGCTTGAAAACTTGTAAAGGAGAAATTTTCCTTTCAATGGATTATTGCCATATCATATTTGCACTAAAAGATGATGATCCATTACTGTTTGAAACCGACGATTCCTTTATTCGCATCGAAGATGTTGATGTAACGCTTATTGGCATTTCTTCTATAAAAAACATCTATATTCAATATGGATCTTATTTATATAGGGAAGATGGCAAAGATAAAATAAGTGAAATGATGCCATACACTTTTGTTGCTTATAAATTAATGGCTGTCATCGAATCAAAATTCCCCCAATCTGTAAATGACTATCATATAGGGGCATATTGCGTTGACGATTCTTGTAGCATGTGCGATGATGTTTGGGAATATGGCTTTACGCTCACCATCAATAAGGATTACTGGTCGAATATTGATTATTTCCAGCATTTAACTCGTGAAATAAAAAAGCTTTCTGGTATCAATTTACCTTCGTATTATTCATCAGATAATTGCATATCTGATGACTATGAAATAGGCATATTACCTTCAAATACTAAATGTAGACGACTTGGATACCTGAAATTGTTGCTTCAGATGCTTGAAGAACGTCCAAAGTCACCTGTTATCTCATTCTATACTACTTTTGAGAAATACGTGCAACCATATGCACGCCTTCTATTATCATACAAGAACAAAAAAGGAATTGTTGTTGAGACAAAAACAGGTAATTCTGCAAAACCATATATAGAATTAGCAGAGAACCTTGGGTTGATACACAAGACGTCTGCTTATTATGAATTGGGGAAAATGGGCAAAGCATATTTAGCCATAAATAAAGCAATTTGCATAAGTAATGAAAACCCATTCCTCTTGTCTAAGTTTGACAAGTCGTTCTTCCTTGAACAAATATTGAAGAATGATTTTCTATATATATATATTATTATGGAACTAATCTGCAGGGAAAGTTCGTCTTCATATAAAATGCTCAAACAGACTTTCCAGGAACATCTGCTACGTCGTATCACTGGATTACTTGACCAAAATGAGATTGTAGACTCATCAAAATTACTAAAACTAAAAGTAATAGAACGAAGAGTAAAAACATGGGATAAGCCAATGACTTATTTAGAGCATATTCTTATGCCTCGTATTAATTGGCTATATGACTTAGGCTTAATTGAGTATGCCAATAATAGTGCATTCTCTTTTACTCATAATGGGTTAAGATGTTTCTTAAATCTTTCCGTTTGGAATGATTTAGATATGCGATTGGTTGTAAATCCTATTAATTACCTTAATTCGTATTATATCAAGATTTTTGACTGTATAGATGATTGTGATGCAAAGCAATATACTTCTGTAATAGAGAAAACTCTTATTGACTATATAAATGACAGTTTTACCTTGTTTGAAACTATTGCTCCAAATAGGACTACCTTTTCATTAGCTTCAAATTATTGCAAGTATATGCTTATATTTCACAATCGAATATTATTAGACATTAGAGATCTCGAATTACTTTTGAATTATCAGTTAAGTAAGTATTATATTTTTAAATATCAAGCACAATATAAAGATGGTTACATCCAAAAGCGTTAACGACATGAATACATTAAAAAGTTACAAGCTAAAGTTAAATCCATTTCGTACTACACCAGCATCTAATCCCGAAGAGATAATTTGGGCAGGTTTTAATGATGTAAGGCAGAAGATGGAAAAACGCATTAAGCGAGCTATTCGAATTCCAAATTCAAGTTTGGTTCTTAACTGGGGCGAATATGGAAGTGGGAAGACTCATGCAGCAAAGTTTTTCCAAAAAACGGAAGTTCTTAATAATCTATCCGATGGGGCTCCGTTGCCATTCTCTTTCTTGTTGAATTTCCCTCAGGGGAAAGACCCTGTTAAAGAATTGTATGTTCAAGTCATAGATAAATTAGATATTGAGGAAATAAGAAGTAAGTTTCAAGATAGAGATTCTTTAGAGATTCTTCAGAATTGCACAGATAATATTTTGATTCGAAACATTCTTCGGCTTTTAGTTGATAATAGTGTTTCAACTACTCAAATGAAAGCATATTTATACGGAAATATCTCTATCAAATCTGATTTCATAAAAGAAAATGTGCAGCGAAAACTTGAATCGGATAATGACTATACAGAATTTCTCGCTGCCTTGTTCTCCTTTATGACCTATAAAAAGGAAGAATACTCTTGTGTCATTTTATGGATTGATGAGTTTGAAAGCATTGCAACATTAAACATTGCCAATGTGACAAAAATGAATAATTGTATTCGTACATTGATGGATAAAGCTCCCAATAATTTGCTCATTTTCCTAAATCTAACACAATCTGCAATGATGGATGTAGATGATTTAAGTGTCTTTCTACAAGAAGCTGTTAGGAGTAGAATTAAGGAAAAAATAGAATTACCGATTCCTGGGAAGTCCGAGGTTAAGAATTATCTTGAAGATTTGCTGAATAATTCTGTTTACAGAATAGGAGAGCCTAAGGGGTTTACACCATTTTCAGAGGAAGTAATTAATAGGATTATTGAAGATTTAGGTGAATCTGTTTCTTTAAGAAAATATAACGAGATTTTTTCCGCCTTACTCGAATATGCCATGTCTGATGGGAAAAGTATGATAGATAACGATTATTATCAGAGTATTAAAAGCGAAATTTTAGGTTAATAATGAATACGCCCATTGTCATAGATGCATGTACCTTGATAAATCTTCTTCGAATAGATGAAGATGACAATTTTCTATATAAACATCTTAAATCATTAGATGTTCATATTTCAGAGACAGTGTATAATGAAACCAAAACAAATATTTTTAAGAATGCCATAAGTGAAGCAGACGCAAAGAGGATAAAAACCATATTGCCGTTCTTCCCTATTGTGTTCAAATTGCATCAAGATGAAGAGATAAAGAAAGACATTGGAATTGAGTTTTATGAGCAAATACTCTCATATTCCGGACATACGAAGAAATTTAACGGTGAATTGATTTCGTCAGTTTTGGCATTGGTTTTAAGTCGTAGTGAGGATTCAAAAGTTAGTTTTATAACTGATGATTTCCCTGCAAAAAAAAGAGTTCTGTCAGTTCTTTGCAATTCAGCAAATAGGATTGATAGAAGATTCTATCGATTTACTTTTAATGCTACATTGGTCAAAGAGCGATTTTTCAAGCAAGAAACTGGAAAATGCATTGATAGATATAAGTGCAGAATATAACAGAATCCAAAATACGTTTGTAAAGAATATAGTAGAACTAAAAGAAAACTTCAAAAAAGGCAATGCAATTAGAAGAATTATTGAAGACATTGAGGATTCTTTCTATTATAGCAAAGATATAGTAAAATATGAAAAAAGTCTGAATGCTATTGAAGGTGTGAACGATAAAGCAATTAAAAAGTGTATATCAACCTTCCCTAATTTGTCAAAACAACCAGAATTAGCAAAAAAAGCGATGCATGTGCTACAAGAATTGAAAAGATTGGATATATATAAACTTGCCTAATATGCTTAAGGATGCTACATTTCCTCCTCATCGCCGATATAGGTCGCGAACAGAATGGGAGCCTATTGGCTTCTTCTCTGAAGCATTGTGTAATGCTACACAATTTGACATCAAGCTGGGATTCTTTTCTTCTTCTGCAATAAATATACTTTCGGATGGCTTTGCAACTTTCTTGTATAATGGCGGTAGAATGCGTATGGTCATTAACGATATTCTTTCCATGGATGACAAGCTGGCAATAATGGCGGGAGAGTCCGATGTGACTATACCTAATTTCGACTTGCAGAATCTTCAGGAAGTAAAGAATACACTGTCAGAGAGGGACAAGCATTTTTTTGAATGCCTTGCTTGGCTAATTAGGAATGAACGATTAGGATTAAGGATAGTCGTACCTAAAGACGGTGAAGGTATAGCTCATTCAAAATGTGGACTATTTGCGGATGGACTTAACCGAATTGCCTTTGATGGTTCATGCAATTTTTCTCGAACAGCATTAATATCGAATATCGAGAGTATTACGGCTTTTTGTGATTGGGACGGAAAGAGTGATGTCTTTAGAATTGATGATATAAGTGAAGATTTTGAACGAACTTTTTCTGGTCAAGACAACTCAGTGAATTATCTTAAAGCGGAAGAGGTAAAAGATTGTATAGTACGCAATTTTGAAGTAAAAGAAATTGGAGACCTATTAAATGAAGAAATAGAACTTATTTCAAAATGCCAAATAGACAATTTACCCCAAAGTGTACAAATTATTTTGGATAGAGCGAAGATAAAAGTAACCAGTCTTATAAAAAAGATAAATGAGCATCCTATCGTCTTGTCAAAAGATGAAGCAGAACCACGGTTCCCGTTTGATGAGCCTCGTGAGTATCAGAAGCAGGCTTATGAGAATTGGAAAGCAAATGGGCAGAAAGGCCTTTTTGCGATGGCAACGGGAACTGGAAAAACGCTTACGTCCCTAAATTGTCTATTGAATATATATAAGAAATTTCATTTCTATAAAGCATTGATATTGGTTCCAACAATTACTTTAGTTGACCAATGGGAGGAAGAATGTAATAGGTTTCATTTTAAGCATATTATTAAAGTTAGCTCCAAGAATCCAAATTGGAAATCAGAAGTTGATGCTATAAAATTGAAAGAAGATTTCAATGTAACAGATGAAGAGCCGTCATTTATAATCATTGCTACTTACGCTTCTTTTGCTCGTGAATCCATCTTCCATGAGTTGGTAAGTTTTAGCAAAAAGACTTGTAGGCAATTGTTGTTGATTGCCGACGAAGCTCATAATATGGGGGCAGGTAGAATATTGGATAGACTGGGAGGGGTGAAGTTCCTTCGCAGAATTGGACTTTCAGCTACTCCAAATCGACAATTTGATGACACTGGAAATCATGCAATCATGGATTTCTTTGGCTGCCATGATGGATATACCTTCGAGTATGACATGCAAGAGGCGATTGATAATGGATTCTTATGTCGTTATCGCTATTATCCTCATCTTGTTAGGCTCGATGATTTTGAAATGGCTGAGTATATGCAAATATCACTTCAATTGGCAAAATTCTTCAATACTGACAGTGAGAGTTTCCCAATGTCTGATGATATTTTGATGAGGCTACTTTTAAAAAGAAAACGCATTATCCATAAGGCAAAAAACAAAGAAGTCATCTTCCGTGAGATTATTCATAATCGTTATGCGGAAAAGGGCAATCTGAAATATACTTTGGTATATGTACCAGAAGGAGCCAAGCCTGATGACAACACATCGGATATGTTCGATACTACGGAAACGATAGTCGATGATGATTATTCAGACAGCCTCATCGATGTTTATACCCAGATTGTTCAAGATGTGAGCAAAACCACAACGGTCAAAAAGTTTACTTCTGCTGTGAAAGGAAGAAATGAAATACTTGACAAATATGCTAATGGAGAAATTGAAGTGCTTACCTCTATGAAATGTTTGGATGAAGGCGTTGATGTACCACGTAGTGAAATGGCTATCTTCTGCGCAAGTACAGGAAATCCACGCCAATTTATTCAAAGGAGAGGTCGTATCTTACGAAAACATCCAGATAAACATTTGGCAGTGATACACGATTTGGTTGTTGCTCCAGAAATCGGATCAGGGCTAGAGAACTATAATATGGAACGGAGTTTATTGAAGGGTGAGTTAAAAAGGGTTCGCGATTTTGCTGTAATGTCTGAAAACGCGGATTATGCATATACTGAATTAGAAGAGATTTTGTCATACTATAATTTACCTTTATTCTAAAAATATGGCTTATATTACAAATAACGAAAAGATGCTTCAAGCGGTGCTGCTTGATGAAAGACTAATGAAGTTTGGCGGGTATTCGCCAGCCGACATAGGTAATATCTATCAGGCATTAGATTCTGACAATTATGTCATAAATGCTGTCGCTCAAATTATAAAGCGCACAAATGAAGGTGCGACGATGCAAGAGTTATGGAAAGAAATAAACACCTATTTATATAATAACGTATGATTATCAAGGAAATAAGAATAAAGAATTTCCGTAGTTATTATGGAGATAACAACCATTTCGAGTTTTCGGATGGTTTGACTTTGATACTGGGTGATAACGGGGATGGCAAAACGACCTTCTTTGAAGCCCTGCAATGGCTGTTTAATACAACCATTGACAGAGGGAGCATAGATAATGTCTCGGAAATGAGGAAATCGAAACTCGAAATCGGAGAATCGGACGAAGTCTCTGTTTACATGTCTTTTGAGCATGATGGCGAGAAAAGCGTGGAGAAGTCTTTCTCTGTTGAAAAAACGGGTAATGATGCTTACAAAGTTGGCAACATCAGTTATAGAGGATATGAAGCGAACGGGACAGAGCGCGAGGCTGTTAACGGGAAAGCCTTAATAGACCGCTGTTATGATGCTTTCATCCAACGATTCAGTATGTTCAAAGGTGAGTCGGAATTGGATGTGTTTGATAATTCTGCGGCACTAAAAGAGTTGGTCGACAAGTTTTCTGACATTCGTAAGTTTGATGTCCTTGTAGAGAATACAGCGAGGTTTGAAGAGAAGTCGAATGCTGCTTATACCAAAGAAATGAAGTCTGATGCAAAAGTTTCCAAAGAGGCCAATGAGTTAGATTTCAAGATAAAACGTGTTGGCGAAGATATTTCCAATATAAAGAGTGACATCAAAGACAAACAAACTTCATACGATGTGTTTTCAAATCGCTTAACTCAATTGGAGCAGAACCAAGAAACTTCTCAGCGTTACCGTGATATTCAGAACAGGTTAAAGACTCAAGAAGAGAAAGCTATACGGTTAAGAGGTCAGATAGGTAGTGTGGATTATAGCCACGCCCTGCTTGACAAAATGTGGATACTCTGTGCCTTTCCTTCTATCTTAAATGAGTTTCAGCAGAAATGTTCTGCACTTAGCAGAGAGAAAAGAAAGCAAGAACGCGATTTTGACAAGCAGCAGGCGGCGGCACTTGCGAAATTGGAGACCATCAAGGAGGTGCAGGGGGCGCTCATCAACGGTGCTACGGAACTTCCTTGGTATTTGCCTGACCAAGAGACGATGGAGGAAATGCTGCGCGACCATATATGTAAGGTATGTGGACGAACGGTGGAAGACAATTCAGAGGCTTATCATTTCATGGTGCATAAGATAGAGGAGTACAAGGCTCATGTGGAGGCAAAGCTAAAGCGGGAACAGGAAAAGCAGTCATTGGAGGAGCAGAGCCTGTTTAAGCATGACTACATTGAGGAATTGCATAGTTTCAGCATATCACTCAGTGGTAGTCAGGAGGCAAAAGTTTCTTCTATTGCCCGCGAGATAAAGGACCGTCTGGAATTGGTTGATCGCTTGAAGGAGGATTTAAAGGTAGTGGAAGGAAAAATTCAGGACATTGTAGATGAAAAGGCACGCCTGCTGATACAAGCCGGAAACGTTTCTGAGTCGCTGCTTGAAAGTCAGTATAACGACATCAAAGGATTGTTTGAACAGAAAAACCGTGCAGAGGTGAGGCTGACGGAACTGAACGGGGAACTGAAACTGAAGACGGAACAGTTGAAAGAATTGCAAGAAAGGCTTGACGCTCTGACCCCTGCCAGTTCGAAGGTGAAGACGCTGCGCGACGTACATCGTGCATTGGAGGAAATAGCTCGTGCTTTCCAGAATGCCAAGAAAGAAAATTTACGGAGATTCCTTGCTGAAATGGAGGAAAGGGCCAACCATTATGTGGCTGCTCTGAGTGCCAACGACTTCCACGGTGAGATAAGGCTGATACAGACGGCAGATGATTCAACGGAGATTCATCTGTTTAGCTCGAATGGCACAGAGATCAAGAAACCTTCTGGGTCTCAACGAACAGTGATGTATATATCGGTGCTCTTCGCCATCTCCGACTTTACGCAGCAGAAACGTGAAGAGGATTATCCGTTGATATTCGATGCGGCCACTTCATCGTTTGGCGACTCAAAGGAAGGCGAGTTCTATAACGTGATTAGCAATGTGAAGAAGCAGTGCATCATCGTGACCAAGGATTTTATCACTAAGGGAGAAGTGCGTAAGAATGATATTCAAAGACTGGAGTGTCCTGTATATCGTATAAAGAAAGCCAAAGGCTTCGACGTAAACAATATGGCAACCATTCGTACAATCGTAGAAAAACTGAAGTAGAGTATGGAATCATTATTTGACTTGTGGGGTAAGAGAGACCCTGAATGGGAAAAGAAATATCAGGACACAGTCCTCATTCCCTTTACTGATTACGGCAAAGGCGTTAACCAGTATCAAGATGTGCGCGGTAAGATTTTCGGACCAGGATATGAGATGTTCATCCTGGCTTTTTTCATCGGTCTGTACTATGACCAAACAAAGCCTTTGGTCGAGGACAAAGCTAAAAGGAAACATTTTGGCTGGCCAATATGCGAATGGGGCAGCAGAGAGGCACGACTTGGGCGTACTAAATATTCCGACCTCCAGCGGTATATCTTCGCTGCCCTTGTTGCAAGAACAGACATAGACTTCATAGCATTTGACAAAGGCGACATCACACCTCGCAAGGCCGTGGATATGCTTGTTGACAAGATGGAGCAATATGCCAACTTCGGTTTCGACTATATGCAAGAGAAACTTGAGGATAATCCTAATTACTTCTTCAAAGAGACCGCATTCCTGAGAGTTTTTCTTGGATTCTTGAATAAAGAGAACGAGGAAGAAGATATTGATGATGTGCCAGAATCGTTGGACTAAGCGGATAACAAAAGCGGTATGCGTGGCATTTATTTCCGCCAAGCCTACCAGATTCATATGGCCGATGACCTGTTGCGCTACACCTCCCTGTCCGTGGCTGATGTTGCCCACCGCAGCGGCCTCGGCTCGCGCACCAACCTCTATTTCGCCTACAAGCGCGACTTCAAGTGTTCCCCAACGGAACTGCGCGAGCAATTGCAAAGGCAGGGGGATGAGGATACGTATAAAATTGAATAATAAATATAGCGATGAGAATATACCAATATACCAATATAGAGGCATTGGCCTATATCTTAAAGAATAGGACAATAAGATTTAACCGTTTGGATAGAGTTGATGATGTTGAAGAAGGTAACGCGGAATCTAAGGGCGTACAATTTTGTAAATATGTTTTCGTGTCCTGCTGGACGGAGAGCGAAGAAGAAAACATTCCTTTATGGAAAATGTATGGCGGTGATGAAGGTGGTGTGAGGATTGGGTTAGAGAAAAAAATGTTTAAAGAATATCCTATATCTAATATGGAACTTGGTTGGGGTAAGGCACAGGGATATATAGTATCAAAAATTCCGCCACAAGACCTAAACAAACCAAATTACTTCTTTTTACCAATTATGGATTACGATAACGATTTGTTTTATCGCCATATAAGGTATGTCGAAGATGTTTATTCTTACACGAAAGATGCATTTAAAATCACTAATGTTAAGGGGGATAGAGGAAACGTACAAATAGATTATAAACCATTTGGATATTACAAGCATAAAAGGTGGGAATTTCAAAATGAGTCAAGATTTGTTTTATATGCCTTTCCATACAATCCTTTAATTGAAGGGGCAAACCCAGAAATCTCGACAATTGCGACACATAGTTATTTGCAAAACAAACCACTTCCTTTCGATGACTATTATATGCATTTGAAAGATGAAGTCATCCATGATATAGAAATAACATTGAGCCCATCGGCTACAGATGCTCAACGAATCATTGTGGAATGTCTGGCAGAGAAGTATGCCACCAAAGCCCATATAAAAGAAAGCAGTTTGGGGAAATTGATAAGGCTTAAGTAAAATAACGGAAATAGGGATGGGCATCACAAGTTTAACGGGGTATGTAATCATGCACAGCGGTTCTCTTTCTATAACAGGGAGGAGAAGAGCATTGGATTTATGAACTATGAGATGATGGATATTGGATATGAATATTAACAGGTCATCAACAGGAAACACAAAGGTGTTAGAAGAGATTACCCTGAAGACAAGGGAACTTCGGGAAATGCTATCTACTATTGACAAGAGAACAGCAATTCCGGCATTCCTCATGTTACAGTATTGCTCACTAATGACTTCTGAATACAAGTTTGACACATTGCTGTCAACAGTGATGCAGACAGGGTATGTTATCCGACTGCTTTTATCCTCAAAAGGAAATTGCGAAATATCTACAAGCGAAATAGAGGATATTAGTTCCCTGTTGAATGAGATTCAGCGTTTATATGGAAAAATTCACGATGGCAATGACCTATTAACAAAGGATATTCTAACGGAGAATCAGAAGAAAGCATTGATAGCACAAGCTTGCTTTGCCAGCAAATTCTATAACACAGAGTTACTCTATCAAGAACAAGAGCTTGACCGCATAGAAAGAGTCTTTGGCCCATTTGAAAAACAAATTATTGAACATGAGGGATTTTCAATAGAACAAGTTATCAACTTTTACATTGACACGAATAGGATTGCATTTGCAAAAGCAGAGATGGGATTCAAACGGATAGTAAATGGGGAGCCTCCATCTGCTCATTCAATTAGTCTTGTAACAGAAAACTATGACGAACAGTTCTTTATGCCACTTTCTCTGCATGAAACTTATCAGTTTTCGAGCTCAGATTACACCTTGATAGACTCGGCATTGGCAGAAGAATTGCTTAACAAGTTCTCTGTTTCCATCAACTCTGACTTTCAAGACCAAGAATTGGTGTATTATTGCCAGTATGATAATCCGTTGATGAAAAAGCCTCTTATTATGTTCCCTAATGGGAAATTCATGTTGTTTTATAATATACAATTGGCTGTCGCTATCTATCACTATTTGGAAGAGTTGACTTACATTAAGGGGGAATCCCTGTCACGTTCTAAATCCAAAGCTATTGAGAGCAAAACTTGTGAATTAGTAAGCATGTTAGACAAAGACGGACTGTTATTTTGCAATTATGCCATTTCTCCACATGGAGATGAAAAAGATGTTTTGTTTATTTCCAAGGACAAGGTTTTCATTATAGAATGTAAATCGAATAAACTACGGAAATACTCACGAGATAAGGAGAAATCTTATCATATCATTAAACAGCAATTTGAGAAATCTATTTTAGAAGGTTATGAGCAAGCAACCGAAGTGCTTAATGTTTTAAAGTCTCAGCATACAGTTTTAATTTACGAAAAAGACTCAGACACGGTAATGTGGAAGGTGGATACCACTCAGTTTAAAGAACTTCACATTGTAATTGTAACCCAAGAGAGATATTCGCTTATACAAAACAATCCTTCACTGCTTTTAGCTCAGGATATTGAAGTTGTTCCCTCCTGTTTCTGCATTGATGACTTAGAAACGATATTGTTGACTTTCAGTAGGATGTGTAATCCCATAAAAGATTTCTGTGAATATCTTTCAGTCAAAGAAAAGTTATCGTCGCGATTAATCTACGAAGATGAACTTGATTTAGCAGGGAAGTTCCTTTTGGAACGGTCTAGTGTGATACAATGTTTACAAGATAACCACCTGTATACAATTGACAATTCGTATAGTAATTTCTTTGATATTATGTACAATCAATTTAGTCTTGGGTTTGAAAAAGAACTAAATATACTTGGGAAACTACATGTTTCGGAACAAGGTATAGAAATGTATAAAGAATGTAAACGTATAGGCTTGAAGTTTTGGCCTGAGATGGAAAAATTCTGCGAAAGCATTTTGAATGAACAGTCTAAGACTAAAGTCGAAGAATTTGATTAATTTTGCAAACGAGATAAGAGATGATGAACATAAAGGAAACATTCAATAATCTGCGCTACCATCACGAGAATGAGGTGGTGGAGTTCAAAAAGGCGGAGAACAGCTTCAGTTTCGACGAACTGGGTAAGTATTTCTCAGCACTGAGCAATGAGGCTAATCTGAGGAATAAGGACTTTGCTTGGTTGGTGTTTGGTGTGCATGACAAGACGCGCGAGATACTGGGTACGTCGTACAAGAACGGCATGAAGAGCCTGCAGAAGTTGAAGTATGACTTGTCGCAGCATACCACAGACGGTAACACCTTCAGGGACATTTTCGAACTGGAGATTGAAGGGAAGCGGGTGCTGATGTTCCAGATACCTGCTGCGCCTCGCGGTATTCCGATGGCTTGGCAGGGACACTTCTATGCCCGACGGGGTGAGAGTTTGGTGGCTCTTGACATGAGCAAGTATGAGGAGATACGCAGGCAGACGGTGAATGAAGATTGGACTGCCGAGGTTGTTGTAGATGCCACAATAGATGACCTTGACAAAGAGGCTATAGCTAAGGCTCGCGAAGGTTACAAACAGCGTTATCCAACGCTTGCAAAAGAATGTGATGGCTGGGAAGACAAGGTGTTTCTTGACAAGGCAGGACTGACAATCGACGGAAAAGTGACACGTACAACACTGTTACTGGTGGGCAAGGAAACGTCTGCTCACAAACTGCATCACATAGCTCAGATTGTATGGAAGTGTTTTCAAGATGGACAGGTGTTTGGCGACATTTATACCATCCCGTTTGTCCTCACGACAACTGAATTGCTCGGCAGAATACGCAACTATCGCTTCAAAATTTATCCTAAAGATTCGCTGATACCAGCAGAGGTGTGGAAGTATGATACGCAGAGTATACTCGAAGGTATGCACAACTCGATAGCCCACCAACAATATGAGAAGAATGCCAGAATTATTGTGACTGAGAATATGGATTCATTGAAGTTTCAGAATGATGGAAACTTCTATGAAGGGGACTACAAAGAGTATATCACTGGTGAGAAGACTCCTAAGAGCTATCGCAATCCTGCACTCGTGAAGGCCATGGTGAACATCAGAATGATAGATACGCAGGGTTATGGTATCCATAAGATGTACCAGAGTCAGAAAGACCGCTATCTGCCAATGCCAGACTATGACCTGTCAACTGCGGATGAGGTCATTCTCAATCTGCCTGGCACCATCATCGATGAGAACTACAGTCTAATGCTGCTTGCCAATCAGGACATGTCGCTGATGGATGCGGTGTTACTGGACCAGGTTCAGAAAGGAAAGCCTATAAATGACAATGCCATAAAGAAACTGAGGAAGGAGGGACTGATAGAAGGTAGGAAACCTCACTTGTATGTTTCAAAGCAGGTCGCAAAGGCGACTAATACCCAGGTGGAATATACTTTGAAAAAGGGGTTCAACGACGCAGAATGTCAGGAATGGATTATGAAAGCCTTGAACGACCACAAGGTTTTAAGCAGGAAACAGATTAACGAATTGCTTTGGAACAAGCTGCCTGTAGATTTCACCGAAGAGCAAAAGATGGCGAAGATAAAGAACCTGCTTTACAAGATGCATAAGAACGATGAAATCTGGCTTGACGAAGACAGAATGTGGCATCGAAAAGAATCTTAGACGAATTTAGACGAATTTAGACGAGCTTAGACGAAAATTTAGACGAGTTTAGACGGGGAATTAAAGCGAGATTTACGTGACTTTTAAGCAAGATTTTAAGCGAGAATCTTCTGAATCCCCTTTATTTAGGGAATTCCTCGATTAGAAAATTTACGTGGCGTTAAGCAAGATTTAGACGAGCATAGACGAGAATTTAGACGGGATTAGACGAAATCTAAGACGAAAAAGAAGTGGAGAAGGAACCTTAGCCTACTCCACCTCTTACGAATCAGGGGGGGGACAGGAACTTTGATTCACGCTAAGGAGTTGTATCAGTTGAGCTGTCCCTGAGATTCATTGGCTGCGTCCAACTATTGTATTTAGCAGATTTCTGAAGATTACGCCTTAAAATACGTGTCACCGTCACGCCTAATGACCAGTCTTACAGAACGTTAAGAGTGACGGTGACACTAAATTTTCTATAATTGCATTTCGAAAGGGAATACGAAGAGCTCTGACTCTTTTCTTTCCGCGATTTTATACAATAATCCCTGGCCTGCAAAGCAAGTCAGGGATTTACTATTTAACAAGATGAACTGTTTACGAGACCTCAATAGCCTTGGTGACTTTCTTCTTCGGTTCGGTCTTCGGTATGGTGATGGTCAGGATGCCGTCCTCCACCTTGGCAGAAATCTGGTCTTTCACCACATCGTCTGGCAGCACGTAGTTCTGTTCGTAGTTTGAGTAGCTGAACTCACGGCGCAGATAGTGATGGTGCTTGTCCTCATGCTTGTGTTCCTGTTTGTCCTCAATGGCGATGGTGAGGTTGCCCTCGTCATTGATGCCTACGCGGCAATATTCTTTCTTGATGCCTGGAGCTGCAAGTTCCATCGTGTAGGCCTTCTCACTCTCCTTGACATTGACTGCGGGTGCTGTACTATTGGCACGAGGCATGAAATCAGTGTTAAAGAAATCATCAAACATTGTTGGGAACCAACCATTGCTTTTCATTAATCCGTTCAACATAATCAATACCTCCTAATTATACTTTTAGTTTAACTTGTTTGTTCTTGACCTTTCGGTCGAGTCTGCTTTCGCTCGGAAGATTCAAAGCGAGCTTTGATCTTCTCTCGCTTAATCGCAGCCTTGATCGCCTCTGCTCATTCCCGAGCAAGCTCGCCTACCCGTGGCCTTTTGCTTCGGCTTTCACTAACAGATAAGCAAAGTACATGCCTATAGAAAGAATCCGTGCAAGAATGACAATCGCTGAAGTCAAACTGGCACGGAATTTAAACTCGCTTAAACTATACTGACAATTTATTAAACTCGTTTAAACATTCTTCCTTACTTTCCTATACTTCGCCTTGACAATTTCGTAGGAGTTTCGTGTAAGCTCCTTCAGCAGTTCATCAGGAGCCGTAGCGGGATTGATGCCTATCCAGTGTTTGGGTGATTCGTTGTACGGGTTCCCGATACACTCATACTGTGCCTTAAGATCTTCAATGCGTTCTGGCTGGCATTTCAGCGAGATAACGGAGAAATCATTGCAATCGAAGAATGAGAACATGTGGCCTGAGACGTAAAACACCAATACGCCCTCTCCGCTCTTAAACTTCTGGAATGGTAGCTTCTCTTCTATGTCATTGCCTAATGACAGGCAATACTCGCGATAGGACGATTGGTGCTCACCATCGTCTTCTATGTTCATTTCGGCTTAGCATTTCGATAATCGGCAATGGGGGCTATCTGTAGCGGATGACGGTCAGTAATCTCGTAAGTCAGCCCCTGCTGATGCAGCTCGTCGAGGAATGTATCAAGATAGACATCGGTCGTAAACCGCTGCATGAAACTGATGCAGAAAACGCCTGCGGCGGCACTGACTTCTACCACTATCATAAAGGCGGAGTCAGTCTCTGTTCGCATCTCCTTGACATATCGTTCGGCAGCCCCTAGATGTGCCTTCCCTACATAGCTGAACACGCACGAAGCGTACTGCAGACACAGTTGGTTGATTGGAGCGGAGGCCTGATAGCGGGCTTGAAGCGTGGGCAGCTGTTCCACCCTTTCCATCCGGTCTTGGGTCTGCCAGAAATAGTCTTGCAGATTGTCTGGATAAGTCTGATCGGCTATTAATCTGCGGAAAGCTGCTACCTGAGTTTCAAAGTCCGCCTGCTGCATATCTTGTCCCAGTGGCAGGAATAGTCCGCCAACTTGTGAATGGTGTGCCGCAGTGGTCCCGAGCGCCTTTCTTAAATCAACTGCTACGATAACGGTTGGCGTCAGAGGCGCACTCTCTGGATGCAGACGGGCGATGGCTCTTGCCAAAAGCAGGGTTAGGAAAGAAGTTGGTGTGGCACCGCAAGCGCGCACACGTTTCATTATCTGCTCCTCAGAGATACGTATCTGAATCACTTCCTTCTTATCAGCAAGGGGTACGATGGCATCGGTAGCCAGATTGATAACCTTAGGAAATTCTGGTAGCTGCTGCGGATGGATGCTCGCAGGTCTTGGCAGCGTGGCAGGATCAGTCCATTCTGCCTCGTCGATGATGTCACCTGTCTTCCAGACTCCTGTAGGGTCTAATTCACTATCGTAGCGTCGCAGGCAGTATTCATAGAGCAATGTCCGGAGGATGCGATAGGCGGCAGTCCCGTCGATGAGCGCATGAAAGAAATCTAATGCCACGCAATCGTCCCACCATGAAAAAGCCATCAGATGTTCGTTGGCTTCTTCACTGCACAAGCATACCGGCTGGCGGCTACCAGTGACTTTCCAAGGCCGTGGATTGTCATGATAGACATAGTGCTCGCTGCCGTCAGCATCGCGTTCGACACCAAGTTTGACACACAAGTAGGGGTATCTCGTCTGTGCTGCAGCAACTGCTTCTTCGAGCAGAAGTCCATCCACATGATCCTTCATCTGAAGAACGATGCGCACTGTCATAGGGTACTCGTCATCAGCCTTATTCAAGTCGACACGCTCAATATATAATCTTTTCATCTGTCGGTTTAGATTTGTCAAAGTCTATTTACTCTGTTTGAACAGCCAGTCGCGAACTGCGGCAATCTTATATCCATAGTCGAAGGATGCCATGTGCTCCATACCCTTGCCCGATTCGGGGAGTACGCTTCCTGCCTCCCAACGGATGAAGTTGATATTGCCGTCACGGGCAATCAGTTTTTCTGCCAACTTCTCTTGTTCCGCAGACGGCAATTTTGCACTCCAAGATGCAGAGTCAACCCTTGCATTATTCTCCTTCAGCACCTTCGCCAGGTCTCTCATGCCGTCGGAAGCCTTTTGGTCGCCACCAGCCACGATGTAGAAGAAATGCTTCTTGCCAAAGTCCTGCATTTTCGAGGTGTCCCACTGACTGCTAACAAACAATGAGGCCGCAAAAAGATCGGGATATGTGATGTTGAAGTAGAACGACATCATGCCACCCATTGACTGTCCTGTGGTGTATAGACGGTTGGTATCTACATTGTATTCCTTGCAGAGGGTCTGAAGCAGTCGAATGGTCATTTCTACCTCGTCAGTGGTGCTCCAATCATCCTGCACAGCCCAGTCCGTGTATTGGGGAACCAATACGAACGATGGATGCTCTTTCTGATCCCTGTCTGAGGCGAACTCCAACGCTCCATAGCCCTGAGTGAGCGGAGCCGTCACCTCCTTACCGGCAGTGCTGGCATCGGCCATGAAGAGTAACAAAGGGAGTTTCTGACCTGCCTCTGCACCTTCGGGAATCAGCAGATTATACTCCATCGTCTTGCCTGTCTTGGCATCCTCGAAGGTGAGCTGTCTGAACTTCTTCAGTGTCTCGTTCTTCAAGGCAACAAACGTGCTGTCAGAATCCTTGTTAACACTCATACCGCCACCCATGTGCGGCCCTCTTTCTCCGCCTTTCTTCTGGGCACAGGCAGTCAGGCACATGAGTCCTACTGCCAGCATAAACATTACTTTCTTCATATTCTTAATCCCTGCATTATAGCCGTCCCTTATCAAGGGACTCTAAACTGCCAAGACCTTGTTACTTAAACAATTTTGCAAAATTAGTCATTTCTGATAAATTTCGGAGATAAATCCGTAACTTTATGCCTGAATTAGGATGATCTATGAATAAACGGGAGCACGAATGGGCAATTGGCATGATCAGCGACAAGGACACCCTGCACACTCACATTGCCAACTATGCTGCCCGCTGGGCAAACGTAATCAAGCTCCACTAAGAAATTTGTCACATAACTATTTGCTCCACGCCTTCGGAGAAAGCCACGTATCGGCTGATGCCTTGTGTAGTCAGCTGGGGATAATCGCGGTTGAAGCGGACAAGCGTGGTGTCTGGAAACTGTGCGGCCATCTGCTCGAAGGGGAAGCGGATGATGACGGGCGTGTTGAAGCCCACGCCAAATTCTAAGAGCAGGAGCCGCCGGTCGGATGCCGTGCGCACGAAATCGCTGTAACGTTGGGCTTGCTGGTGCCAGTGGCTATCCTCCACGAAAGTGTCGTCACAGCGGAGATTCATGCTGACGGGCTGGCCGTCGGGGGTATGGGGAATCAGTTCCGTGGGTATGCGGCAGTCATGGATGGCTGGCAGCGCACGTTCCACCCACTCCTGATTATTATACAGTTCCTTGGGCGCACCTGATGCTGGCTGGAAATAGCAGTAGTCGCCCTGCGTGGCAAAGATGCGATCAGTGTCAAATCCAGCCATTTCGAACTGACCGTCAACATTGGTGGTGATAACGAAATAATCTTTACCGTCCACCATCTTCAGTAGTTTCTTGTATAGCGGCAATGCCCCTGTCCGATAGCGGCTGAACCAGATGTGCTTTGCCCACATGGCCCAGCGTTCTTCTTCTGTTTCAAAAGGAAAGAATGACGAAGAATAGAGGTCGGCTATGCCATAGCGGTCAATCCACTCGCGGAACTCCCTGCGGAAGTCCTCACCAGCATAGTCAAGTCCGGCAGCGGCAGACAAGCCGGAGCCTGCCCCAATCAGGATATAGTCAGCATTGGCAATCTGCTCTTTAAGCCATTGGGCACGCTCCGAGAAGCTGCTCATAGATGTCACGGTCTTTGTCGAGGAAAACATTGAATACAATCGTTTTAAGTGAATGTCGGGGGTATGACTTGATAGTCTCAATGGCAATTTCTGCTGCTCGCTGGTTGGGGAAGTGGAATACGCCCGTGGAGATGCAGCAGAAGGCGATGCTCTCCAGTCCATTTTTCTCTGCAAGGTCAAGACTGCTGCGATAGCAAGCTGCCAACTGATCTTCCTGTTCCTTGGTGGGAATGCCGTCGGGAATAATCGGGCCAACGGTATGGATTACATGCTTGGCAGGCAAGTTGTACCCTTTGGTGATGAAGGCATTGCCAGTAGCCAGAAGCCGCCCCTGCATGGTGTCGTTACATTCCTTGCGAAGTTGAATTCCTGCAGCAGAGTGGATGCAGTTATCTATGCAGTTGTGGAGCGGTGCCCAGCACCCTAAAGCCTGTGCATTGGCCGCATTGACGATGGCATCCACCTTCAGACGAGTGATGTCACCCTGCCAGAGAAGGATGTCTGAGGTCTGAGGTGTGATGTCTGAGATTTCCACAACGCCTTTGTCCTCGCACTGCATCTGAAGTTCGGCATCCTGCATTTTCAGAAAGTCTTCGCTGATAGGTCTTGGCTCCCACACGTTGACTTCGTCTTCGTTTGTCGCGACTCGGCCTTCCAAGCAAGCTTGAATGCTCTCGCTGCTCCAAACGTTGACTTCGTCTTCGTTTGTCGCGACTCGGCCTTCCAAGCAAGCTTGAATGCTCTCGCTGCTCCAAACGTTCATCAATGCCCGCATCATCCTTTGCCGCTCTTCGAGTGTAGAAGGAATCCGATGGCTGACATGCTCGTCAGCCATCAGATACATAATGATGTTCTTTAGATTCTCCAGCCTGTCCATTGCCATTACCTTTTTTGAATATATACTAAGTTATTTGTTTTTGAATCGCTCACCGACAAAGCCGTTACTGACTTCACCCGTCATCAGGTCGAAATGCTTGAATACAGGCGGTGTTGGAGACAGGTCGTAATAGTCCATCTCTGCTATTGGCAAACAGAAATATTCCATCTGGTCATAGCTCGTATAAAGACGGGGCAATACAGGGTTGTTGTCGTATATCCATCGTTTCACATCATCCTCTACATTGAAGTTTACCATGCCAGAGCATCTGACGGATATATTATCTGCGTATGCCAGTATCTCAACATTGGGATTCTGGCGTAACTCCCGATAGACAGCCTTCTGTGCAGAAGTGGCAAAGTAGAGCACATGCCCTTCCTGCTTCATAATCTGGAAGATGCGCAACTTAGGAAGATTGCCCTCGCTGGTGGCAAGGGCGATCTCTTTGTGGTCTTTCAGGAACTGAATTGCTTTGTCGAACATCTCGCTTACCATTTCAGTTCTTCCTGCAGGATTACACCATCAGTCATGGGACTGTCAGCCTCGGTGAAGGCATTGGCTTTGTACTGGATGCAGAGCATCGTCAGGTTCTCGCTGCCGGTGTTCTTCAGTGCACGCTTGCCATCGGGAGCAACGCGGATAATGGTGCCTTCGCTGACTGGAAAAATCTCACCGTCCACTTGATACTGACCTTCACCCTTCAGGATAATGTAAAGTTCCTCGTGAGTCTTGTGAGTGTGCAGGAAACCGCTGTCCTGACCAGGCACCAGCGTCTGGAAACTCAGTTCGCTGCCCGTAGCACCCACGGCCTGCCCGGCAAACACCTTGCCTTGAATCGTCACACCAGGACCCATCGGCAGCACATGCTCGATAATCTCGTCCATCTTACCTACGCTTACTGCGCTGAAATTCTTACCACTCTTAATTGTTTCAATCTGTTTCATAATGCTTATCTGTTTAAATTGTTACTTGTTTCTTGTTTGCGAGTGCAAAGGTACGGTAAGTTTTTCATTCCCACAAGAAGGCACTTTTTGGTGAGATAGTTACCAAAAAGTAGGAATTGTGATGTTATCGGACTTCTGCGAAAGTGAAATTAACTCAGATTAACTAAGTGTAATTTGGTAATTCGGTAACTATTGGTTACCTTTGCGCTCTAATAAGTATATTATGGCAGATATCAAAGCAGAGTATTTAGCCTGTCCTATCAGGCAAGTAGTGAGTCGTTTTGGTGATAAGTGGTCCATGCTGGTGCTCTATATGCTTCACACTAGCGAGACGGGTGTATTGCGCTTCAATGAGATCCGCCGTCTGATGACGGATTGTTCTCAGAAGATGCTCTCGCAGACGCTGAAGAACCTGGAGCAGAGTCACCTTGTTCATCGTGAGGTCTATCCGGAGGTTCCACCCCGAGTGGAGTATTCCCTGACAGACACAGGCAAATCGCTGATGCCTGCACTTACGGCTCTGATAGCCTGGGGAAAGGAGCATTTCTCTGAAGTGGTAACAGATTAACATTGGAACCATTAATGACTTTTGTCATCGATATGGAGATATCTGATTTCAAAAGATTCAAATAAAGATTTTAATGAGATAAATAAATTCGTTTAAATGAAATATGGAAATCCTTCATGATTTTGGATGGACAGACACTTTCGACATGGGCGATATTTCCATGTCTCGCTACACGGAAATGTTAGGCGCATTCTGGGTTCCTGTGTTTGGACAGCTGAATACGATGCACTGGGGATTCAGGCTTGTCAGATAATGTTCATGTCTAAAGGGGATTTCAATCAAGTAAATTCCAATTTTCAGAGTATTACATAACTTAAATAAAGCATGAGGCAATAATAGAAATGAAAATAGAGAAATTCACGAATGATGACTTTGCTAAAGCAGCACCACTGGCTGCTGGTGCATGGGGCGATTTTTATGCCGACGAACGGCAGTGGTTTATCGATGCAGTGGCAGAGTATATCCTTCGCTATAACTATAGCAATCCCTCGCTTGCCTTGAAGGCCGTGGGCGATGATGGCGTGATTCATGGGGTGCTGTTTGCCAACTTCCATGACGACAAGGCAGATGTCAGCCAATGGCGCGAGAACATTGAGTCACAGATGACCGACCATGAGCTTGAACGTTTCCGTCTATTGGCCGACTATATGCTGGAGGTTGACGGAAAAACGGTGCAGTGCATGAGTGACGGCGAAGTGAAACTATCGCTCTTCATCAGCAATCAGAAAGGCTGTGGGAAACTGTTGCTGCAGGAAATGATGGATGAGTTCCTACACAGAGACCTGAGGCATCTATACCTTTGGACCGACACCAGTTGCACCCACGAATACTACCCACAACATGGTTTCACACTGGTAGGTCAGTTCCTCAGCGAGGTCTATGACTCCTACGCTCCTGGCTATACCACGTATATCTATAAGAAGGGCATATCATCAGAGAGCAAATGGAAGAATGGCTGGCGTTATAATAATCAACCTGTTCTCAAAAATGGAGACGCATTAGATAAATCCGAATTTACGGTAAGAATTGATGAAGCACCTGACTAACATAATAGATATAGAGCAGACCATAACGGATAACGGCATATGTCTGTTCTACATCAAGGCTCCAGATTGTGGAGTCTGCAATGTCATGCTTGATAAAGTGATGAGGTTGGCAGACCTGTTCCCGTCCCTGACTTCTTTCTATACAGATATCACCGAAGAACCTTTGATTGCAGGTAGATTCCTAGTCTATTCAGGCCCTACGGTATTGCTTCTGATGGATGGCAAGGAAGTATATCGTGGATCTCAGTTCATTGACTTGGAAGAACTTGAATACAACATTAACCGATTGCTTAAGCTTTCAGAACAATGACTGACTTCGATACTATCTGGCGCACTCAGGACGAAGAAACAGAATCGGTTCTTGCATAAATAGCCGCAAAATAGCCGCAAACAAAAAATCGAAAATGTTTCCGAAGTTCTTTTATATATACTTAAAAAGATTTGTAGCGCACTAAAACAACAGGGCCTTCCTCCACCGAAGAAAGCCCTGTCTGAAATAACCAAAATTTATTTCAGCTTGTTATACACTTCGTCTGTTACTGGTTCCAGCCACTCGTTAGATTCCTCCCCGCCTGTTTTGACGTGGGTGGTGTAGTGCTGGAACCATGAGTCCTTCTGTGCACCATGCCAATGCTTCACACCCTCTGGGATGTCGATAACTACACCAGGATGGAGAGCGATAGGAGCTTTGCCCCATTCCTGATACCAGCCCTTACCTGAAACACAGATCAGGACCTGATGAGCCCCATGATGGATGTGCCAATTGTTGCGGCAACCAGGCTCAAAGGTAACGTTGACAATGGGCATTACGGTTGTCTCTTTTTCGCCAAGGTTTGCGGGGTTTATTGGAGCAACAAAGCTATCGCCAATAAAATACTGAGCGTAGTTCACGTTGGCCACGCCCTTGGGGAATTTGCTATGTAGGGTATACCCCTCATTATCTAACCATGCACAGAGCTCATCTACGAGTTCCTGACTATTTCCCATGTTGACGGCTCCCTGCTTATGGGCAGCCAACTGCGGAGCAACGCCTTCGAGCCCACTCAAAGCGGCAACGGTCACTATCTCGCGGTCGGCATGCGAGAGCTGGTCGCTGGCAAAGATATCACCAAAGAGATGCGACTTCAGATAGTAGTCATCCTGTGGGCAGAAGTCGTAATTGAATGGACGGCCTGAAAGCTGCGTCTGGTTCTTTGTACCCAGTTCGTATGCCTTCTTGGCATCGTCCCACTCGGCAGGGCGCGTCCAAGGCTTGCCTTCCTGCCATGAGGACTGTCTGGAGGCTTTGCCTTCCAACACCTTATTCAGAACGCCTAATGCATTCAGCGAGCGTGGAAAGCCCGTGTAGGCATAGAGCTGCGAGAAGGCCTCTTTCAGTTCGTTGATGGTTACACCATTGTCAAGAGCCATACATACGGCAGGCTCCAAACGTTCCATATTCCCCTGTGCCATTAGGCAGGCACATGCTGCCAATCCCTTTTGACGCTCGGTCAGCCTCTGCGCTTCTAATGTATTCATCATCAGTAATGCAAATAAAAATGTTACTATTCTTTTCATTGTTATTATTTAACTATTTCCTTACCATCTGCAACAAACATCCTGCGTATCGGAGCCTGAATTTACTGAAGTCTCTTGAAAATCTTGGTCATCGTCTCGCGATTGAGCGGTGTGAGGTCTTGTAGCTTCAGCGATTTCACCATGTGGAGCGTTCCCTGCTTGTATTTCTGGAAGTGAGCGGTCTGAATGTGGTGCTGATAAGCCTGCTGAGATGCGTAGATTTCGAGAATTCTTATTTTAGTATTGTCCTCTTTCAGCTTATTGGGGAAGAGACAGAGTACACTAGGCTCTTCAGTCAGGCTCTTCTGCTGAATCTCTGTTGCAGCAGCCAAATAGGCTTCGAGGTGCTCAGGATAGATCTCGATTTCGGCAATGCGAACGAGAAGGTCCCCACTCCCTTGCCCATCCCTGTGATGAAGGGGAGCGGATTGTGGCTGGAGGAGGCTTCTTGCATTCTTCCACAATATCATCTCCTTGTATGGTGCAAGGTCGGGCTCTTCAGTCAGATACTGCTGCATGCGCTTTAGGCTCTGCGTGAGCACCTGCGGGGCGACGTAGGGATAGTCGGAACCGTAAAGCAGATGGTCGGGTGTGGTGATGGTGAGCAGCGTGCGGATAACCTCTGGGCTATGGGCACCAGAGAGGTCGTAATAGAGGGCTGCAAGGTTTGCCTCCCAGTCGATGTTGCCCACAAGACGATTCGCCTGCATCACTGGGGTGAGCGATTTCATGCGTGGAACCATCAGCGGCAAATAGGCTCCGCAATGCGGCACTACCACTTTTATATGATTATAGCGAGCCAGCACATTGCGACTTATCATATTGCTGACGGCACGAGTGGTCTCAGAGAGATATTCCTGCATGGCGAGTGGCGTCTGCTGCATCACCTGACGGTTGACGGGCTCAGGACGATGGGGATGCAGGATGACGACGGCCTTGCGTTCATTGAGGAACGAGAAAAGCGTGTCGAGCTCTGGGTCACCAAGATACTGACCGCCTACATTTGTTGCCAGTTTGATGCCGTCGGCCTTCAGCACATCGAGTGCATATTTCGCCTCTTCAACGGCTTTCTTGACATCAGGCAGTGGCAGGGCTGCACAGAAAAGGAACCGTCCAGGGTGTTCGCGCTTAATACGGGCGGCAGCTTCATTAGTTTGTCTTACCACATCTGCCGATGTTGGCTGCGGGGCTGCCAAAGTCAGAACCGAAGTCTGCACACCAGTCTCGTCCATCCACTTCAGATGATTCTCCACGTTGTATCTAGGCAAGGGGAATCCCTCATCCATCTGTCGCCCCTCACTTTCGAGTGCAGACACAAAATCAGGAGTGATGATGTGCGAGTGCACATCGATCACGCCCTGAGCCATTGTTGCTGTAGCAATCATCGTTGCAAGTATAATTGTTCTAATCCTTTTCATCATAAGTCTATTCGCTCCCCTCTCCAATCGGAGAGGGGCTGGATTCTCTTTTTAGTGAAGGCGGAGCCTTGGCAAAGTGCATCTCTTCGGCAAGCAGAAGGGCCTGCCCCACGAGGGAGGCTCACAAAATGTATAATGCTATGGCGGCACAGGCTTCGGCATCGGCCAGCGCGTGGTGATGGTTCTGCAGGTCGTAGCCACAGGCGGCTGCAACGGTGTGGAGCTGATGGTTGGGCAGCGAACGGCCAAACTGTCGGCGTGAGGCAGCAAGGGTGTCGTAGAAGCGATAATCGGGATAGTCCATCTGATACACCTTGAAAGCCGCCTTCAGGCATCCTTCGTCAAAGCGGGCATTATGGGCCACAAAAGGCAGGGTGGCTATCTGGAATCTTATATCATCGCAAGCCTGTTCAGAGAAAAAAGCATCGGCAATGCGTTGCTCCAGTTGTTCCCAAACCTTTGAAAACACAGGTGCATTATCAGTATCGCATTGGCTCAGTCCGTGCACCTGCTGGCACCAGTAATTGTAGTAGTTCGGCTCAGGCTGAATCAAGCTGTAGAACCTGTCAACCACCTGACCATTACGCACCATGACGACGCCTACAGAGCAGACACTGGAGGGCTGCTGATTGGCCGTCTCAAAATCTATGGCAATGAAGTCGCGGATCATTTCTTCTTTAGAATATCACTCCATTTCAATACGTTATAGCATCTCTTCCAACATCTCGACAGCCTGAGCAATGTCCTCTCCAAACCGGTTGTGGTCAAGGAGGAAATCAGTTCTGCCGCCTGCTATCGATTCATACAATTCAGGACTCATATCATCCACGTACATACCAATGGCATACTCGATATCATCCTTCTGCCAGTCGAGCGAAGAATGGATATATACATTCCGCTTCTGATGCAGAAAACTGTATGCGGTCTCTATGCTGTCTTTCGTTATCATTCGTCGTAGCCAATAGGTCTGAACTGTTTTTGATGCTCGCTCCAAACAAAGCCATATTCAATGAGATAGTTCTTAATATCCTTAGGCTCTCTGCTGAAGGCATAGCATAGCGATTCGAGACTGTCAAACTCTTCGTCTCTCAGAAGCATGTTGATACTCGATACCAGAATAGCAGGGTCTTTGGGCAGGTAATCCATTTCACAAATTCGATATAATCAAAGGCAAAGTTACTTATTTTACCACGAACTCACTCTTTTCGCATTAATAATTAAAATAGTTTAGGAATTTTGACTACACCTTCCTTAATCATATATTTTCTTCACCTCCTCTACCCCATCAATGGCAGAAACGTGCTCAATAATCGTCTGCAACTCATTGAAAGAGTGTACTGAGAATGTGATGGTGCAGTTCACAATACAGTCAACAGTATTCGTGTTGAGTGAAACAATGGAGAGGTTTAGCTCATTCGTAATACTATTGATCATATCACTCAACAGATGGCATCGGTCAACGGCCAGAATCTGTATGGCAACAGGATAGAGTACGGTAGGACTCTCATGGTAGTCAACCGAGACGATGGAGTCACCTTGCTGAGAAGCCAATCCTATGGCTACCGGACAGTTACGTTTGTGAACCGTAATGCTACCATCATTTTCCTTGAAACCAACAACTTCTTCACCAGGTATGGGACGACAGTGATTGCAGAAATGATAGGCAGGCTTTTCCTGTTTGGCAAAGTAGCGTTTCAGAAAACCCTTAGCCTTGTAAGTCAGCACATGTTCCATCCACACCTGCTGAGGATGAATATCAGGATTGGTGGCAATCTCCACTATATCGCCACGATGCAGTACAGTCTTTACGGATGCCAACTGCCCATTGATGCGCGCATAGTGGGCATGTTCGCCAATATCACTATGAATTTCGAAGGCGAAGTCCAAGGCCGTTGCCCGCTTAGGCAGATTGACCGACATGCCATGGGGAGTGAACACCATGATGTCGTCGTTGTAGAACGTTGTCACCACATTTTCTATAAAGCCCCCTTCCTTCTGATGAATCTCCAAGTCCTTCAGCACAGTTCTGAACTTTTCTATCCATCGGCGCACATTGTCCTCACTACGCTCTGCAACCACCCCCAGTTGTGAGGCACGCACCATACGCTCACTACTGATGTGCACCTCCTCCCAACAACCAAAGTCAGAAAGCAGTTGCACGTGGAAGGACTGATATCCGTTCTCCTTCGGAGAGTCAATATAGTTGAGAATCCCACAAGGTTTCTCCTTAAAGGCATTCGTCAGACTAGCGTAGATGCGCAGTGCCATATCCTTTTCCATTTTCATATCTTCACAGAAGAACATAACCTCCACAAAGTGACGGAACGGTATATGGTTAAAGTCATCGCCCGATTTGCGCATTTTTCTCCAGATGCTATAAGGAGCGCGATAGATAGCCGTAACCTTTACCCTGATGCCGTCGGCATCCAGCACCTTACGTATTTTCTCTATAAACGCATCCAGACGCTCCTGCCTAGTCTCCCGATCCTTATCAATTAGCGCTGAAATATATTCATACTCATGCGGACAACGATAGCGGAAGCTCAGATTCTCCAGTTCAATCTTCACATTGTACAACCCGAGACGATTGGCCAACGGAGCATAGAAAAAGTCCGTCTCTCCAGCAATCTTCATCTGCTTATCAGGACGCATACTACTCAGTGTGCGCATATTATGCATACGGTCGGCCAGCTTCACCAGCAGCGCACGAATGTCGTAGTGAATGGAGTTGAGCATCTGCTTGTAGTTGTCCACCTGCTTTGAAATCTCATACTGCCCTGTACTCTTTTTCGTCACCACACTCACCAGGAAGGCCACATCGTCACCGAAACGCTGACGGATATCATCCATTGTATAGGCAGTATCCTCCACCACATCGTGCAGAAAAGCAGCAATCACGGGATTGGCCCCCAACTTCAGTTCCTCTGCCACGATATTAGCCACAGCAATCGGATGAATGATGTAAGGCTCACCCGACTTACGTTTCTGGTCAGCATGAGCTATACGCGCCAACTCGTATGCCTCACGGATTCTCACCATGTCCTCAGCGGACACTCTCTTTTCCATCTCGGAGAACACCTTCAGTACCTTCTCCTCAATCATCTTGTCGTAATTATTCATCATAACCTTACATCTTAAAATCATTAAAACCTTAACCTTTTCTTATATATGCTTACAGAGTGTCCAAAGTAACCATTTTCTATCAGCAAAAATGAAAAATGCCTGACACACATTAAATATACATACAAATAGAAAGAGCCACCGTAGCGACTCTTTCTATCAATACGTCATAAAAAAACATCGGTTGATCTTGAAGCCCAATTTCAAAATCAGCTTTAGGGATTACACTTACTCATATCCTCTCGCAAACCACAATCTATATATCGGGTCAACGAACACCAATTTTCCGCTTTTCATCTCCACAATATCCTTGTTCTGCAATATCTTTTTGTTAGAACTCTACCTCAAAACCAATGCTAAAAGCATCTATATATTACTCGGCAAATATACTTAAAGTTACCCAAAGGTAATTTACCAAAGGGTAACTTTTGTAATAATATAACGCATCGGCTATACCTTTGTTCTTTATTTCTTTCTCCGTGGATTATTCTCACTTTCATCTGCTTCTGCCCATGGCGTATCGTCTACACAGTTTGGCACATGTACCCATTCTTCATTAATCAGATAGGTCCGTCTATCCTGCTCTGTTTGCACGAAACTTTTCTCAGACAGTTTATTCCTTTTCTTAAACCACTTAAATATACCCATAACGTCTCAAATGATAATACGTTCAAGCTATTATATTCTTCCCTTCTCTATCTAGATAGAACCTAATGTCCTCGTACCTGACTCACACCTCTCCACAAAACCGTGAAGAACACTCTTGCTGAAATCTGTTTCATAATCTTACATTTGTTTAGTTGTTATTATTTTACTTTTTGTAATGCATCCTCTGCACGTATTAGATAAGACTTAGCCCTATCTCTGGCATTGCCTGCCTTTTGTTTGCTATCATCAGCCTTCTCTATAGCATTTCTGGCTTTACGTAGTGAACTACGTGCTTGTTCAAATTGTTTTTGACGCTGGTAATACTCCGCATCTCTTAGGTAACTGGCAGCCTCACGCATATTGTTTTCAGTATCCCTGTCATATCCTTGAGCTTGCTTCATATAGTACGCAGCTTCACTTTGATGCGACTTTGCAAGCCGCTCATAATAGTCACTCTGTGCACTCAACTCCATGCAACTCAGTGAAAAAGATAATATCAATACAATCAACTTCATTTTGTTTTCAGTTTTAACACAAGATACTCTGAAGCTATGTAAAGAGTCTTGATGATGTGTTCCACTATTTCATTTACATTCTCACCATTACTTATCCGATGGTCATAGTTTAGTGATATACTGCCATTGTTTAGTACCATGGCCTTTATGAATTTCACCTCTCTGTTGGTTTCATTGACCGCTGCATCAACCATATCTTTATTGTACTCTCTACTGTCTACCACATGTGGGATGGATATTCGAATCATCCCATTCGAGTCATCTGGCATATACAGATAATGCATATGGTGATATACAAAATGGCACCATCCTTTGTTCAACACTCTCACTTTTCCACAATGTCGTTTGATTTCTTCGATTACAAACTCTTTCATACTCTGTTTTCTGTTCGTTTAACTATTAATGAGAACAAAAGACAAAAAGTAACCAAAAGTACAAAAAAAAACCGCGCCAGCTAAATTAGCTAGCGCAGCGATAGCACAGAAGTGTATATTGTCTAATCCAGCATCACAAAACAAGCCCAGTAGAAAGGTTCTGGGTATTTATCACGGATAGTTGATTTCGCCATCTCAAAGGCTTTCCGCTTATCAAAGTGGTTGTCTTTATCGAGCAAGTTCTCATAGAATTGATTCATAAACTCGGAACCGACAACATCACTGACATTCCATAGAGACATAATCATTGTCTTTACACCAGCCTTTTTGAAAGCTCGCTGCAAACCATACAAACCTTCAGGCGTTGCCTGGCCTTTTCCCGATTGACATGCAGACAACACCGTTAGTTCTGTGTTGCTCAAATCCAAGCGGGCGATATTCGAGGCTGTCAAGATACCGCCAAGTACCCCCTGCGGCAGTTCTTTACCGCGCCATGCAACATTGGCACCTGACATAATCAGACCTGTTAACGACATGGCATCCTCATAACCACGTAAATAGTCAATCTTCTTCGCTTCATCAGGTGTATAGAAGAAACCGTGTGTAGCCACATGAAGAATCTGTGGAGATTTTCCACTCATGTTCAGGAAAGATTCTTCCGTGCCTCGTTTTCCTGTGTAGGATTCCACTTTCAGTTGATGAGATTTCATAATCTTCTCTATGGCATCCACCTCTTTCTTTGAACCGGGCAACAGGGGTATGGAATCACCTTGAAGAATATCCCCACGGAATGCAAGCAATGACGACACATCATATTTCTTGGCTTCAACCTCCCAATCATTTGCCTCCAAGTCATACAACAAACCGCCATACAACACTGCATTGGTATTGGCCAATGCCATGTCTATATCAAGTTTTTTGTCTATATTTACTAACTCGCGTGCAGATGACAGTCTTACGAAATGATAATGCTCACCAAGTAGTGTGCCGTCTTCCATCGGCAGCGATTCCAGTGCAAATTGGAAAAGCAGTTGCGATGGAACGTAATAGACTGTTGCTCCTACCGTCACTTTGTCCTTAAATGGCATCCACAAAAGCTGGTACAATGATTCTGCGTATGGACTTTCATAGTATTGGTCCGGATAGGCTACCTGCATAGAGTCTATCTTACTTTCTGTAAACAGTTTCTGAAGCAGAGGATTCTCTTGCTTGTTGTCCACAAGATAAGCTGCATATACCCTTCCTCGGGTTTCTGAAACATAATCAGTAAAGTCAATTAGGACATCATTATCGTTAAGCTTTTCCTTGATTTCCTTATAACCAATGTTCATAAAAGTGGTCATGTCTCCATAACTGCGGCAATGGTCTGACAGTTTTTCTTCCAACTGACGGACTTTTGATGTCAATTCTAGTATGCTATCAGTACGAGAACTACCCTCCTTCTCCCATTCTCTTATTTTCAATTGCATAGCTGCTATCATGGTGAAGTCACGGAGGTTTTCATCAGTGCCTTTATTCTTTATCATGTCAAAGGTTGAGCGCTCCGTCTCTAATAAGAATGCCTTCGACAATACAAGGCCATCATAACAAGCACTCGTAAAAGCAGTCTGGTATTCTTTGGCTTCTAAGGCAAACGGTGTCATATTCTGAAGGAGCTGTGACACTAAGCTCCAATAGCCTTCACGTTCTGCCGTGGTTAGATAAGGTAGTCGATCCTGTATCTGACGTTTCAATTTATTTACCGCAATCACATAGTCATTACAAGCTGACTCAATGTGACCAGCAAATCCCTCTGCATTAGCCAAATAACCTAATGCGTCTATATATTCAGCATGATTGTCTCCATATAGTTGCTTTATGTTTTCAGCATATATCTTATACAGTCTTTCCGTTTCTTCATGATGGTTTAACTTATGTTCAATTCCCCCCATTAGAGGTAATAGTCTGATACGATCACCATCCGTTTCTTCATACTTTGTAGCCAAAATATCATCCGCTTTTCGATAGTCAGCCAATGCCTCATCGTACTTTCTAAAGCTAGACAGACATCTTGCTCTTAAGATAAATAAGTATTCTATTTCCCTTGGCTCATCGAGACGTGGCATAGATAAGAATAAGGTATCAAGACATTGGAAACATCGTATACTATCACCTTTCAATCTATATATGTCGGCAATGGACATATAAGGCATATAATAGTTTTTATCTGATACTTCCGTATTTCCCTGAAACTCATCTTTGCTAAGAATAGCATATCTCAAAGCCTCATCAAAATTTTCGGTCTTTACAAAGAGATTTCGCAGATTAGAGTAATATAGATACTTGTCTGCTCCCTTATAATCATTGCCCAACAGGCTTATATAAGCACTGTTCTTCCGATACCATTTTTCAGACAACTTGTAGTTTCCTTGTTCTTTAGCTATATCACCCAAGTTGTTATAATAGACAAAGCGTACTTGATTATCATTGCTTATAGTTGCTAAAGAGTCCATTCTCTGCTCTATAGCCAATGTTTGTTTGCTGTCACCAAGTTGTTCACTCAACTTACGTTGCTCCCTTAATATTCCCATCAACTTTCTATCATAATGAATAGAAGCAGCAAGGCTACTTGCTTTTTGGTAGGCAGCCATCGCATCTTTGGGGAGATAACAAAAAATCTTAATGTTTCCTATCTGGTACCACGCATCTATCTCATTCTTCGTTTCGCCTATTTCATGGAAGCCATCACGAGCTTTCTCCATACAAACAAGTGCCCTATCATATTTCTGTTCCAGTTGGAACTGAGAGCCTTCAAAATACCACGCCAACGGAATCTTGGGCAAGATACGTTGGCGCATATCTTCATCTGAGTATGATAAAATCCTCCCAAGTATTTCTCGAGCTTCCGCATATCGATGATTCCCCTTAGTCATATACGACAATGCCGTCGAATATTCTTTTATTACAGCGTTTCTCGACATATTTTGTGCATAAGCACTTATGCTGAACAAAAGTATAAACACATAGCTTACAATTCTATCCATTATCACCTTCTAATTAGTTGAAGTAAAGAGTCTGCAGCCATTTGGTAATAACCTTCATCATTGCGCAATTCATCCAAAATACGAAGTGCGGTTTCTTGTTGACTCAGGCCAAGCAAAGCGTGAGCTTTCAACCATTTCAGTTCATCTTGCTTGTCCTTGACAATCTGCATATCATACTCTTTTCGCTCTGCATCTATCGTAGCGTCTTGCACAATATCCAAGGAATCATCCTGCACAGCCAAATACTTTTCTTCAATCAGGTTCAAAGCGTCTTCATATTTCTTTTGACCGAGTAATTTTTCAATCTCAGAATTATCTGTACCAGCACGCAATGTAACATCGTTTATCATTAACGAAGGCGAATACTCACTGGAATTATCAGCCATATAGAGATTCTGAATTACGAAGAATCCTGCTATGAAGATAGCTGCTAAACCTGAAATCCAATAGAATATCCGTCGATTTGCAACTTTCTCATTCTTCCACACATAGTCATCTTTCCATTCCTCCATAGAAGTCAGTTTCTCATTCCTGCTCTTTGCAGCCTGCTGTAAGGTTTCTGTGAACTGTAATTGCTCTTTGAGTTCTGCATCTACGGCTGCATCTAACTCAAAACTTTTACGTTCTTCGTCAGACATTCTGTTCAGCAGATAATCGTCTATTCTATCTTGAAATTCTATCTTCATATCTTCTATATTTCTTAAGTCCTTAAACTCTTGAACCTTAAAACTCTCACCCCTAAACTCTCAACTCTAAACTATGTATTTAGGTATTTATGATAAATTTCCTTGGCAGACTTCCTCAAGTTTTCCATACACTTATATTTCTCTGTTTTCAGTGCATTCTTACTTCTGAATGTTGTCAACTCCGACATAATATTTTCCAGGCTTTTCTCCTCGTAATAGAACATGGTGAGAATTTGGTTGCATCGCGTCGACATGTGACTAATACAATCCGAGATAATCTCAAACATAGTGTTATCATCCTCGTCATAAAGCACCTCCTTGTATATCTCGGCATCTTTAGCTTTCCGTATTTTTTCTTCATCATCTGAGTCTTGACCAATATGATGATCCCTCCCCCACTCCATGAACTTCAATTTGGCAATGCTCATAAAATATGTTGTCAATTTGCCATTGAATGGCGCACCATCTTTACCTTTCAGCACCCCATTCTCAACATAAATCTTCCGTTTTTCAATCTTTTCCCAAAGTGTAACAAATGACTCATGGAAAATCTCCCTCTTATGTTCATCGCCCACGAAGAACACTCCACGGTATTTCTCATCGAAGTATTGCTTACAGTGGTAGTGCAAGGCCCGCTCCATCACAGGATCTCGCCTATACATTCCTTCCACGTATGCTACATCGGAATAGGTCTTTGCATAAAGTCGTACGTCAGCCATTATTTTAGAAAATCTGAAATATTATACTTGCTTGTATCACCTGTCAACATTGGTGTTTGCGGCAATTGAGACCTGTGCCTATTCATTATTGTTTCAATGGAGGTAAAATCCACAGTTCCTTTCTTTGCCGATATATAGAGCGCATATGTCAGTTTACCAACTTTTGGACTCTTGATTTCCTGATTCAGTTGATAGTCCTTGCAAGCACTTAGCGTTATCCACTGTTCAGATGCTTTTACGGTCTTTCCATGTTTCTTAACTGGTATCACAAACTCATCTTTTACCCCTCTAACTGTTTCATCGATGTCATCACCTCGTGAGGAATCCCCACTATGACAAGCATCCACTACCACGAGCAATTTGCCGCTATCACCAATCTTGTTTCGGATTGCGGTCAGTAATTTATTGATTTCGTCATCAATAAGGTGTTTTTCTCCTTTATCCTCCTTACAATACTTCCTATAGGCGTCATACGGAACCCAAGCTTCATCCCATCCATCTTTTTCGTCTCCATTAACGTCCGTCACCAATTGTCCATGTCCAGAAAAGTGTATGTATACCACATCGCCAACCGAGCATTGACTAGTAAGTTTCTTGAATGCCGCAACTATCCCCTTTTTCGTGGCTTTTTGATTAACAAGAGCTTTAACATCTATATAATCAGCATTTTTCAACATCAGTTGAACGTATGGGATATCCTTATCACCATTTATCTTAGCCCAGCTTTCATCCTTTTGTATTCCAATACCTATTATAAGTGCTCTTCTTGTCTGTGCTGTTATTGGCACTGACAAGAAAAGCAATATTGCTGTTATTATTAATGCTACATTATAATAGTCATTCATAATTCGCCAATAATCTTAATTATGCCACTTATGATCGGTCTTGTAATGGTCACATTCACATATTCCATCAGCAGAACGGTCATAGGCTGGGCAATCACAGATCTTGCATTCTCCTGTATAGCCAGTCTGTGCGCCTTGAAATGACACATTATAGTCACTCTCGACATCAGTATTATTCCTATACCTACAATCACAATCGTAATAGGTATAAAATATTAAGAGATCTGTTTTTTTAAAATATCCATCTCCATGACAATAAGAACAATCCGGATCTCAAGGAAGTCCTGTTCTGTCATCCTGAACTGTACATGATGCGAAAAAGAAAAGCGTTGACACCGCAATTGACAATAGTTTCTTCATATTTATTCCCTTAATCCGTGTCGGGCGCAACTTCAGTTTATAAAAAAATTGTTTATGAGATTAGTCTATCTAAAGAAACTTGCCTATGAAAGACTTTAACAATTTCCATTCACATTCTTCACAACAATGACTACTGTTAATTTCCTAAAATCAAATAATCAAAGTAAATAATTTATGTTAAATCACATTCTATTCTAGCATAAGCCAAGAGTGTTATTGTGCATTCCTCAGTTCCGCTTCCAGTTGGCGTATGCGTTCTTTTTGGTCTGCAATCATCCGTGGGTATTGGGCACGAATCACAACACTGGTACAGTTTTCATAATCTTGTTCCATTCCTTCAAGAAGCTCGTATGCCTTATTCAGTTCGTATTCTATCTGATACGCATCACGTCCACTTCCTCCAGAGTTATAACCATCGGCACTTCCTCCACCGCTCATCATCGCATCAATCTGTGCTTGTGCCTGTCTCACTTGTTGAGCGGTATTCGCATCGCACATGCCACTGCCATTACATGCGCCACAGGTCTGTTTCGGTGCCATCATGTCACCAGGCATAAAGTCGAAGATTCCCGTTCCGTTACACATCGGACAAGTTACCATTTGAGCCTCTTGTTCTTCATAACCAGCGTCTTCCGATTCAGAAGAAGAGTATTCTCCAAAGGAATTGTTCTCATAAGAGCCGCTCTTTGAAGAGTTACCACAAGAGATGAGGAATACACTTCCTAACAGAAAAACATAGCTTATAGTTTTCATATTCACCAGTTGTTTATATCATCCATATCATACACTAAACTCTTAATAGAATCCTCCAGATTGGGAAAGAACCGATAGCCAGTAACTCTTTCCACCTGCCGTATAGAATTTACATAGAAGTCCTTCTTCCTATTCCCGTCGGTATTCCTGCAAATGAATCCGATTCCTTTCGGCTTCGAGGAATCTGTGCACAGCACAACCTTAAAGAATGCTTCTGGCACAGGGATTTGATTCAGTCCAATTCTTTCATGTTGTTGACTTTTCAAGAAGATAGGACCACAAACGATATAGATATTACCGTATTGTTTTGCCCACTTTCGACAAGCCATCTCTATTTCTTTCCAATCACCCCTGTTCAGCTTTGGGTGCTGGGGACACATATTTGAAAGCACAAAAGTCTCATCTCTTCCTTCATCATCCCAGTTACAATCACCGCCAGGACACATGTGACCTCTGTCATATCCAGATGAAGCATAGTCTTCCAATGTCGAGCGAATCTCTGAAGGTAGTTCTGTATCTTCTCTGTATTCGTTCCACACACCTTCTTTTCGCTTTATCACGTGCTCTCCCGTAAGCTGCCACATCACCCAATTAGGCTGGCGAGTAAACTTGTTATATGATACAGAGTAACAGTATCTCTCTAACAGCTTTTCATGAATTGTGTCAGGGATGACAGGATAGCCCACTTCAGGCAATGTACTCCATACCTCACGGTTCACGTTAGCCTGTGTTTCCTCTAAAGAATCAGTCACAACAGATGTGTTCACATTTTGTTGTGAACACATAGTGCATGACTGAAGGAAAGTAATAAGCAGTGAACTGAGACAATTCCCCAAGGAACTTTTCATCCATTTTAGACTTCCTTTTTCAAGACGGAAGCAGCCCTACAAGTTGTAGCATTAGGCTTATAGCCCCATATAGCACTACTATTATGCCAACAATATTACAACACAGTTTAATAAACTCGCATACCTTTTTGTCACCATACTCTATCCACCCAGGAACTATTTTCCAAATAAGTAGACCAATAATTATTTGAATAATTGGACCAATAGCCATATTTTTTTACTAATTGTTAATATCACTAATTGTATGAATGTTGTCAAGAAGATTCTTATAATTACGATGTAAACTGATATTTGACACACCTGCATTATCGTTATTCTTATCAACAGAGCTATCTTTTGAGTATTTTACCTGAAGATTGTAGCCCCCGCCTTTTTCAAACACAAAGACTCGTGAATTGTGAGAGTCTCCAGATACTTTCACCAATTCGTTTGTGGAAATACTATCGCCACTTAATGTTATTGTCAGATAATCATAATTTGCCTCAGACGACACATAATAATTAAATGAGAGTTTGTCGCCTTTTGATGCAGTAAAACTGTAATTATTATGCGATTCAGAACTTTTCTCGTGATTTGAAGAATGCCAATTACTAAAAGACGAGTCATCGGAAAGATTACTTGTCATATCAGAAATAGTTGTAAGCGTATTGCTCAGTTCTGTACTCCTGTTAATTGATTCATCTAATCTTCTACTATACCACTTTTTATCTTCATTAATATTATATATATAAACAGCTTCTGCTATACAACACCCTATTACAAATAATATAAGCAACCATACTGTCTTACTGGTTTTTCTTTCTACTTTTGTTACTACCTGTATTTCTTTTGGAGTGTTTTCATCTTTCTTTTCTTGTTTGGACTTAGAAGGAACAAAAAAAGAAAAGTCCACATCCTCATGGTTATTATCATTATTGCTATAGCCTTCTTTCGCTCTAACGATGATGGTGTTCAGAATATAGGAAGATATCCCTAAATCTCGACAACTTTTCAAGAAATCGGGATAATCCTTTTTTATTTTCCCAGACTTGACAGAAGCATCTATTAGTTCTATCAATTCACGGAATGTTAATACTGTCTTACTCATAAATAAACTTAATTTGAGGTTGACTTATAAGTTCCCATTCTTTATAACCTAAATCCGATACGACTCTCTTGGCAACGCCTGCCTTAACAGACTTTATATATTTCAAATTGTCAACACCATTAAAGGCATTCTTCCATTTGCAGCAATCAAAAAGGATTTCCATCAATGTACTTAACATTTTTTCGTCAGTTGGCAATTGAAAAGCTTTATTGATGGCTATTTTTGCTTCAGTCGCATCCTCATTATCTGTTATGATAAAAGCACTTACTTCATCTTGGGCATCTCCTTCTCTCCAACTGAATGTTATTGGTTTCCATTTGTTTGGAATCCAGAAAAAATATTGCTTATCTTTACTTTTATCTACAGCTTTCTTCATTCCTTGACTGGTCTTAATACTTTCATAAGTAAAAGATGACTCAGAATCAAGAATCTCATGCACAACAGAAGGGCTATATTCTTCAATGCTTTGCAACTTTCCCAATCTCAGTATATTTCTTCCATTGGGTTGTTTGTTGTTTCCACGAGTAACTGTAAAATCTACATAATAGCCATTATTCCATGTGGTATCCAAAGCATGCAATTCGTCTCCATATCGAACACCTACTATATCTGATGAGAGAACATAAAAATGGTACTTGTTCGTAACAAGTAATTCAATATAGTGTATCCCTTTTTCTGGATGCAATATATTGATTCTGAAATGTTTCCCAATTTTTAAAGAGGGAACGTCAATGCTATCATATCTCAACTTAATTGCAGGTTTCGTTCTAATGTTTTCTGCAACCTGGGAAATGATATGGCCTATTTGGTTTCTTTTCAATCCATACCTGACCCCTTCATCTTCTATAACAGCGATTATTTCGTCAGAAATGTGAATACGGTTTATTTTATATTCATCCGTTTCTGGATTATAATCAACCGTATTCACTATCTGCTTAACAATAAACTTCTCAAAAAAATCGAAGTTAACGTCCATATTGAATATTGTTTTCGTCAAGTACTTGTCGAATTAATACAGCATCTACTCCGTATGCTATACCTTTAGCCTGTTCCCTAATAACATCATTAAAATCTATAGACTGGTTTACGCCTATCACTTCTCCCTTAAAATTGACAATCGGTCCTCCACTATCACCATGATTAGTTGGTATATTATGTGTAAAATACCCCTCATTGTAGTGGCTCAACGTGCCTGGTTGGAAATCGCACAGAGAAGTTCCTAAAGGACAGCCTATTTTCGCAATTTTCTCACCATCTCTCGCATGCTGCTTAATAAGTGGCATATAGCGAACCTTCTCTCCATTATCAAGTTGTACTTGAAAAACTGTAAAATCTATGCGTTCTTTTTCTCCGGTTCGTACGGTATAAAGGACACGGTTAATCTTACGATAATTGGTCGCATCAAGTTTTCCATCATCTCCAAAGAAACATATTACTGCATTTTGGCTTCCATCATAAACATGGTTATTAGTTAAAGCTAATCCATTGTCATTAATAAAGAATCCTGTTCCAAGTCCTTCATTTTGACAATAAACCATAAATGTTGCTGGCTTCATATAGGTCAGTAATTCCGTCTGAGACATAGGAGGTCGCCCCCCCCCAATATTGGGATAAGCCTTGAAGTGTTCCAATGAATCATGAACAGCAGTCTGCCTTAAATCCGCTGTTCCATTTAGCAGTAGTTTCCCTGAAATACAATATTTCTCGCCTTTTAACTTCACATAAGTCTTTACTTTTGTCTTATACGATTTTATAAATTGCTTCTGCCTTGAATCAGCAATAACGATTACGGTCTCCCCCTTAACTTGTTTTTCAAGATAATCTTTGGTATGCTCCGTTGGCTTGATTCCAAGGATTTGAACTTTCAGACCATTTTTTAGTTCAATTTCATTTCCAGAAAGAACCTTTTGAACTTTACTCTGGATTCCATCGACTTTGATGTTGCCAGTCTTTCCATTACCGCCACAACCGTTGAAAGCAATCAATACGGTTAAGAGATATAATGCTTTTGTTATAGTTTTCATTGTCAACTGATTTCTATTTTTTGTTTGTTTACAATTCGGAGTACATTGTTGTCTTTCACGACTGTTCCTGGTAGAACAACGGAAACACCCGTTGGATTTTGAGGGACAAAGTCGTAAATTGAAGAATCAGAAATAAGAGGATTGAAGGCGGACAGCATCTCCTGTTGGATTTCTCTATCCGCAACAATTTCGTAGGTGCCTTCCAAATCATCCGTAAGTATTATTTTGAATGCACACCCATCTTCTGCACTTTTCAAATTTTCTATCTTAAAGCCCAGAGGATTCATTGAATCCACCATTTTTGCATAGCAGATTGTTATTACGGGGTTGAGCGGTTCAGATTGCACTGCGCTTTCTGATATTGGCAAATCTGACTGGCGTTCTTGTAACAAATCTATAGATTCTTGTATGGCATCTAATCTTCTCAATAAGTTTTCTACACCTTGATTCAGCGAGAATACTGTCTGCTGCATATTTGCCATGTCACGTTCATTTGTTTGCACTTGCTGGCTCACGAACGTCTTCAGGTCTGACACGGCAGAGAGTACTTCCTTATGGATAATAAGACTAAGGTCTTCTTTTTGGCGCACAAAAAGAGACTGTATAGATTCATTGATAAATTGTTTTATCCTGTCAAATATATCCATATCCATTGCCATTTATACAAATCTTACGACCAGTTTATTATTAACATCAACATAGAACTTATTTCCGTCTTTTCTGAGTTTTCCTTCAGTGACAGGTTCTACTCTTTTTGCTACGCCATCTGTGGTCTGATATGTTATACACCCCTCAAACATCTGTAACATTCCTATTAGTTCTTCGCGAACGGCAGAATCGTCTACGATAGTATAATAGTATTCTCCTTTCTTGGAATATATTCTAAAGATTTTTATATCGGTCTGTTCCAAAGAAAAAGAGTTGTCCTCTTGATGATACTTCACATTATCAGTATCAGTTGTCTGCTCCACTTTCTTTACAGAATTTGCGACAGAATCCAAATTAGAATTGGTGGCGATAGTGGGTTGAAGTGTCGATGGAGAAAAATGTGCCTGCGAACTCTTTATCTGTTCTACAATGAACCTCTTGATTTCATCATCTGTCATAGAACTTTTTCCCTTGCTCTTTTGCTGCGTATTCTGATGAGAAACAGCTTGAGTGTTATTTCTCTTTTCCCAGTTGTCCACAACTTTTCTCAAATCAGAGCATTCCTTAGAGAGTTCTTTCAATACTTTTCTATTCTGTCTGTATAAAAAGTAGCCTATTAATAACCCTATCAATAAAGCTGCAAATAAAGGTATAACATTTAATAATTCTTTTTCAGGATTGCTCATATTTCTAAGTTTATCAACATCCTTGTTCAAAGTTTCCAGTGATCCTTTTATTTCATTTATGTCAAGAGTATTATTGACAGTTTGCCCTGATGGTAAAGAGGTTACAGCTCCTGTCACTGCAGCCTCCTCGCCTTTTCCTTCCATTCCACTTTTTTTTATCAAAATTTTGAATGAATCACCAGGAAAGTATCCTGGTTCCTCAGGTTTAGCATGTAACGAGTCCTTATATAGGGCAGAAACTATTACTATTTCTGTTCCTGTTTTTTCTAATTTCTCATATTCTATTTTTAAAACAACCCTATTATTCTCTCGAAGTATATCAATACCTTTTTTATTCATATTAGGGTTTACTTGATGTTTATTGAATAAAGTATTACTAATCCCCCCATAAATTTGAGCTCCAACCTTATCGCCATAAATTTTTTCTTTCCCTTCTGGGGCGATGTTAGCCACTTTTATATTACAATCACCTGAAACTTCTATTTCTGTTCTATCCTTTTCCTGCTGTAGCACCCTAAAGTTATTATTAGGTATCTCAACCGCATAGATAGTATGCAAGCTACAAAGCAGAGCTATTACTGCTAAAACTTTTGTTTTCATATTTACACCAATTTATGGGATGCGCATTTTTTTTCATGCGCACCCCCATTATTAAAACAAACTAGTTATACTTAGCATAATTCTTTGAGAGTTCAACCAAAGAGTTCTTCAACGGCCAGAAGAACAATGTCTCTGCTACATTGAGGTCACGGTATTGAGCTGGTATATTAGCAGACATTGTGACGAAACTCTGCTTGGCAAACTTCCGAAGATCAGCAATTAGCTCCTTAGAGATTGTAAGCTTCTTGAAGTTGGTAAAGATGAAGTTTGAGAAGTCCGGATCTTGCAATGAGTCAATAAACTTATCAAAACTTTGTAGAGCTGCTTCACGTACTTCATCAGTAGCTACTCCAGCATAAGTTAACTCCCCTTCTCTATCAAATCCATAATCTATGATTGGATTTAAAATATCAGCAGGAATTTGGAAATTTTGGTTCAAGCTCAATCCTTCTAAGACTCCTTTTGCGGTAATCTCTTTCACATCAATATTCTCATTTTGGGCATCTTTGGCACTAATAATAGTAAACGCTGGATCAACCTTCTTGCCTGTGTATTTTTCTAAAAGAAGAACTGTGAGACTCTTGATGGTCTTAGGATTGGTGGAAATCAAGTTGATGTATTTACTACCCATACCTGTGAACGACAAATTTAGAGGAATGTCTATGTTCATCTTCTTGATAAGGCGCGACACATTATACATTAATGCAGCATAGTGTATAAAAATAATACTGTATAGGTTACGTTGTCCCTTTATTTTTGCAGACGTTTGGAATACGCTGTCGTATTTGAACAGATACCCCATCACATCTGACGATGACGTTGTCACACCACCTTTAAGCGACTTTAGCGGCGAGAGGATTTCCTGTTTATACGTCTGCTCAGCTTGCTCAATCTGTCCCATCACATAGTCTACAAAGCCATTGTTTAGTTGGGCATTGGAGGAAATTTGTATACCATCACCCCACAGATCATCACCTGCAAACATTGAAGAAGAATAGTGGGCACTGGCAATATGACCATTTGCGTCTTTGTTGACAAAGAGAAGGTCGTTCGTACCTCCACCAATATCAATATTCAAAAAACTGGAGCCACCAATTTGAGTTGCCATGCAATTGTAGGGAGCTATTGATTCACTATATTCTGTTCCATAGAAGAAATTGCAATTGATGTTAAGCTCACTCTTTGCCCAATTCCAAAGACCCATCAGAGTTTCCTGGTCTTTCATTGCCTCTGGGAAGGTGATATAAACATCAAAAGTGTCATCACCATCGTTCATCAGTGATTCATTCTTCAACATCCATAGCGTCTGAAGGAAGTAATACTTTACACGGTTAGTATGATGCTGGTCACCAGGGTGTTCCTCCAAAAGCCACTTCAACCCCGTCTTATATTTAAAGATGTTTAAGGCCTGTGGCTCATGCATCATATTGAAGCCTATGGATATGGTACCAAACAAATCTGGAGTGTTACTTTCAAAATTGTTTGTTTCACAAGTAGCTGTACGGGCAGGATATGATATTTCGAAATCCTTGCCAAGGTGAACTGGTGCAAACTCACGAGCCATGAATGGGCGCATCATTGTTAAGTCACCAAAGTCGTTGGCCTTATTCAAATAAACTGTCTGCTGATCATGGTCATCAATTTCAAGTGTCTCTGGCCTTGGCTGAGCAGTCGTTGTATGTGCTATGTATGTATTTGATGTTCCAAAGTCTACAGCAAACTTATAGTGGTTTGTTACCTGCCCCACCTTTTGCATCTGTGGAACAATTAGGCCCTTTACGCCACCGATGGAAACTTCAACTAAATCGAAAGATGATTTCACAAGATAATACTCTGTCTGACTGACAAGTTTTTGTTGCGGTGTGCGGATTGTTGATGATGCATCCACATTCCGATCAAGATTATCAACACTAACAAAATTAAGCCTTGCTCCAGAACCACAATTCATAATGCTATAACGGTTCAGTCGATTGTCCTCACAACGATAGAATGGGAAGAACCCAAGCAGGAAGTTCCCATTTACAATGTCTGTTCCAGAGTATTCTTTCTTGAACTCTATTACACGATATGTAGTGTCGCGGATAGGCACATTAATAGTTACGACCACAGCATCACCATTAACCTTAATTTCGACCAGTTTCTTGTCTATATTTTGACAGGCATTCTGATCAATGTCATCAATGTTGAAGTACTTGAAGAAAGTACGTTTCAAAGGAAGAATATACTGAGTCTCTCCATCAAATGCTGTGTTGAATGATTTGCTATTCACCTTAAAGGGCAATTTTATGATCTTATCCTCTAAGAAATCGCTCCAAATGAGGAAAGGATATTCCACCCCCATGGAACCTGGTGCCACACGCTTATGCATTTCCGTATTCCTAATGGTCGCTTCGTTAATCTTGCAAGTTTGGGAATCCCACACAGAAGTACCGACATAAGGAACATCAGTCAAGCCATTTTCGTTCAATGCAAGAGGGACATCTAAAGTCACCACACTGCCATCTTTAGCAGTATAGTTCGCATAACGGTTAGATTTCGGAATGATTTCATATCCGCTCGCCGTTGGCTGAACTTGTTTATAGCACAGAGGGAGTGAAGCAGAATGAATATTTGCCCCATTCTTATCTACAATATGCGTAAACGACGCCATAAAACCAGCTTTATTAATAGCTGTAGTCTGCGGACGCCCATTTGCATTCCAAGTAGTTGTAATATACTGATTGAATGAAGGTGCTTGTGAGTTGAGCTCCTGTTGGTAAGCCATTCGCAAAGAATAGAGCATATCCTTAAACGCACTGTCTCTTGTCTCTAAGGGCTCTATATCGTTTGGATTGAACAGAGGACGACCATTTATGCGGTTGAAGGAGAAATTCTCTTTTACACATCGTAGCCAATTTGGAGATGTGAACGCGAGTGTATACGGTGATGTACCACCAATCAAAAATTCTTGTGGCTGCAAATTGGCTGGTGTTGCGTCATTCCAGAAAAAAAGGAAAATATCTTGTAATTGTGGGTAAAGCAATATTTCGTCTTCTATGACTTTTGCCAACTTAGCATGTTCAGGGAAACCATCATTTCTAAGGTTGCGAATCTGCTCTGTGGCATTCCAATGCTTTATAACAAGCTTTGGATCATTGCCATGTTGATAAACAAACTCAATAAGGTCCAGACACTCTGATACGAGTGCCGTGTCTGAGTCTACTTGACGCAATCTATTTATGTCACAGCCTCTTAAAGTCTGAAACGCTCCTTCAAACAAAAAGATACGAGCAAAGAGGGAAGGGATGGATGTTCCCATCTTATTGCTATTCATTCCCAGAGGAATATTCCCCAGAAGATTACCTGCTATATGACCAGTCTCAGTCCATCCTGTCATTGTGTTAGCCGATGCGGGAGCAGGATCACCCACTTTCTTTGGCTCGTGTATTCTAAATGCGTATGCCATATTATGCTATTTTTTTACTTGTTCATATTTTGCTTTCATCACATCTCGCAGTACTTTAAAGAAAGTCTGGTCTGAATAGTTTTGAAGATTCTGAGTATTTTGATTAAGTTCACTTGCCAAAGTAGTGTCACGAATAGGGTTGGTTTGCCAAGCATGTGGTGCTTCAATAGTCTTATGAGCAAGCACTTTTTTCATTTCTTCACTCTTATCCAACACATACGGGATGAGTTTATGAGTATGTTTTTCTAATTCCTTCCACCATGAATAGAACCCCCAATCTTTCGCGGACTCGTAATTTGCATTAAGAAAATCATCTATCAAACTATACACACCTTTCCCTAACCTGTTTGAAAGAGTAAAGCGACTGTAAAATGCGGTGTTGGTTGCAATCTGATTTCTATCACCACATATGACTTCTCGATAATACTTCATAGCGATGACGAATGCTGATAGGTTATTGAGGAAGAGGTTATGTGTACTTTCTTCAAAATCGGGTAATTGAATACTTTGCTCTACTTTTGCGTCCTTAATGCTAAATTCGTAAGAGCGATGTTGATTATTATTCGCTGGTCTCAATAGGAAGTCTATAATGGCACTGGCTGCAACGAATTCTACGACGTGGGCATCGTTCTTCTGGCGGTTCTCTCCCTCGTTGTAGTCATATGCGTCATGATTCTCGTCACCTATATAGTAAAGGGCATTAACGTTGTCGTTGATACCACCATTTGCAGCATAGAAACTAAGAGCTGCACGAGTCTTGGCATTGAAAGAAGAGGCGTCTATAGCACCTGTATCTCCTCTCTCTGGATGGAATTGCTGAAGGTCAAAATAGGGCAAAACTAATGCAGAACCTATTGTGGCAGGACGAAGTGTTGCCAGATTACTTGTGCGAATAGCATTTACGATCTCAGGAAAACCAGATGCACCAGTTCCACCAAATATAGAACTTACGATAAAAACTTTGTCTGTGGCTGCATTGAATGTACTCTGAAACTGTCTGAACTCGGGACTTTCGCGCAAATCATGGAATACCACAGAGCCAATATTGGGATTCCCTTTGAATCCTTTAGCCATATCAAGTTCCAGTTCTGCATTTTTGCTCGTTCCGTCAGAATTGTCATACAGCGCATACAGTAAATCTTCAGTAAGTTTAACATCTTGTCTGGTGTTCAAAGCTTGCATATTCAGATAGTCTGAAAACTTGATAGCACTGCCTGTTGGTCCAAAGTTAAATTCAAAATTCTTAAGATTGGCATTGGCATTAGCCACTCCAGCATGACTTAACGGCGTAAGTGTTGTCATAAAGAAATGGTCTGTATACTGTTTCCCTTGTGCTGTGTCAGGATATAAACTCTGGTGTATTGCCGAATAGTTTTCAAGAGCCTTGATTGCTCTCGTCTTATCACCATTAGACAAATCATAGTCAATGATAATGGGAACGATTTCGGTAGAACTGTCCAAACCATCAATGCCTGAGGCCAACATCATAGTAAGAGAACGAACGACGCGTGCTCCTGTGCCTCCGATTGCAAAAAGAAATAGTCTCATATTTCAATACGGTATTTAGTTTATTTAAAATGGTACTGCTGCGCCATGGGTTGTGTGACGCTTGAAAAGGAATGACAGAACGATAAATAGCAAGATAGCATAAACAGCATTGGTTAATGCCATTTCCAAAGGCAGCGATTCGCGCATCATAACACTATCCTCCTTGGCAAGGAACTGTTCACGAAAATCTGAGGCCGTCTGCTGTAGTTCTTCACGCATGCTGTCATCCTCCGTCCCGTCAAGCTTATCGCTTTCTATGTTATAGGCTACAAAGAAAATGCCCGTTGCATCCTCTGGATTGTCTGCATCGTGACCAACAATCTGAGGAATAGTAGTAAATAGTGTGATTACAAACACCAATGCAAGAACACATAACCATACCCACCGCTTTGCCAATTTAAATACAAAATTGCAAATACCAAAGTAGTAAAGTGCAGCAATGACTGCTGCGATACCCATACCAGTCCAGAAGATTGTGCTACATACCGAAGTGTCGGCAAAGTAGCCTGTGTAATAATCCACGAATTCTTCATTCTCACCACCATTCAGGAACTTTTCTCCCAAAGAGGTACACCAACTGTAGAAGTCTGTAAACATAATTGTATTTTTTAGTTAATATTTTATTTGAAATCAAGACTTTGCTCCTTTATATACTTTCCATTGTGAAGAGTGGTGAAACCAGATATAAAATACTTCAGATTGAAAGTCTTGCCCAGTTTTGCAGGATTTGTTGCAATATCGAGGTCGTTGTCATCCGACTTCGCCTCAATCCATTCTGGAAGTGTATATTTGAGCCTAAATGTTAACTTTGAGTCTCTCAATTGACTGGACTTTACATTTAGACGAAGTATCTTTTTCCCATTAACACTGTTTACTGATACTTCATAATAATCCTTGTCAAGAACTTTCTCGGCTTTCTGACCATGCTGAACGTACAATTCAATGTTAGAGTTCATATAATCGTCAGTCTGCATATAAGCAGGCAGCACTCCTAAATCTGCACTAAGTGCAACATTTTCATTTCTAAAATCTTTTTTAATGATCAACTTACCACCTTTTGGATTGAGTCCTTCTGCTGCTGATAATTTGATTTTCTGATACGAATACGCATCGCCAATCATTACTATATCTTCGTATGGAGTAGTTATTCCATTAGCAGTTTTTGCTTCATTCAGTTTTCCCTCTATATATTTGATACAACCCCATTTTCCAATGGCGATAACAAAGAACGGGCGGTCTTTGTTTACCAGTTTTTTCCCATCATTATTGTAGCAACTATACTTGCCATTAAACTTTGCGTTGTACCTAGCAATCAAAGCACATAATTTACCTTTTTTTTCACTCAGCAAAGAGGATAGGTCTTCAGACATTTTTTGACGCATACGTATATTAAAACTCTTGTCAGGTGAATCGTTGATGTCTGCATCTGACCCGCTCAATATACCATCAGTAAGCAAGAAACAAATATCGTCTCCACCGTCAATATGACCTATCATTGAACGCACCATTGCTTTCAAGTCGGACTCGTTGCTCCATTCAATCTTTCTGTTATTCAGCATACGGTCAAAGTCTGTTCTTTCAATAGGATTCCCCTCTTCTTTGCCGTAGAGTCGAACAACGGTATTGCCAGACATATTCTCGAAATGTGAAATAACACCTATAAAACGTGGATCGCCACTACTATTAAGATAACCATGCATACTTCCTGACGCATCGAATAATAGGGTTGAGGTAGATGGTTTTCTAACAATGGTGTCGACAACAACTGTACGTTGGGGAGTTGTATCAATTGTGTCATTACCTGGCCCAGGTTTTGGGTCAGGTTTAGTTTCTCCTCCGCACGCAATATTAACAAGTGCGGCACCAAATAGCATTGGAATGATAAAATGTTTTGTTTTCATATTTGTATTTTTTTAGTTTATGCAAGCAACCTTAAAAAAGTAACCATCTTATCTGTAAAAAAAGAAAAACGCAGAAAGCCCTACAACGTCAGCCTGTAGACTGAACGTTGAGGACTTTTTTGCATATTCCCTTTAATCCTTTTAGGATTCCTCTGAAATTTTGGTGTAAATAGTAAATCCATATTTATTCTTTGTCTTAGGTTAGTAACTAGTACACATTGGCAATCAAGCACTTACTCGACCTTTCGTCGCTTGCCAAAGAAGAAAACTTTGGACAAAGAAAAGCGCAGACAACTGCCATATCTCCTGACAGGTCCGCTACGACCCCCTATACATTTATGGATGAAGTCTGCGCTTATGCGCAACTCCAACAATGTATAGGTATTGCTCGTAAAATCTCATTCGAGGTAGCGGTTCGTCAGGAGAGTTTGAGCAAATATGTCTTTGTAACTTGCAGAGATATCAACTCCAAGGTTGACATATCACGCAAATCACATCGGCAAAAATACAATATTTTTATTAATCAGCACAATTTTTAGCAAAAAAAATACAAAAACAAACAAAAAAAATCTATTTTCAGAACAGAAAATCTTTCGTTGTTGGCTGCTATACAACTTTCTTGGGATACAAATAAATGATTATATAAGTAGATTTATCTACTACCCTATCCAGTCGAAAAGGTGTCTTGTTTTGCAAGCGTCCTTCGGCCGAACGGGTGAATGTTTCTTTTTAATCCACCTTTATATTCTTACCTTTTACCTTTTTTTTCGTTTTTCAAGACAAAAAAAAGCTCTCAATCTAGAACAAAAACTAGCTATTTTTGTCTCTTCCTTATGTGTTCTCATCAGGCTGTTTTGAGTAAAAACAACCCAATGTTGCAACTTTTATTCTACTATTTCCTAATAGAATGAATGTTATGGCGCAATTCTTTTAATGTTATGGCACAATTACTCTAATGTTATGGTGCAATTGAACGGTGGTTGCGTTACAACTGAATGGTGGTTGAGTTACAACTGAATGGTGGTTGAGTTGCAATTGAATGGTGGTTGATGTATAATAGAACGTCTATTGCAGAGCGATTTCTGAAGGGTTGCCAAGCGTTCCTTATAACACACTAATATTCAGACGGTTAAGTAAAAGCACAAAACTCGCATATTTCCGACCGAGTTTACGTTTGGTGAATTTGGTGCGAGTTTTAGGCCCTTAAATATGAAAAATCACGACAAAACCATATTTACATACAAAGAGAGAGGGAATAAAGCGGGTGAACGAAAATTTTTTTCAATAATAGCAGAGAAAGTTTGGTGGTATGAAAAGTATCGTGTACTTTTGCAGCAGAATTGATTGAATCTACAAGATGACGTAGCAAAGAATCTGCTCTCTGAAGCATAGTGTAACAATCGGGGTGAACGCCCCGCAAACATCAGTCTGAAAAGGCTGATGAATGAGCGTTCTTTATATTTATTGTTACACTAAATTCATTCTAATTATGAGAAGAAGTAATCGACAAGGTAGCTTGGCTCGTCCAAGAATTCCTTATCGTGTATGCCGATGTCTGCCCAATGGTGTTGTATCTCATCTTGAAGCCCGACTGCTCAGGAATCTGGTCAACCGCGAGATTCATCCTATCAGATGCGCAGAGAGTTGTAAAAGGAAATTTCAGAAAGCGATGTATCTTGGTGATCTTTGCGCAGAAACTGGTCATTTCTGGTGGGCTCGGAAAATCTGGACATTTGCCTCAAAACTTATTGAAGACAAGGACTATGACGATTGGCGTTATGTTTGTTTTGATAACGAACGAGTGAGGCTCAGGGATGTTATTTCGGAAACGGAATGCGAATTGTTAGACCGCAGATGCAGTCAACTCTGGCGAGCTCTCGGACACCCTGAATACGACTGGTGGGATGACAGGGTTGAGTACCTTACCAGTACTTACTTTGGGACTACTTACTACGACTTGTTTGCCGACAAATATGATGGTTACTACGACGAACCGATTGGTGAGTGGGAGGCAAAGATAGAAGAAGCGGAGAAAGAGCAGGAAACTCAACAAATATTCCAGGACGGTCAGGGCAATAACCTTCCCCCTTGCTCTCAAAACTTCATGGATTACTGGCACGATGGCCCTCATACAGAGGACTTTTCGTGGCTCACTTACAAGCATGGTCAACAGCAGAAATACTGTTGATCATGTTTGTTTTCAAAGATGCGGATTGGTTCAGATCGTTTTGGGCCAAACTGAAGAAAAACCGTAAAAAACTTTTCTTATTTGAATTCTTTGGCTACTTTTGCACAAAATTTGAGTAAAGATGAAAGTAAAGATTCAAACAATGCTTGGCGACATCGTTGTTCGCCTGTATGACGAGACTCCTATACACCGTGACAACTTTGTGAAACTGGCAAAGGAGGGCTATTATGATGGTACGCTGTTCCATCGTGTGATTAAGGACTTTATGATTCAGGGCGGCGATCCTGACTCAAAGGGCGCACCTGCCGGAAAGATGCTGGGTGTGGGCGGACCTGATTACACACTTGAAGCTGAGATTAAGGACGGTCTGTTCCATAAGCGTGGTACGCTGGCCGCTGCAAGACAGGGCGACGAGGTGAATCCTGAACGCCGCAGTAGTGGCTCTCAGTTCTATATAGTCTGGGGACAGGTGTATAATGAGGGACAGCTCAAACAGTTCTCTAAACAGTTGAGGATGCAGAAAGTTCAGGATGTTTTCAATAACCTTGCTGCAGAACACCGTGCAGAAATTATGCAGATGCGCCGTGATAGGAACCGTGCCGGACTACAGGAACTGCAAGACAAGCTGGTTGCGGAAGCCGAGCAAAAGGTAGGAAAGGACGGATTGACTGACGACCAGTTGAAGATTTATTCTACCATTGGCGGAACTCCTCATCTTGACGGACAATATACCGTATTTGGCGAGGTAGAGGAAGGTCTTGATGTGGTTGAAATGATACAGAACACTGCTACTGGACGCGCCGACAGACCTATTGATGACATTGAAATGAGAATGACGGTCATTGAATAGGGATACTTTATTACACCATTCGCCGAAAGAATTTGACTGTTCGATGAAAAAGTTTTAAGGGATACCACTTTTCTCCTACTTTTGCTGCATCATTTTATTGTTACACTAAATAAAGGCTTGCAAAAGGATATGAGAAAAGTGACTCTTTTTATGATGCTTGTTGTAACCATGACGGTGATGACGTGCTGCTCGGCAGATAGTCCTTATGGTGATTACTTCGGCATGAGGAATGGTGATGGCATGATGAATGCTGGAGGCAACTCATCAACTACGGGTGAACTGACCAGTTTTGATATAACCTTGGACCAATCGGCTACAGAACCTTCGGGAGTGGCTACGGCCTACTTCCCCGATGAGGAAGACAAACTGGAAAACAATGAGTTCTCAACCTTGGTGAATATCGATATGGCTCACCCTGAAACAAAGACAGAGAACGGCGTGGAGGTGACGGTGAACAACGGACACATTACTGCCAATCATAACGACACGAAAGGGGTGTGCTATGTGGTGAGCGGAAATACTGCCAACGGCTCGTTTACCGTATTGGGTGAGAAAAAGTATGCCGTAAAACTGAATGGAGTGAACATTACGAACCCCGACTCGGCAGCGTTAAACCTACTAAGCAGTAAGCGTGCCTTCATCCTACTGGCCGACGGCACTTCCAACTCGCTGACCGATGGCACAGGGGGCAGTCAGAAAGGGGCTCTCTACTGCAAAGGAAAGCTGCTGTTCAATGGCACCGGTAGTCTCAGCATTATTGGGAATACGTACAATGGCATACATTCGGCCGACTATATCGTGTTCAACAAGGGTAATAATATTTATGTGAAATCGACCGCCAATCATGGCGTGAAAGCCAACGACGGGGTGTTTATCAACGGAGGCTTGCTGAACATCGAGGTTTCGGCAGCTGCCGCAAAGGGCATCAACAGCGAAAGTCATATTATGGTGAATGGTGGTCGGACGGCTATTCTTACTACAGGAAATGGCATTTACGACAGCGAAGAGCGAGAAGCGAAAGGGGCTGCATGCATAAAGACTGACTCTATGCTGACCGTCAACGGTGGTGAACTATGGCTGAAGAGCACCGGATCTGGTGGAAAGGGTATAAACAGTGATGCTTCAGCTACGTTCAATGGGGGCAACGTGTATGTGGTAACCACGGGCTCGCAATATAAAAGCAACAGCGACACCTCATCTCCCAAAGGTATCAAGGCCGATGGCAACATCAGTATAACTGGTGGCAGAATATGGGTGCGCACCGAGGGTACAAACGGCGAGGGTATTGAAACAAAGAAAGAACTGACGGTAACTGGCGGAGAGGTGGCAAGCTATGCCTACGATGATGCCATCAACTCGAAAAGCACAATGACCATCAATGGCGGAATGGTCTTTGCTCAAGGAAAGAAAAACGACGGGCTTGATGCCAATGGCAACTGCTACATCAATGGTGGTACTGTCTATGCTGTAAGTGCCGGCACGCCCGAGGTAGCTATTGACGCAAATACTGAAGGAGGATACAAACTCTATATCAATGGCGGCACCATCGTGGCCATAGGTGGAGTAGAGAGGGGTGCCAGCATTGCGCAGCCTTACGATTCGGAGAATTCGTGGAGTAGTAACACCTGGTATGCACTGAGTTGGGGAGGCACCACGTTCACATTCAAGACTCCAACGAGCGGTGGTTCGGGTATAGTGGTTTCGGCCAGCGAACAGCCAAGCCTACAGTCGGGTGTTGATGTGTCGGGAGGCACAACTTATTTCGGCGGACTCGGCGTTTATTAAAGTGTAGAGTGTAGAGTTTAGAGTGTAGAGTTTGCTACCGCTCCGCAGTACTTTCAATTATGCATTATGCATTATGAATTATGAATTGTCCTGCGGAGCGGTAGCCGCTCGACCTTTGGTCGCTTGCATGGCAAGAAACTCTACACTCTAAACTCTACACTTAAAGATTCTTCACTTAAAAAGTTCTCCTTCTACCATTTTGTCTTCGTTCGAAAAGCGGATGGTGGGAACGAATTGGGGAGAAGCGGTTACAGGCTGAACTTTTACAGCGGTGGGCTGGATGGAAATTGGAGCTGTTTCGACAGTAATTACCTGACTAACTGGTGCAGCAGAAGAAGATAAATAAAAAGAAGTCTTGTCCAACACATACTCGGCCAATTGGAACAAACGGGTCATACCGAGATCTACCAACACTTCCATCGAGAAAAGGTTCTTTGCATTCATAATGGTAATAATTTAAGTTTTCGTTATTAATTTGATTGCAAAGTAAAATAAGGGGTGTACCATAAGTCGGTACACCCCTTTTAAATTTAATATCTTTTAAGATTATCGGCTATTATTTTCCTCATTTTTTGCCGCAGACTATCAGGGTGCAGTACTTCGATGCCATCGCCATGCGAGAGAAGTTCGCCTATGAAATCGGCAGTAGGACGAATATCGAACGAGAAATCGGTATAGGAAGGAGTTGACTCCAGTTCACACTGCGAATGGTGCAGCGGCAGCGTACGCAGATAGTCGGACTTGTTGCCATAGGCGCGCACCACCACATGAGCCATCGGCTCGTTGACGGTGAGCACACCATAGTATTCAGAGAAATAGGCCTGGGGCGAGAAATCGGCAGGCATTGAAAATCGCTCGTCGATCATCACCACGCTGTACATACGGTCGAGGGCATAGAGGCGCATCTGATTTTCGGTCGTACAGGCCAACAGATACCATCGACGGCGAAAGAGCTTCAGGGCATAGGGACACACCGTCTTTTTATAGCTCTCGGCTCCAAACTTCTGATAGCCTATGCGCAATTGGCGGTTGCCCTTGATGGCTTCGATGATGGTGGAAAGAAAAGCCTCGCCAGCCGGCACACTCTCCAGTACCAGCCTGTCGTTGATGGCAGTACTATCGGCCAAGACGCCATGAACGGCGAGTGTGGAATACAACCAGCGGCCTACTGAACCATCGCCAAGATTCTCGGGATTGCTGATATAATAGCAATAGGTTTTCGGTTCGCACTCTATGATGATGCCAAACATAGACAGGATGGCATCGCGATGGCGATTGAAGGATGTACGAGACAACGGATTGCCATCGGCCACTTCATCGTGCACCCATTGTCGTTTCAGTTCTTCAAAGGTCATTCGTCCGTGAAGGCTGAGGGTGTTGATAATCCAGATATAGTGCTGAAAAATCTGTGCAGGTTTCATATCTTTCTTTTACAAAGACTTAACAAAAAGGAAACGGGAGGTAACCTCTCCCCCACTACACCATGTTCTGCGGATGCTGCCGGACAAAGGCACGGACATTCTCGATGGCTACTGCAAGCAGGCGCTTGCGTGCCTCGCCAGTGGCCCATGCTATATGGGGAGTAAGGTAGGCGTTAGACTGAGTGAGCAGTGGATTGTCAGCCAATGGAGGCTCGTTGGTCAGTACATCGGCACAATAGGCTGCTAGACGACCTTCAGCAAGGGCTTGAGCCACATCGGCATCATTGATCAGCGGGCCACGGCCGGTATTGATGAGAATGGCCGATGATTTCATCTGAGAAAGGGTCTGAGCATTGATGAGACAGCGGGTGTCGGGCGTGAGCGGACAGTGGAGTGAAAGCACATCGGAGGTGGCAAGGAGTTCGGCAAGTTCTACCTTCTTAACACCCTCGGGCAACGCATTGGCCTGCTTGCTGGTCAGAGCCTGCACCTTCATACCGAAAGCAAGAGCTATCTGAGCCACCCTACGCCCTATATTGCCCAGGCCTACAATACCGAAGGTTTTGCCGTACAGCTCTGGAAGCGGCGTGTCCCAATAACAGAAATCGGGATTGTTGGTCCATCGGCCTTCCCTGTTCTGCCGGGCATAGTGCTCGATACGATTGGTAACGGTGAGCAGATGGGCAAACACCATTTGAGCCACGCTCTCAGTACTGTAGGCTGGCACATTGGTAACGACGATACCACGCTGGTGGGCAGCATCAACATCTACCACATTATAGCCTGTTCCCAGTACACCTATATATTTAAGGTGGGGCAATTGCTCCATCTCCTTCAGGCCAAGAATCACCTTGTTGGTCAGCACTATTTCGGCCTCGGCAGCACGTGCCACAGTTTCCTCTGGCATGGTACGGTCAAAAACTGTGAGTTCGCCTATTTCCTTCAGCGGTTCCCACGACAAATCGCCAGGATTGGCTGTATATGCATCAAGAATAACTATTTTCATGTTAGCTCAAAAAATTAAATGATTCCTATTATAGCAAAAATGTTTCCCAGAAAAGGGGGAAACAACATTTTTAAGAATGCAAAGGTATTTGATTTTAACGAGAAAACGATGGCTATAGGCATAAAAATCGTTAATTAACCATCAAATAATTAGGAACTTATGCAATATTTTTGTAACTTTGCGCACTTTTTAAAAAGAACAGGATAAGAATATATATATTATTTAGGCATGAGACAACTGAAAATTCAAAAGAGTATCACGAACCGCTCGAGTGAAGCACTTGACAAGTACTTGGTTGAAATAGGCCGTGCTCCCTTGATTTCCATCGACGAGGAGATTGAGCTGGCACAGACCATCCGCCGTGGTGGCCCAGAGGCTCAACGCGCCAAGGAGAAACTGGTGAGTGCCAACCTTCGTTTCGTGGTGAGTGTGGCCAAGCAGTATCAGCATCAGGGCCTTACCCTTACCGACCTTATCGACGAGGGTAACATAGGACTTATTAAGGCTGCTGAGAAATTTGATGAGACGCGCGGCTTCAAATTCATCTCTTATGCCGTATGGTGGATTCGCCAGAGCATTCTGCAGGCCATTGCCGAACAGAGCCGTATTGTGCGTCTGCCTCTGAACCAGACTGGTGCGCTGAGCAAAATCAATCAGACCATCAGCACATTCGAACAGGAACACGGACGCCGCCCTTCTAACTTTGAGATTGAGGAACTGACGGGCGTGGAGAGCGAGAAAATTGAACAGGCCATCAAGGCTGATGCCCACCACATGAGTATCGATGCTCCTTTCGGTGACGACGACGACAACGCAATGGTGGATATGCTGTCATCAGGCGAGGATAGCCGTACCGACAAGCATGTTGACTATGAGTCGCTCACTTCTGATTTGGATCACGTACTGGGACGCGTGCTGAAAGAGCGCGAACTGCGTATCGTAAAAGAATGTTTCGGCATTGGCTGTCACGAGAAAGGCCTGGAAGAAATAGGAACCGAAATGGGTCTTACACGTGAACGTGTACGCCAGATTCGCGAAAAGAGTATCACCAAACTGCGTGAAAGCGGCTATGCTAAAGTACTGATGAAGTATCTTGGATAATCGAACTAAGAACGATTGCTATACAACAGTATAAAAAGATGAGGGGCTTGACTGTTTTGTCAAGCCCCTCATCATTTATACCTGGATTCAATTTTATTTCACAATCTTCTTACCATTCACAATGTAAAGGCCACTTGGCAGAGAGTTCAGACTGGAACCTACATAACGGCCATCGATAGTATAGACGCGAACAGGCTTCTCCTGATGCAGGGTTTTGATGCCTGTAGTATTATCATTCTTCACCATTACCTCGTCAAGGAAGAACCTGCCCTTATCGGCAACAAACGTCAGTTGTACATCGCCAGTTGCGGTCAGTTCGGCTGTAAAGTCCGTGAACCCACCCTTCACCATGGTGAATGAGGATTTGCTTGTGGTTCCACCATCTATATAAAGACTTAAATTAGTGCCGTCGGCAGTTGCATTCCATGCGCCAGCCTTAAAGGTGAGCACAGCCTTTCCATTCAGCTGGAAAGAAGGTAACTGGGCGGAACCCGATACAGAAGATTTGCCGAACCTTGCACACTTATCGGCTCCATAAGCATGGGGGGACTCCCACCCTACGTTGTCAGCAAGGAATGTTGTTGAAGCAACACTTCCACTCCACTTTCCATCGTTACCGCCAGTTCCTTTACACTTATCGAACGACTCATAAAACAATACGCCCTCTGGTGTAGGTGTAGGAGTTGGAGTGCCACCAAAAGTAAGTGTGACAGTACCGTCGTTGTTCTTCTTCACATCGGTAATGCCTATTGTCTTACTTGTTCCGCTAAAGGTGGGCAGCGTTGAAATCGTTTTATAGGTACCTCCATAAAGATTGGCAGAACTTGCCGAATAGTACAATTTAGCGCCATTGGCTGTCAGTACACGAGCACGTCTCTTCGCTTTCACATTGTTCAGAATGTCAGATTCCCAATCATGCTTGTTATAGGCAATACGAGTGACCAGCACACCACTACCATAAGCGGTGGGATACCAAGTGCCTGGCTGACGATTTTCAAAAATAAAGGTTTCGGTACCGCTATGGCGAATAATATAGGCAGAATTCTCAGCCTTTCCAAAGGGCGACTGCAGGACAACTTCTTCGGCATCTCCCACCTCTTTCAGATCGAGCCATCCCAGAAAACTCTTCTCATAGGCATTATAGCCAATAGGCTTGCGACAGTATTCGTCAACATAGGAACCGGTGTCCATAATCGACCAGTTGCCAAAGGAATCATCCTGAGAATAGCTATAGTCTGTACAATAGAAATCGGGCAGACCAAGCGCATGTCCGAACTCATGACAGAACACGCCCAAACCCATGAGTGTAGAGCCACCTGTGTTCAGCTCATTGCCTACGAAGAAACTATTGAATTGAAGATTCTGATATTTACCCTGATGAGGATCTTCTTCAGCACCCCATTCGCAAGGCCAGATTAACTTGCTGTTTGCTGTTGACTCAGATTCAGTAGCCTCGCCTTTTCCGGCGTAAAGCATACAAAGCAAGGGTATGCCTTTAGCATGCTTTTCATCGGCAGCATCGACTACATACTGCGAGAAATCGGCCCCCAACTGTTCTATAGCTGCATTAATAGCATCGCTAGGAAGGTCGTCAAGATGCTGATCGATGCCATCATCGTCGTTCTGACCGTAATAGGAGGCGTTTTTCGATAGGGTAACGATACCTACCACATCGAAAGTAGGAATGAACTGTCCTCCACTCTGCGACTTAAAGTAATCGCGAACAGAACCGATACAACCGCCATCGCTATATCCTTCTTCATTGTAATAGCGTTTCATCAGTTCAACAGTGGTAGTAGTCTTGAACTTAGTATCTGCAAACTGTACCATCACCACAGGAATGGTATATTCGCCAATGCTGGGTACAGAGCCGCAACTCATCGTGCCATAAGCTCCAAGACCATCGGCGGTTGATGCATAGATGGCACGACGTTTTCCTTCATTAGCCGCTCTGCGTGCTGCACGAACAGCGATGCGAGCCTCTCTCTTTTCGATAAGTGATTGTTCGTCAACAGGTTCAAAGAAACCATCTTTTTCCACATAGCAGGTTCCATCGGCAGCTTGCAACCAATGGCCATACTCGTCGCCTACTCTTTGAACACGAAGCTCGGTACCGTTTTTCAGTTTCACCGTCTGCCACATTCCTGGCTTCACGGGTACAGCCAAAGCAGTCATAGCAAAGGCAAAAAAAGATAGAGCCAATAAATAAACTCTTTTCATTCTGTAGTCAATAGTTTTAATATTAAATTATTTAAAGTGAATAGTCTTTATGGATTTATTTGTGATAACTCCATTGCCCTTATAATATTTCATGGCTTCGGGCAACCATCCCTGAATATCTTTCATACGCTTGGCGTCAGAAGGGTGATCGGCAAAAAGACTGCTGCTGCCACCTCCAGTCATCTGGGCCATACGCTGCCAGAAGGTTACTGCCACATGTGGGTCATAGCCGGCCATAGCGGCAAAGACAAGTCCCATACGGTCGGCCTCACTCTCCTGTTTGCGAGAAAAACCGGAAGTCCACAATTGAGTGCCTAACGAAGAGCCAATGGCCAGGAGTTGCTGCATGCCCGGTTTGGCACCAGCCGCTTTGGCTGCAACACCCAGAATGGCATTGCCATACTGACTTTTATACTCGTTGCTGATACGTTCGGCAGAGTGTTTGGCAACGGCATGTGCTATCTCATGTCCCAGCACAATAGCCAGAGAGGCTTCATCCTTGGTCACCGGCAACAAGCCTTCAAACACCACGATTTTTCCGCCTGGCATACAGAATGCATTCACCTGTTTATCCTGTACAAGGTTAAACTCCCACGCATACGAACGGGCATCTGCCCCCATACCATTCTGAGTAAGATATTGTACCACAGCATTGGCCAGTTTCTGCCCCACTCGCTTTACCATAGCAGTATTGGCAGTATTGGTAGAAGCCTTTGCCTGTCTGATGTACTGCTGATATTGCTGATTGGAAAGGCTTAGCACCTGTTCGTCGCTCACCAGCAGATTCTGCTTTCTTCCAGTAATGGGAACGGTCGATGAAGTACCACAGCCAACCAGTAGGATGGCTACCACCGACAACAGAAAAACACGAATAGTTTTCATACAAATCATATCGATTAGTTCTTCACAAATATGTTGCAAAGATAACAACATTTTTTCAAACAGCAAATAAATGCATAAAAATAGAATGTTTTTTGACACGAAAAGAGAATGGTTCTGATAAAAAAGCAGATCGATTAAAGACAAGAAGTAGAATGTTTAAAGGCACAAAAAAAAGAGAGGATACTTCACAGCAGCCTCTCCCGATACTATATCAATAGTAAGTAATAATGATCAAAACTTATTTCAATCCGCGGTTCTGCAGAGTTGTGTTCAGAAGCATCAGATACTTGTGGTACTGCTTCTGGTCGAGCACATAACGCATGTAGCGCAGATCCTTCTTGATAGCTTTGTCCATGAGTACGGTACGCTCGTCTTTATTTGCATGAGCAGCCATCATCATTTCAGCACAGAACATACGGTGAATATCACCAACGCTCTCCATCTGATCAGAAGTCATATCGAGTGCAACAGCCAGTTTGCGCAGGTTCACTGTCATGTCATAAACCTCAGTGTTCAGCGTCAGGTCGGCATTCTCGTTCTCAGCAAACGAAGTCATCGTCATACTCAGCATGGCTACAACCATCATAATCATCTTTTTCATCTTTTTACCCTTTCTTTTCTTTACTCGGAACCTTCGCAGCAGTTTATTGTGTTGTTGTTATCCTTTTTAAATTACTAATCTTTTTTCCTTAATGTCTGCTCAGGTCCCTACCTTAATAATTGTTTGTTATCCTTGTCGCGAGGATTTTCACTCACTTTGCAGTGGTTTTTATTTCCTTTTGACGATGCAAAGATAAGGCAATATTTCAAAGTTGCAATACTTTTTAGGCTCTTGTGTGCGCAAACAGTCTCTTTTGTTGACCAAAATCAAAGATATTGCACTTTTATTTGCTTTTTCACTCGCTTATTCATGCCTTTGAGATACTCTCGAAAGTACTACCACTCGGAAAAATGCAAAATTATTTGCTATTTCACTCGCTTATTCGTACCTTTGCAGCGTTAATACATATTTATATAATGGATAATAAACAGAACAATTACATTTCTGTCAGCTATCAGCTTTATTCTATTAGTGCTGACGGACAGAAAAATTTAGAAGAAGAGACTCAACAGGGACGTCCTTTCCAGTTTATCAGCGGATTTGGTGTATCACTCGATGCTTTCGAACAGAAGATTGTAGCCCTCGAACAGGGTGCCAAATTCGATTTTACACTCCAACCTTCAGAAGCTTTCGGCGAATATGATGCAGAAGCTGTACACAAGGTTAATCGCGACATTTTTTCTATTAACGGCCATTTCGATCACGAAAACATCTTTGAAGGTGCAGTGATTACAATGATGGATGCCGACGAGAAACGCTTTATGGCCCGTGTTGCCAAGATTGAAGAAGACGGCGTGACCATCGACACCAATCATCCCTTGGCTGGCAGCACCCTGCAGTTCGTAGGCGAAGTGCTCGAAAACCGTCCTGCTACCAACGAAGAGATTCAGCACATGTTGAACCACCTGAGCGGTGAAGGCTGCGGATGTGGTTGCGATGACTGCGAAGGCGGTTGCGGACACGATCATAAGCATGAGGATGGATGTGGCTGCGGACATGACCACAAGCATGAAGGTGGTTGCGGTTGCGGACATTGCCATTAATAGTGCACCCACCTCTCACCTCTCACCTCTCAACTCTAAACTCCCCCCTCTCCCCCAATGCGCAACACATTCGGAAACATTTTCACCCTGACTACTTTTGGAGAAAGCCACGGTCCAGCCGTAGGTGGCGTGGTTGACGGCATGCCTGCCGGCATCAAAATCGACATGGATTTTATCCAGCACGAACTCGATCGTCGTCGACCCGGCCAAAGCAGTATCACCACAGCACGAAAAGAGTCAGACCGTGTGGAACTGCTTAGTGGTGTATTTGAAGGATATACCACTGGCACCCCAATCGGTTTCATCGTTAGAAACGAGAATCAGCATTCGCACGACTACGAGAATCTGCGCGAACTATTCCGTCCATCACATGCCGACTACACCTATTATAATAAATATGGTGTACGCGACCATCGCGGTGGAGGACGCACATCGGCTCGTATCACCATCAGCCGATGCGTAGCTGGAGCATTGGCTAAACTTGTGCTGCAACAGATGGGCATCAGTATTCAGGCATACACCTCGCAGGTGGGGCCTATTGCATTGGATTTTGACTATAAGAAGTACGATCTTTCAAAAACTGAAGAAAATGCCGTGCGTTGTCCAGATGCTGAGAAAGCCAAGCAGATGGAGCAGCTCATCACCGAGGTGAAAGGTGAAGGCGACACGATAGGCGGGGTGATCTCCTGTGTAGTAAAAGGCTGTCCTGTGGGCATTGGCGAACCGGAATTCGGCAAACTTCACGCACAACTGGGAGCTGCCATGCTCAGCATCAATGCCGTGAAGGGATTCGAATATGGAGAAGGGTTTGAAGGTGCCTCTTGGCGCGGTTCACAGCAGAACGATGTATTCCTGAGCAAAGGAGATTCTGTGACCACTCGCACCAATCACAGCGGTGGCATTCAAGGCGGACTTTCCAACGGTCAAGACATCTATTTCCGTGTGGCCTTTAAGCCTGTGGCAACCTTGCTGCGAGAACAGGAAACTATTGATATTGAGGGCAATGCCACTACTTTTAAGGCACAGGGACGTCACGACCCTTGTGTTTTGCCAAGAGCAGTTCCTGTGGTAGAAGCAATGGCAGCAATGGTCATTTTAGACAATGTTTTGTTAAACAAAACTGTAAAAATAAGCTCTACAGAATCAAAAAAAAAACTAAGCCAGAATGTCTAAAAAAGTGTAACAATTAGACAAAAATAAGATAATTGAATGATTATTTAAAAAAAATCACATTTTTGTTTGGAGAATTCAACAATATTACTTACCTTTGCAATTGCTATAAGGGGTTTGTGATAAATCCTGATAAGCTTTAGTTAAGTCTAGTTTAGTTTTTGTGTTGGTTGAGGGCTGCCTTTTTGCAGCCCTCAAATTTTTATGGTTCGTTCGTCAGAACGGCTGCCTTCTTGCAGCCCTCAAATTTTTTATGGTTCGTTCATCAGAACGGCTGCCTTCTTGCAGCCCTCACCACCAACTTATTCCACCACTCCAATGATTTCCTGTACCGAATTACAGCCATGACGGTCCAACCATTCATTGATACCATCGCGCACCTTAATCGTAACCGTTGGGTCAATGAAGTTAGCTGTTCCTATCTCAATAGCTGTAGCTCCCGCCATCATGAACTCAATAGCATCCTCAGCTGTCATGATGCCTCCCAAGCCCACAACAGGAATCTTCACAGCCTTAGCCACCTGATTCACCATTCGTACAGCCACAGGCTTCACACAAGGGCCGCTCAATCCGCCTGTTCCAATGCTAAGACGCTTTTTCCTCTTCTCAATATCAATAGACATGCCCATCAGCGTGTTAATCAGCGACACAGAGTCGGCACCAGCAGCCTCAACGGCACGTGCTATCTCGGCAATACTCGTCACATTGGGCGACAGCTTCACGATGAGGGTTTTATGATAGCGCTGGCGCACAGCCTTCACCACACTCTCGGCACCGGCACAAGTCACACCAAAGGCCATTCCGCCATCCTTCACGTTCGGACAAGAGATATTCAGTTCAATGGCAGGAATCTTGTCGAGTGCATCAACACGTGCAGCACACTCAGCATAATCTTCAGGAGAAGAGCCGCTCACATTGACAATCATATTGGTGTCGATATCCTTAATCTGCGGATAGATATGCTCACAGAAGTAGTCTACGCCCTTGTTCTGCAGACCAACGCAGTTCAGCATGCCCATGGGAGTTTCTACCATACGCGGATAGTCATTTCCCTGACGAGGATTGAGCGTTGTACCCTTTACTATGATGCCTCCAATACCGTCGAGCGGAATAAAGTCCTGGAACTCGAGGCCATATCCAAAAGTTCCTGAGGCAGTCATCACCGGATTCTTCAACTTCAAGCCTTTTATTTGTACATCTAACTTTGCCATTTTTCTTTTCTTTACAATTTACGATTGTCGTTCAATACCGCTTTGGAATAGTTTTGTGCAATACTGATTTACAAGTCCCACTGCAGACGGTCGATATTGAACACTGGACCATCCTTGCAAACGCAGAGGTTGCCCTCGGTAGTCTTCTCCACACAGCACAGACAGGCACCCAGTCCGCAAGCCATCAAATTCTCGAGCGACACCTCACACCGTGTTTCACTCTTACGGGCATAACGGGCCACAGCCTTCATCATCGGGGTGGGACCGCACACTTGTATCAAACTGAACTGTTCGCTCTGGAGAACAGAGTGATTGGTGACAAATCCATGCTCACCCATCGAACCGTCTTCGGTAGTTACCAGCACACGTCCATATTTTTCAAACTCGTTGAGCATCAGCAGGTCGTTCTTCGTGCGGGCACCCAGAAGAAATGTAGGCTCTACCCCACTCTCCTTCAGTTTTTTGCCCAGATAAAGCAACGGAGCCACACCAACACCGCCACCAACAAGGAGAGGAGCACCGTTCTCCGAGGCATTGGTAAGCGTGAACCCATTACCCAGCGGCAGCATACAGTTCAGCGTGTCGCCAGCCTGCAATCCAGCCATCCAGCGGGTACCATCACCCACGGTAGCCACCAGGAGCCACAACTCGTTCTTATCGTAATCAACAAAATTAATGGAAATAGGACGGCGTAAAAACGTTGAGGGCGAGCCATCCACACGCACCTCTACAAACTGGCCTGGCAGCATTTCTGGCAGTTGTTCGTTGTGAGTCAGTTTAATGAGTACATACCGTTCATGCAAACGCTCCACCGACTGTACTGTCAGGTCAAGAACATACTTTTTCATCTTGGAAAATCCCTTTTTTACAAATTTCCCTGCAAAGGTACGATTAAGCGAGTGAAAAAGCAAATAATTTTGCATTTTTCCGCGCTCGGCGACGAAGGAGACGCTTCGCTTGCGAAAAACGTGAGTACCTTGGAGCGACAGCTCAGAGGTACGATTAAGCGAGGAGAAAATGCAAAATTATTTGCTAATTTCCGAGCGTGTTTAGAGGAACCAATATGATCATAGAGATCAGAACAAGACAATAAACTGCAAACATACCATAAATAATCTTAAATTCTAACCTAAACAGACGTAAATCTGCATTTAATATTGTATATTTGTGAAAATTTTCATTGCAGTTGCAACTGCATGGAATAAGTAAATAAAAACACTTTGAAAAAAGGGCTGAAAAGCCAATTAAAATATATGACAAAACGATTCATAATGACAGTCATCTGCTTCCTGTTCATGATGTTGACCATCATGGCAAAGGGCGTATGCGAGGTGGACTGTGGTTCGCGAATCGCTTCCACCAACGAAATCGGCTTTGAACAGGTTTGCCAAAAGATTGAAGCCGAGATTGCCAAATCGATCAACGACAAGGCCAATCAGCAATATAATAAATGTGGATTCGGCTTTGAAATAACGACAATTTGTGGCTGTAATGCCCCGCCAACACTGGGAAATCACGTATTTTCGCCTACTTCTTTTCACATGGGTCTGTTCTCTTTCAAACGATTCATGCGCAATACGCTATGCGCTGAACCAAACAAAGAAAAACACGCAAAAACAGAGAATGGAAAAGTAGACACCTGGGAGTTATTTCAACTAAAAGCATCCAGAGAGCCTCTACAAGCCTCTGAATTAATTCCGATAGACATATAACTAAACTAAGAGACAAGACAAATTGGAGCGCTTAAAAGCCTCAAACGAGCCAAGAGGAAAGCTTACAGATCTTCATCTTTCCAGCGACAATCTAAATCAACAAAAACTGTAAGCAACTTCTCACTACTACAAACACATCAATCAACAAAAAAACAGAACATTTTCTACACCGCAATAGAACGTCTATTGCATCACAACTGAACTTCTATTACACTACAATAGAATATCTATTGCAATGAAACTGACGTTCTATTGTAATGAAACTGACGTTCTATTGTAATGAAACTGACGTTCTATTGCAATGAAACTGACGTTCTATTGCAATGAAACTGACGTTCTATTGCGATATGATAGAACATCAGTTTCATCTATTTATAAAATAAGGAGTATTCCAATCAAAAAAAAACAGAAAATAGACACTATTTTTTTACTTTTTTGCCGGAATAAAACTTTCCCAGGTCTGATCATCGTAAAAAACACGTATCTCGGTAACTTTTCTGGGTTGTTTGTCAAAATTATTCATATCCGAGAAGCCCATTTCCAATCGTGTCGGTTTCACACCAGTGGAATTTTGTACCGGACGAGCACTTCCCTGTGGGGTAGAGGGAGGTGTAGAAAAGTCAAATAGAGAGCCCTGGAGGGCCGAATCCGACTGAGAAGCATTTGAAGCCGAATTCTCATCGATCTGAGCTGTATGGTCGAGATACATAGGTTCCTTGCCAAACATCAACCAGTCGGTACTCAACGATGGCAATTTTTTCTTAATGGCCTCGACGGTGTTTAAGGTAGGCTTAGTACGCTCAGTGAAAATTCCACTGAGGGTAGCAGGGGCAATTCCAAGGAATTCAGCGAACACCTGTTGAGTCATATGTTGCGACTCCATAATTTGCTTAATTCTGTCCTTCATTTTTTCAATTAAGTGCATTTTAGGGGCAATTTGCCCATTTTTCTTAGATTTTACAAAGGTAAATCATTTTTTCAAAACAAACAAGTTTTGTATATAAAAATTTCGATTTACGAATACGTATTTATAAATTCGTATGTACAAAACAATTGTAATGAAATTTACATTCTGATTACAACATTTGTAAATTTGAATTTACAGACGCTAATACACACTATGCTTTTATGTAACGATTTTGTATAACTTACTGACTATTAAATAGGTATTTACAGAAAGTGCGTTTACTATACAGCGCGATTCGCGGTTTGCTAGTATAAACAGATATTTAAATTAAAGCAAACACATAGATTTGTGACATATATGACTGATTTTCAGTAAAATATGAAGCAAATTAGTGGTATGTATATTTATAAATCTGAATATTTAAACCGTTTTGAATGGGTTTCAATATTCGTATTTCACAATTTAAAATAATACAAATAGTTAAACATTACAATTTTAAATATTCAAATACACGCCGTTTTTATGGTGATATAACTTTACGAATTACACATTGTTAAACGCTAAAAAGTTTTAACGCCGAATTGTTTAAGGAAAAAACAGCTCAAAATCGCCAAAACTTCGATATTCTGAACCGTCGTTCAAATAGCCAAAAATTTGCGAGTTTTGAGGGTACTTATTTTCACCTAACTACCCTATTCTACAATAATTTAGATAAAAAAAAGGCATCCGTCTGGATGCCATTTTTTAGAAATTCTAGAAAAATAAAAGGCCGTTTTTTAGTGAAGAGTGAAGAAAATTAGCTCTTTCATCAGCTCCCCATCAGGGGTACTCGGGTTGTCAAGCCCCTTACTTTTGGCATCAATTTCTCTAATTTTAGAAATTATCTGCATCACTTTCATTCCTGAATAATTTCGCATGCCAGTCAAATAATCTTTAGCTCCCCATGGTGATTTCAATTCCAACCACCCTGCTATCCCCTCTTGAGTTTTTTGAGGTGCATAATAAGCAAGCATCAAATTCTGGAAATAATTAAACATCATTGGAAGGAATGAGTAAACATTTCCAGCCTTCGGATTTTTGTCAAAATAATTCATAATCTGATTTGCCTTGAGAATATTCCTGTTTATGATGGCATCTCTTAGCTCGAAAGTATTGAAGTCTTTACTCACTCCTATCTGATCTTCCACCACCTGGGGTGTCACTCTCCTATCGTTTTCAGGCAATGAAATAAGCACTTTTTCCAGTTCACTGGTCAGTCGGCTCAAATCTGCGCCAATAGCATCGGCAATAATCTGCGTAGATTTGGGGTCTATACTTGCATTTTTCTGTTTTAAATAGTTTTCAATGAAGGCAGGAAGGTCACGATCGCGCAATTTAGCGCTCTCAAAAAGTATTCCGGCCTGCTGTATAGCCTTTACATAACCGCGTTTTTTACCGTCTATCTTGCCGTTTTTATGACACATCACCAGCACGGTAGTCGGCATGGGCTGCTGCATATATTTCTCCAGCGCCTCCGTATTTTTCAGGTTTTGAGCCTCTTTTACAATAACCACCTGGCGTTCGGCCATCATTGGATACCTGCGGCAGGTATCGGCTATCTGCGACGCCGATACATCGCTACCAAACATAATGGTTTGATTGAAGTCACGCTCTTCCGGCTGTAGTGCATTTTCGGCTATATAGTCGGCTATTTTGTCTATGTAGTAGGACTCATCACCATGCAGGTAGTAAACGGGCTTGTATTGCCCTTCTTTCAACTGTCGCATGATGCTTTCAAAAGTCACGGTTTTTGCTTCTGCCATACCTTTATTTATAGTTTACAGTATGCAAAAGTACACAAAATATTTCGTATTATTTTGAAATATCACGGAATTTCAATAATTTTGCAGTGTTTTGAGGGAGGAAAATGCCCCCTCTCAAAACTCGCAAAAAATGGAGCGAGTAGGTATCTGGTCGAAAATTTTAAAATTATGGAGCAGTTAAATCTCCCACCCTATGACATACGACTGAAGGACGTTAACGGCCGTCAACAGATTTTTGACGTGCTACGCCGCCGATATGTGGCCCTCACGCCAGAGGAGTGGGTACGCCAGCACTTCGTTCATTTTCTGATGGAACAGAAAGGCTATCCCAAGGGTCTGCTCTGCAATGAGATTGAATTGAAAATCGGAGAAAAGAAACTGCGTTGCGACACCGTATTATATAATAAGGAGATGCGCCCGCGTATGATCATCGAGTATAAAGCGCCCCACATAGCTTTGACGCAGAAAGTGTTCGACCAAATATCAGTATATAACATGCTGCTGCATGTCGATTATCTTGTGGTGTCGAACGGTCTTCAGCACTATTGCTGTGAAATGAATTACGCGCAGAACCGATATACGTTCCTGCGCGCAATTCCTGATTACTATTCAATTGTATAGTACTTTCTGACGCTACCGTCTCTTAGTCCATATCGTTGGCGTCAGAGGCCTTCTTAGAAGTTGAAGTCTTGCGAACGGTAGAAGTACGCTTGCGAGTTTTCTTTTCCTCAGCAGCAACAGGCTTTTCAACCTTTACGCCAGCCAATTCAGGGTCAATGAGAATACGACCACAGTACTCGCATACAATCACCTTCTTATGCATCTTGATGTCGAGCTGACGCTGGGGTGGAATCTTGTTGAAGCAACCACCGCAGGCATCGCGCTGCACATAAACGATACCCAGACCGTTGCGTGCATTCTTGCGGATACGCTTGAAAGCAGTGAGCAAACGAGGTTCAATCTTTGCTTCCAGTTCCTTGGTCTTCTCCTTCAGTTTCTCTTCTTCAGCACGAGTCTCGTCCATAATTTCATCCAGCTCGTTGCGCTTCACCTCAAGGTCGGCCTGCTTCTCTTTCAGCAATTCCTGAGCTCCGCCAAGGTCCTGACTACGCTCGCTGATACGCTTCTGGGCATCAACAATCTTCTTGTTGCAGAGTTCAATTTCCAACTCCTGGAACTCAATCTCCTTGCTCAGGGTGTCGTACTCACGATTGTTGCGCACCTCTTCAAGCTGCTGCTTGTAGCGGTCAACACTATTCTGAGCCTCAATGATCTCGGCCTTCTTCTGTGAAATGGCACGATTAAACTCGTCCACTTCAGCCTGAATGCGTTCAATACGTGTGTTAAGGCCTTCAATTTCAGCGTCCAGGTCATCTACCTCAAGGGGCAGCTCACCACGCAGAGCCTTTTTCTCATCAATAGCCGAAAGGGCTGTCTGAAGCTGGAAAAGAGTTTTCAGCTTCTCCTCTACTGAGAGGTCTGTAGATTCTTTTTTTGCCATTTTATAAATATATTATTGGATTTGTATTTGTTTCTGCAATTTCCGTTCTCACCTCTGGACAAGCCTTCTGAATAATATCGCGGAATATCTCGGTAGTGAAATGCTCGCTCTCGTAATGACCTATCACACAGATTTGAATTTTCTGCTCATAGCCAAAGTACTGATGATAGTGCATTTCGCCCGTAAGGAAGGCATCTGCACCGGCCTTTACTGCCTCATCGAGCACAAAGTCTCCTGCTCCGCCACAGATAGCCACACGTCGGATTGGGCGCCTCAGCAACTCGTTGCACATAGCACTTTCAGCCTCCATCTGTCGCTTCACGTGCAGCACAAAATCATCGGCAGCCATCGGTTCGGTCAGCTCACCCATCACCCATGCTCCTGAAAGCGGTTCTCCTTCAGCAGAGAAAGTGGTAGGGGCACCAAAAACAATGTTTGAAAGGCCCAAACGTTCAGCTATTTTGAAGTTTACGCCGCCCAAAGTACTGTCTAAATTAGTATGCATGGAGATGACACAGACAGCGTTCTGAATAGCTTTCCATACAGTGCGCTGAACATCGTTCTGGTCGCTAATCTGCTTAAGACCGCGGAACAGCAAGGGATGGTGACTAATCACCAGATTGCACCCTTTCTGCAGCGCCTCGTCGATAACCTTTTCAGTCACGTCCAGACACAATAATGCCCCTGAAACCTCCGCCTCTGTCAATCCGATCTGTAGGCCAGCATTATCCCAGCTTTCCTGCAGCGGCAGGGGCGCGAACTGTTCAAGGGCGCACAAAACTTCCTTAATTTTCACGCTTCTATGTCTATTTAGAACTGCAAAATTACTATTTTTTTCCTAATAGCATGATACCCCCCATTGTTTATTAAGCGTTTTTAACTTATTCTCATCATTGAACAATTGCACTTCTCAGATATTTTCATTACTTTTGCATCCGCTTACAAGCCAATGGTCCCGTAGCTTAGCTGAATAGAGCGTCAGATTCCGGTTCTGAAGGTCTTGGGTTTGAATCCCAACGGGATCACAAAGGGAAAAGGAGAATTAAATATGAAAGCCCGCTTTCAGATATTTAATTCTCCTTTTTCATTTGTAGGATGGCTGGCGCCAGCCTACAGGGATCGACAAAGTCAATTCCAACAGAACCAGCCTACTGGGATAGATAAAATCAATCCCAACGGTCCCCCCTCACACCCTCTGGTAGGCCAGTCTTTCATCGCCTGAGAGCAGGTAGATGATACCGCAATAGGTAAAGCCGTGCTTCAAGAGATTGTGCTGCATGATGGTGTTGTCACGATGGGTATCTATGCGGATATTTCTGTCTAAAGAAGAACAAAAGTCAAGGATACTGCTGAACACGCCGTGAACCTCCGGATAACTGGCAATGCGGTGCACCACATGATAGGCCTGCTCATCGTCAATCCATTTTCCATCATATATTCTATTGTAAGTAGGATCTGGCGATGGCAGAAAAGCGAAATAGCCTACCACCTTGTCTTCTTCCTCCACCACAAAGGCGCCTTTCTTTTCCATATCCGCCTTCACTACATCCTCCGACGGATAGCCTTCTCCCCATTGATGCATATTACCCGACTTGCGCATAATTCCTTTTGCGGCTGAAAACACTTGCATGATAGCATCCATATCCGCCAGTCTTGCTTCTCTAATAATTCTTTTCATCACTTTAAGTTAAGTCATTCATTCGTGATTATTACCAGTTTGGCGGCAACACGATATTCTTCACTCCATGCATAGCCTCGAAGAGATATAGATTCTTTCTTCTCAAGCAATAATCGACATTTCGATATATTTTTTGCGAAAATACAAAAAAAGATTCTTATCTGCTTCATTTTTCCTGAAAAACTTCTTTATAGAGAAACGAGTCTGATAAGTTTTTCGTGCCAATTCTTGTACATATTATAATAATATTGTATTTTTGCTCCAGTTTTTTATCAACAACGTAATCTACATTATTAAGACATGACAATCCTTAAACTTTCTAAGTTCCTTGCAGCGATTCTTTTCCTTAGTCAAATGTGTGTCTTCACCTCATGCTCTACCGCTGGGGAGGACGAGAAGGATGAAGTGATTTCAGCTACCGACCCGTTAAACTTTCCCTATGATGTCAACAAGAATCTGAATGTGAGTCCTGGTGACAGCTTCTATGACTATTGCAATGGCACTTGGCTCAATCAGAACCCCATACCATCCGATCCTGTACAGTCTATTGGCGGACTCTACGATGCCACTGCTTCAATGAACGAGAAGGTTGAGAAACTGAAGACAGACGTACCCGATCTGCGCAACTTCTTCACACTCGTTGATAATATGCACGACCACTCAGAAGCTTCACGCGCCTATATCAATGCTCAGCGCGCTAAGATGCAAAAGCCACAAACCAAAGAAGAAGCCTTCAAAATGATTGGCGAGATGTTTGTCAATGGCCTCAATCCGCTAAACATTTCAGTCTTTGCGGTATGGGACAGAGACAAACTGAAAGTTTACTTTGAGCCTCACCTGAATGAATCTGCCAACCGTGTCACTTTCAATCAGATACAGGAGTTCAACAGTAACTATCTGTCTCTGCCGTCAACGAGGAGCACCTCCTCCACCACTCCTATCAGCCAGTTGGCTCAGGGGTTGGGCATCGATGAGTCGCTGATTATACCAAACACTCTTTTTGACTATATCTGGAGTTCTTATTCTGTTGACGAACTCTATCAGATGATGCAGGACGCATGGCTCGACTACGAAGCCTATGCTGATGCCGAAGGACTTGCCGACTATAACAAAAAATGGCTCCGCAAACCGACAGTGACCCTCAACGATCTGCGCGACGATGCCAGAGCCGAACTCAATTACACCCTCTCCTACCACATCCAGCAGCATTTTCTGCCACAAAGTTTGAAAGACAAATACCTTAACATTACCAAGGAAATCCAAGCATCTCTGCGCCAGCGCATTCAGAAACTTGATTGGATGAGCGAGACCACCAAGCAGAATGCTATCGACAAGTTGGACAACTGCGCACTCAACGTGGCTTTTCCCGACACCTGGCATAAAGACTGCGTCGCTCCCCTTTCCGACTGTCAGACCATGGTTGAAGTCATGCACCGCCTCCGTTCGGCCAATGCCCGTCTGCTCACCAAAATCATCGGCACAAACGATGCGTTCTCTTATCTCCTCACTATTTCCAGTTCCGACAGCAACGGCAATCTCATACCCATGGATCTCACACTTGTCAATGCCGCTTACCAACCCAACTACAACGCCATTTTCATCTATCCGTCAATGCTCCTGTCGCCAGTGATGCCCCAAGAAGGTACAAGCGAAGCATGCTCTTATGCCGTGTTCACCATTATCGGCCACGAGTTCACCCACGGTTTCGATAGTTCGGGAGCCAAGTACGACAAGTATGGTGTGCCCAACAACTGGTGGACTGTCAGCGACAAGATGAACTTCGAGGATCGCAGTCAGAATCTTATTCGCACCTACAACAGTCAGGAACTCGACCCCAAGCGTGCACCACTAACATTCGGCAATGGCAGTCGCACCATCAATGAGAACATTGCCGACTTAGGTGGCTTCCTCGCTGCTCGCGATGCCTACATCGCCCATATCACCGAGCAAGGATTCGCTGGTGAGCAATTCAACAATCAACTCCGCAAGTTCTATGAGTCATACGCCCACTTGTGGTGTGTAGAGTATGGCGATCAAAAATTCGAAATACTGAAAAACAGCGATGTACACTCCCACGCCCGTCTCCGTGTCAATGGAGTTGTGATGAACACCGACCTGTGGTACGATCTCTACCAGGTCAATCTCAATCACAAGCTCTATCTCCCCACCGAGCGCCGCACCTATATCTGGTAGTCATCTCATTGCTCCTTCAGCTTTCTTCATCCACAAGAAATAGAAAATCAGAATATTATGAATTGCGAATCCCAAACACTAAAGGCTATCAAGGATGCCGCCATCAAAATGGCGCTGCATTGCGGTAGAATACAACTCAATGCCTTCCGTTCCAACAACATCGGCATCAACACCAAGAGCAATGTCTATGATGTCGTCACAAAGGTTGACAAAGCTTGCGAGGACTATCTGCTCACAGAAATATCACGCCTCTATCCTACTCATTCCATCATAGGCGAAGAGACTGGCCAGCACCTCCATGCCGACAGCGAATGGGCCTGGATAGTCGATCCGCTCGACGGCACAAACAGCTATTCGCAAGGTCTGCCAGTCTTCTGCGTCAGCATTGGCATAACCTATAAGGGCGAAGGTGTTGTGGGCGTTGTCTTTGCTCCATATCTTGACGAGCTATATACAGCCATTAAGGGCGAAGGTGCATGGTTCGGGAAAGCCAACAGTACAGATGCTGTCCAACTGCACGTCTCCGCCAAACAATCCCTTCAGGAGTGCGTTGTAGCATCCGGTTTCCCTTACGACAAAGCCACCCATCCCGTCAACAACATCCGCGAAGTAAGCAAGATTATCCCCCAAGTGCGCGGTTTCCGCCGAATGGGCAGTGCAGCATACGATCTCTGTTGCACTGCTATGGGAACCATTGATGCCTACTGGGAGTACAATCTCAACCCCTGGGATGTTTGTGCAGGTCAGCTTATTGTCCGTGAGGCAGGAGGCATAGTCATTCCCCTATGCGACAATCGCAAAATCAGCATCATTGCAGGCCCCGAAAAGTTGGTCAAAATATTGCAGGAGGAATTAGCAGTTTGACAAATCAGCTGCGTAGTCATTCATATTGAGGCACTGCGTTCTTGTGATACGGACAGCTCTTGTTTCTTCACTATAATCGGCATAAGGGGCCAACACTAACATAAAGCCTTCCGAGCATCCAGTCAAATCTCTCCCTGAAGGATAAACAAACTGTCCATCCAATCCACGATTCACAATATGTATCATCGGTAGTTTCTCCTCATAACAAGCATCATATACAGCTTTCTCTGCAGGCGATATAAAGGGCGATACCAACACGGTTCCTCGCCGCGCCTCTTTCATGTATTTATTCACCTCCGCTTGTATCTCTTCCTGTGTCAGATTGCGATGACATCTCACTTGAATACGCTCAGGAAAAGTTACCAAGAATGTATTGCCAACAGCAGTATATCTATGTCCCTTTTTTCCTGCCTGAAAATCATACGTCTTGCGCAATCTATTAGGGAAATGCGTCTTCAGCCAGAGCCTGCGCGGATTGTCATTCAGATATGCAATCCAAGTCTGTAATTGTCCTTTCCTAAACAAAATGCGATCATTAAATCCTCGGGAAAAAAGAGGAGTTTTCTCAACACTAAAGTTCTGAGCACTTGACGAAGAGGCATCCCATAAAGCGTGAGAGCAAGAACTTTTCCATGCAGCAATTATTTTTCCCAAAGGGTAATCATTTGGCAAAGTGTCTCGGATATATAATATACCATGGAAATGGTCGGGCATAATTTTGTAATGTAACACTTGAACACGGCATCCTGTCTTCTTCGTTGTCTCTGATGCAGTTTTTCGAAAAGCCTCAGCCACATAAGCGCCTAATTCCGTTGGAACAATCGCTGCCTCACTGGCATTGCCTCCGACAAGTGAACCTAAAATACGTTTGCGTTCAACCGTCGTTACAGTAATAAGATAAATGCACGTCGAAGTATAATCATGATTATCCATGCGGCGCAGTCTATTATGTTTAATAGGCGCTTTTATCTTCTTTTCTTCCATTATTATCTTAGTCTCGTTTATGGTCCTTTGTTTCGTTCAAACTTTTTCGTTCCCTTCGTCGCACTTCAGTGCAGTCATCTCTCCGTCACGTTCATCGCACTTCAGTGCAGTCATCTCTCCGTCACCTTCGTCGCACTTCAGTGCAGTCATCTCTCCGTCACGTTCGTTGCACTTCAGTGCAGCGCAAAAGGCTTAGTCTTTTTCTCCGATATCCGTTATCTCAGAACATTCATATTGCAAAGATACAGACTTATAGCGAAACGGACAAGTTTTCAATATAAATTCCAACGCAATGATGGCATTATGTCTCATGCATTTCCTCTGCTGCCATTGGCAATTGAGGCTCTTCTTCAATCTCTGGATAGGGAGCACTCTTCGCTCCATGGTCCTGCAACCAGATGCGGTTCAATGTGAAGGCTATCGACTCCAATGTCTCTTCCCGCCTACTAGGCTTCAGTTCGCACTCCCACACCGTGATGCAGTGCCAGCCCATTTCGGCAAGTTTCCGTTGTTCCTCCTTGTCTCGCTCCTTGTTTCTGTGAATCTTGTTCACCCAGAACTCACGGTTCGTCTTCGGAATTTTGCAGCACTCCGAACTCTCCAAGCCTATTCTCCCCTCGTCCTTTGGAGAGGGGTCGGGGGTGAGGCTACACTTATGTCCATGCCAGAAGCATCCATTCACAAAGATGCACGTTCTGTATTTCCTCAACACCAAGTCCGGATGTCCAGGCAATCGTTTGTGGTTCAGTCTGAATCGGAATCCTCTACGCCACAGTCCACGACGCACTATCATCTCCGGCTTCGTATCCTTCGACTTGATAGCCGCCATGTTTTTGTGGCGCTGTTGTGGTGAGAGTTTGTCCATGCTGCTTCAAGAACTTACAGTTGACGCAAAGGTACGAGAAAAACACGAATAAGAGTTCTATTCAGCGTAATTTTTTTCTAATTCGCCAAAAGTCGTGTCAAGGAAAGAGTAATCAATTAATACGTGAGGTCTTAATGCTGGATAATCTTTAGATAATTTGTGATGGGGTTTCAGATGGAAAGCCAATCTCAAGTCATCCTTTCTTTCTTCTATAGTTTTTGTTTGCTGTTCGATTGTGGAAGTTTTGAACAGCCAAAAACAAAACGTCAGTAACGCCTTTTCAATATGTAGTGCTCTACCCTATGGCTCAGCACACCTCAATGTGCATCATTGCCGCTGTGGGCAGATAGCATTTGCAAAGGTAGTGCAAAGCAATTGAAAAACCAAAGAAAACAAATCTTTTTTGATTCTAATTGACCAACAGTTCTTATCATTTTGGATGATAAGAGGCATAACGCTGAAATAAATTATAGCTATAATTGCGAAAATTATAGCTAAAATTCAAACGATTATAGCTATAATTTGTTTCAGCTATTCAACTATTGAAGTCAAGAAGCTATTCCGTTTCTTGCCAATAGTTCTCTTTTTGAGAAAAAATACAATAAAGGCTAAAATAGATTTTGGCCATTATTATTTGAATTTTGGCCAAAATTTTGAAAATAATGGCCAAAATTCAAAATACGGGATTACTTACTTTCTTACAATAACGCTTCCGCTGGCCTGATGGGTAGCAAGAATTAGCACTTCAGCTATCTGTACGTGGGCTGGAGCATTGGCAGCATAGACAGCTACATCGGCTATGTCGTCGCCAGTGAGTGGCTTGATACCTTTATATACATTGGCGGCACGGTCAGTATCGCCATGGAAACGGATGTTGCTGAAGTTGGTTTCTACCAGACCTGGTTTCAGATTGGTGACACGGATGCCTGTGTTGGCCACATCAATACGCAGACCGTCGGAAAGGGCTTTTACGGCAGCTTTGGTGGCGCAATATACATTTCCACCGGCATAGGCAGCATCGCCAGCCACAGAACCTATATTAATAATGTGGCCCTGGCCACGCTCTACCATTGCCGGCACCACGAGGCGCGTCATGGTGAGCAGACCTTTGATATTGGTGTCGATCATGGCATCCCAATCGTTCATATCGCCCTCGTACTCCGGTTCCAGGCCGAGTGCCAGTCCGGCATTGTTCACCAGCACATCAATCTGCTTCCACTGTTCTGGCAGTCCCTCAAGAAACTCACGGGCCTTTTCACGGTCTCTGACGTCGAAAGCCACGGTCAGCACTTCAGTTCCATGTGCTTTAAGCTCATCACGGATTTCAGCCAGTCGGCTCTCGTTTCTTCCCGTAAGAATGAGTTTGTCGCCATTCTCTGCAAACTTCCTGGCGCATGCAAGGCCTATTCCGCTTGTGGCGCCTGTTATCAATACTACTTTGTTCATTGTTTTATGTTTACTTATTTTCTATTCGTCAAGCATTGCCGCTCCTCATTCAGGAGGATATGGCTTTGCAAAGGTATAAAAAAATAGATGAAAAGAAAAGTTTTTCTTTTGCATTTCTCTCGACTTTTCGTACCTTTGCAAACGAAAAACGTAAACAGACATTCATGGACAAGCACAATTTTGTAACTATTGCCGACCTTACCCGTGAGAAGATTCTCTACATGATAGAGATGGCACAGGAGTTCGAACGTCACCCCAACCGCGAACTACTGAAAGGTAAGGTCGTTGCCACCCTGTTTTTTGAACCCTCTACACGCACCCGCCTGTCGTTTGAAACGGCAGCCAACCGCCTTGGTGCCCGTGTTATTGGCTTTGCCGACCCGAAGGTGACCAGCGGAACAAAGGGAGAGACGCTGAAAGATACCATATCGATGGTAGCCAACTATGCCGATGTGATTGTGATGCGCCACTTCATTGAGGGTGCCGCTCAGTATGCTTCCGAGGTGAGCCCAGTGCCCATCGTCAACGCCGGCGACGGTGCCCACCAGCATCCCTCACAGTGCATGCTCGACCTGTACAGCATCTACAAGACACAGGGCACGTTGGACAATCTGAATATCTATCTGGTGGGCGACCTGAAATATGGCCGCACCGTTCACTCGCTGCTTATGGCCATGCGCCACTTCAACCCCACGTTCCATTTCGTGGCACCGAAGGAACTGCAGATGCCAAAGGAGTACAAGTTGTACTGCGACGAGCACGGAATCAAGTATCAGGAGCATACGGCCTTCAACGAGAAAATTATTCAGGATGCTGACATCTTATATATGACGCGCGTACAGAAGGAGCGTTTCTCAGACCTGATGGAGTATGAGCGTGTGAAGAATGTGTATGTGCTGAACAACGACCTGCTTCGTCTGGCCAAGCCGAACATGAAGATTCTGCACCCCCTACCCCGTGTCAACGAGATTGCCTACGAAGTAGATGACAATCCACATGCCTACTACATTCAGCAGGCCGGCAACGGTCTCTTTGCCCGCGAAGCCATCTTCTGCGACGTGCTGGGCATCAGTCTCGACGAAGTAAGAAACGACAAAACCATCATTCTATGAACAAGAAAGAACGTCTGGTAGCCGCCATTGAACACGGCACCGTAATAGACCATATACCCTCAGAGAAAACTTATCAGGTGGCCCAGTTGCTGGGACTGTTCACACTGGACACGCCTGTGACCATCGGATTCAACTACCCTTCAAAGAAAGTGGGCAGCAAGGGCATCATCAAGGTGAGCAACAAATTCTTTACCGATCAGGAAATCTCACGTCTGTCGGTAGTGGCCCCCAACGTGATTCTGAGCATCATCCGCGACTATGAGGTGGTAGAAAAGAAAGCGGTGACCACACCCGAAGAGATACGCGGCATAGTGCGCTGTAACAATCCGAAGTGCATCACCAACAATGAACCGATGAAAACCCATTTCCACGTGAATGGCAATATCCTGACCTGCCACTACTGCGAAAAGGAACAGGATATCAATAAAGTGGAACTGGTGTAAGTTCGAGTTCTACCGGACAGTGATCGCTGCCAAGAATATCGGTATGAATCTTGGCATCGCTCACTTGTGGCATCAGACGGTCACTGACCACAAAATAGTCGATGCGCCATCCCACATTCTTCTCACGCGCATGGAAGCGGTAAGACCACCAGGAATAGGTCTGTGCCTCCGGATAGAGGGTTCGGAACGTATCCTTAAAGCCCCGTGAGAGCCACTGCGAGAACTTTGCTCGCTCCTCGTCAGTAAAACCTGGATTCTGATGATTCGTCTTAGGATTCTTCAAGTCTATCTCTTCATGAGCCACGTTCAGGTCGCCACACACGATGACGGGTTTCTTTTTATCCAGCTCTGAGAGATAGGCTTGAAAATCATCCTCCCATCGCATACGATAGTCAAGACGCTTCAAACCGTCCTGGGCATTGGGCACATAGACGGTGACCAGATAGAAATGATCCATCTCGAGGGTGATGACACGCCCCTCATGGTCGTGCTCGTCAATACCAATGCCTCGCGTCACACTGATTGGTTTCAGACGTGTAAAAATGGCTGTGCCCGAATAGCCTTTCTTGTCGGCATAGTTCCAATAACTCTCATAGCCCTCGAAAGCCAGGTCCAACTGTCCCTCCTGCATCTTGGTTTCCTGCAGACAGAAGAAGTCGGCATCAAGACTGCGGAACACATCGCTAAATCCTTTCCCGGCACAAGCACGAAGCCCGTTTACATTCCAACTAATCAGTTTCATATCAATAATTCTTTTCTTTACAGGAGTTAAAAACTCCTGCAAAGATACAAAAAAGTAACTGTAGGAAAGCCAAAGTTATCAAATAAATTTGTAATATCGGGATTTTTGAGTAATTTTGCACATTCTAAACAGTATATACTTTTTTGAAAATGGATAAAGAGACGAACGAACTTTCACAGTGGAAGCTGAGAAGTGTAGGTGCCTGCATTCGCGACGGCTACCGCCTCTACGTAGGTAAGTTCCGTAAGATTTTCCGCACTACATGGCTTGCGGCCGTTGTATATGCCTTATTTTCAGGTATCACCACTTGTCTGGCCACAAGTCTTTCATCATTTTCCTCTCACACATCGCTCATCAGCCAATACCTGCCACTCATCATGGTGGTAATCAACACGTTGGCAATACTAACACTGATGGCAGTGGGAGGATATTTGCTGAAGAAACGGGCTGGCGTCAGCATGAAGCCTTTCGCTTTTCCCATTCGCTATTGGGGTGGAGCCATTCTGGTGCTGCTGATGGTTGCATTCGTAACAATGTCACTGATTCTGATTACTGAGTTGCCAGCCATTGTGCTGCTGGCCGCAGGAATGGTGTCGCAGGCTGGTGCCTTCCAGGGCGATCCTACTGGCATGCCCGACTACATGGTGTGGACAAATCTAGTGGTATTCACACTCGCAGGCTTCATACAGGCCTTTATATTGCTCTCCACACTGTTCCCATTCTACTACCTCTACGGGTCGGCAAGAATACAGGAAAAGGAGCGCACTCAGATCTCGTTCTGACCACCTCTCATCTCTCAACTCTCAACTTTCACCTCCCAATGCAAAAGATTCTCTTTATAGACCGCGATGGAACCATCGTAGATGAACCACAGGACGAGCAGGTTGATGCACTCGAAAAAATACATTTCACTCAGGGCGTGTTCCGCAACCTGTCGTTGCTGCGCCAAAAAACGGACTACCGTTTCGTCATGGTGTCGAATCAAGACGGACTGGGTACTGAATCGTTTCCGGAAGATACATTCTGGCCCGCTCACAACTTTATCCTCGAGGCCCTGAAAGGGGAAGGTGTCACTTTTGACGAAGTGCTCATCGACCCGCATTTTCCTGAAGACAATGCCCACACACGCAAACCACAGACGGGACTGGTAGAGAAGTACATGAACAACCCCGAGGAGTACGACATTGAGAATTCCTACGTGATAGGCGATCGCGACACCGACGCACAGTTTGCCAAGAACATTGGCTGCAAGAGCCTGATTCTGGGCCGTGACGGCATGACATGGGACAAGATAGCCGAAATTATCTATGCTGGCGAACGCACGGCAGAGGTGAAGCGTACCACTAAAGAGACCGACATCGACGTAAGACTGAACTTGGACGGTTCTGGCAAGTGCGATATTCAGACAGGACTGGGATTCTTTGACCACATGCTGGAACAGATAGGAAAGCATGGCGGCATGGACCTGTACATTCGCTGCAACGGCGACTTGAACGTTGACGAGCATCACACCATCGAGGACACGGCCCTTGCACTGGGCGAATGCCTGCAGAAGGCATTGGGATCGAAGCGTGGCATTGAGCGCTATGGCTACTCACTGCCCATGGACGACTGCATGGTTCACACCTGTCTGGACTTTGGCGGACGCCCCTGGCTGGTATGGCAGGCAGAATTTCACCGCGAACATGTGGGCGATATGCCTACGGAGATGTTCCTCCATTTCTTCAAGAGTTTGAGCGATTCCGCTCGCATGAACCTCTATATCCACGCTGAAGGGCAGAACGAACACCACAAGATTGAGGGCATCTTCAAAGCCCTGGCCCGCTCACTGAAAATGGCCGTGAAGCGCGATATCTATCACTACGAGCTGCCCTCAACGAAGGGAATGCTATAAACAAGCAAACAGAAACAATTCACTTTACGCTATACGCTATTCAACAGAATACATGCAAGGAAGACCCAAAGTAGCAATTATAGATCCTAACACGCTGGCCACACTCGGCCTGAAGCAGCTGCTCCAGAATGTTTTGCCCATTCTGACCATCGACACTTACGGTTCGATGGCCGAACTGGAAGCTAATCATCCCGATGAGTATTTCCATTATTTTGTGGCCATGAACATTGTACTGGAGAACCGCGCTTTCTTCACTGCCCGCAGAATGAAGACGATTGTACTGACGCTCTCGCTCGACGGCGGCTCGCAACTGGGCGAGTTCCACAGCATCTGTATCAACGTGCCCGAGCAGGAACTGGTGCGCTCGCTGCTCATGCTGGAACAGCATGCCCACCCTCACGGCAAGAACTTGCCGCCCATGCCAAAGGTGCTACAGCAAAAGGTGCTCTCTGACCGCGAAATAGAAGTGATGTCGCTGATTGTTCAGGGATTCATCAATAAAGAGATTGCCGACCGCCTGAACATCGGTCTGGCCACTGTTATCACCCATCGTAAGAATATCATGGAGAAGTTGGGCATGAAGAGTGTTTCGGCCCTTACCATCTATGCGGTGATGCACGGCTACGTGGACATCAACAAGATATAGAAGTAATCTATTAGATTCCCTAAAGGAATCCATACAATTCCTACTGGCAATCTACCTAAAAGCCACAAGGAATCCATCCGAAAGCCATAGGAAATTCATTCAATACCCACTGGAAATCTACCAGCATTCAATAAGCATTAAAAAAAGCCCAACCTCGAATGAGATTGGGCTTTACTATTGTTTGAACTCTGTCTCTTAGAAGAAGAGGTAGCGGTTGTCAACAACGTTGGCCTGCTCGTACAGCTCGTTCATGAAACGGCCTGCTGCCTGCATGGCCTGCTGCTTCAGCATACGCTCCTGCGACTTAGCATCGAACTGAGCGCCCTCACGCTGCTTCTGTTCAAGAACCTGGAACATGTAAGCACCACCATTACCCTTAACTACCTTCTTAGATACCTCGCCCTGCTTGGTAGCAGCCACAGCACCGCTCAGAGCGGGCTCGCTGGCACCAGTAGCCTGTACGAATACAGGTGCTGAGAAAGTGATCTGAGGAACGGTATCAACACGAGCGCCAGCATTCTTAGCGTCGGCGATGGTCTTAGCATTCTCCAACTTCTTAGCGAGCACGTCAAACTTCTTGTCGCGGATAACCTCCTGCTGGAGAGTTTCCTTCTCGCTCTCCCAGTCGCGATAACCAGCCTTGTGGGTCTTGGTCAGTGCTACAACCAGCAGACGGTCGTTGTTGCCACACTCATAGAGAGGAGAAACCTCACCATCCTCAGCATTGAAGATCCACTTCATGGTCTCACGGGTAGAACGGATGCCGGCTACGTTGTGCTCGTAGTTGGCTACATCCTGACGAACCTGAACATTGTAGCCAAACTTAGGAGCGTTCTCCTCAAGAGCCTCAATGGTCTTGTTCTCGCTCACATACTGGCTGAAGTTATTGTAAGCATCAGAGTAGGTCTGCTTAGAGAAATCGATAGTGTGCTTAACAATAGCTACGTCATACTTCTCGACCATAGCCTTGCGAGCGGTAACCTGCAGAATCATGTTGCCCTGAGCAAACTCAAGATTCTTCAGTTCGTTTACGCCCAGACTGTTCAGGGCATCCAGATAATTCTTAGTATCAACATCCAGCACAGGAGCATTCTGATACATAGCAGAAGTGAGCCACTGTTTTGCACCTGTCTGACCATACTTCACAGCCAGTGAGTCAAACACTGCACCAGCCTTCAGAGCCTGCATTATGCTGTCGGCAGTAGCACGAGCAGCCTCTACAGTAGCACCGCCAACCTGGATAGCGCGATACTCAATTGAGTCGGGCATAGTGGTTTTGGCAATCAGTTTCACTACGTTGAGAGTATTGTCGAAACGGGTCTCGAAAGGAGCAGAGGTCTGTCCAACGCTCATAGAGTCGATACGAGAAGCAATATCGTTGGGCAGTGCAGCACGAGTAACAGCCATGCCTGTATAGGCAACCTGTGACTGAGCCTTACGAACTACATCGGCCACATTAGCGCCTTCCTGCAATTTCTGCTGAGCCTCTGTCATGGTCTCCATCAGAGCCTTACGATCGGCCTCAGAAGCAACTACCTGATAGGTTACGTACTTGATATCGCGAGTCTCAACGCTCTGCTTGAACATTTCTTTCTCCTCGTTGTACTTTGCTTTCAGATCGGCATCGCTTACCTGAACATCATTGTCGTTCACACCTGAGTAAGGCAGTGAAGCCAACAGGATGCTGCTCTCAGTGGTCTGATCCTTGAATGAAGCCTCAGCGGCAACGGGGTTAGAAAGCAGACAGCCAACAAGCAGGTTCTGATACTTCATGGCCAGAGTCTGCTGACGGAGTGACTTCTCAATATACTGCCAGTACTTGTAGAGTGACTGATACTGCTCGGCCACCTGAGTGTTCTGCATCACCTGGGGATCTTTCATATCGGCCAGGAACTTGGTGAGCTGAGTAACATCAAAACGACCGGTCTGCTGATTCACGAAAGGAGTCTGCATCAGCATGGGGTTGGTACCCTCACGCAGAATGTTCTGCATCTCCTCGGTGGTAACAGTAAGACCAAGCTTCTCGCACTCGTCCTCAATCAGTGTGTTCTGAACGAAAGTGTTCCACACCTGATCCTTCAGACGGTTCATTTCGTCCTCTGACAAGTTGTCGCGGCCCTGAGTCATCTTCATGACCTCCTGGAACTCGTCAACGAGAGCCTGAAACTCCTGTACTGAAATTTTCTTACCTAACACTTGGCCTACCTGCTGGCGCTGCTCATTGCTCGTAGCCTGGCACGAGCGGAACAACTCTTCAGCAATGAAGGCAAAAAGGGCCAAGCCAATCACTACTACAAGTGTGGGGCCCCAGCTTCTGATTTTTCCAATTGCTGCCATTTTGTTTTTAGCTTTTAATATTTTAATTTATGTTTTTGCTTGAAAATTTTCGTAATTCAGCCGACAAAATTACTAATTTCAATCGAATTATCGGCATATTTTAATAAAAAAATGCCTTATTCATTGACTTTAAGCCGTACTAATTCTATTTTTGTTGCCGTATTCTTCAGTATTTTGAACTCCCAGTGTCCTATTTTTACAACTTCGTTGAGTTTAGGGAAACTCTGGAATTCATGAAGAATGAGACCGCCAACGGTCATATATTCATCGCTCTCAGGAAGTTCAAGGTTGAACATTTCATTGACTTTCTCAATCTCCAGTCGGGCTGAAAGCAGATACTCACCATTCTCCAATTCCTTCGCCACATAATTGGTTGAATCGTGCTCGTCTTCTATATCGCCAAAGATTTCCTCAACGATATCTTCCAAAGCCACAAGACCACTGGTGCCGCCAAACTCATCGACCACAACACCCAACGATTTCTTTTGAGCAAGGAAAGTCTGCATCATCTTGCTGGCTGCCATCGTTTCGGGCACAAAGGTCATCTTCTGCAAATGCTGGGTCCAGTCCTTTGGATTGCGGAACATCTCGGAAGAGTGGATATAGCCCACAATATGGTCGATATCCTCATGGTAAACGACAATCTTAGAATGGCCACTTTCTATGAATTTCTGCTTCAGTTGCTCAATGCTACAGGTATCCTCAACGGCATCAATCTCTGTACGAGGTACCATACAGTCGCGCACTTTTGTATCGGAAAAGTCAAGAGCATTCTGGAATATCTTCACTTCCTCCTCAATATCGTCATCGTTCTCGGCACTGTCGATGCTGCTCTGAACCAGATAGTCGAGGTCAACTTTCGTAAATTCCTTATCGTCCAGGTTCTTATGAAACTTTATACCAACAAGCCGCAACAGCCCCTTCGACAACAAAGTGGCAAAGCGAGAGATGGGATAGAGCACCACATAACAAATAAAAGCTGGGATGGAGAAGATGGTGAGCATCGTATTGGGATTGCTCTTGAAGATGGTCTTAGGCAGGAACTCACCCGTAAAGAGTACTACTACAGTAGAGAGCAACGTATCGGCCGTCACCCTGGCACCATCAGGAAGACTATAAAAAAGGGTGGCATCGAATATCTGAGCAAACAGGATGCCGTAGATGACAAGTGCAATATTATTGCCTACCAGCATCGTGGAAACGAAATTATTGGGATGCTGATAGAACAGCGCCAAAGCGCGCTGAGCAAGTCCGTTCTTCTCACGATCCATCTCGGCACGAAGGCGGTTGCTCGACACGAAAGCTATTTCCATGCCTGAAAAAAAGGCAGAGAAGAGCATCGACACCAGAAGTCCTATAATTTGTATGGTCATGTAGTTCGTTTAGGTAAAGTTCTTATGGTCAATTCTTTTTATGCTTCTGAGATGCAGGGCGCACAGGAGGTTGCTCGACAACAGTAGTTGTATCTAATCCTTCGCCTTCTGAAGCCTGTTCATCCTTCTGCGAACCGTCCATATCATCTTTGATGAACGAGCCTTTAGAATTGGTCACGGTATAGCGTGTCATTGTTTCATCGCTACGGAAACAGGTGCCCTCAATGGTTCGCTCGGGAGTTACCAGACGAGAGTAAACATTTGAATAGAGCTCATGGGTTACACCGTCCCAATAGAGTTCCTCGCTGGTATAGATCAATCCATCCATATTGCGCACATAGACCCTACCACGGAGCTTCCAAAGACGCTGCTGGTCGAAATACCATGCAGTGTCGGCCTGAATATAGCCCTGTACCTGGAATTTCTCGTCGAACTGTTCAAAGAAAATACCCTTCATAAACTCCCAACGAGTGGGCTGGCGGAGGGTATTCACTTCCCACTGTTCAGAAACAATGCGGTATTTGATAACGCCGGAATCGCTGATCAGGGTGTTCACGCCGTAAGATATCATCATACTCACGGAATCGCGCGGATCAATGGCTGGCGCTGTATGCTCGTGGGCTTCGCTACAGCCCCACGAATGGAGTAAAAGGATGAACAGAAAGCTCACCCCTAACAGCTGTTTTATGTAGTTATGTATCACCAATTGTCCGCTTGAATCTATGTGCTTTGCCCGAGAAGGCGATTAATCAATCTTCCACTTGGCAAACCAACGTTCGTTGAAAGTGAGACCAATATTCAAACGGAACGTATTCTCCGTAATCATATCCTTGGCTGAAGTGCGTACATACTGAGCACTCACGTTCAGGAACGAACGGTTGTTGTAACCATTCTGCAGAGGAATACCGAAGCCTGCACTAACGCTATACTCCTTCGGGCCATTCTTTCCATTAATATTATAATAAGGTGTAGTATAGCCAACACCACAACGATAGTGTACACGGTTCAGGAAGTGACGATCCATTACATTGGGAACGAAGTCGGCACCCAATCGCACCTGATAGCGATTCTTCAGGATATCGCTCTGCAGCGCATACTTTCCATCGTTGCCTATTTCAGGGAAATCAACGTTTGCCCAATTCTCCATGCTTAAATCAGCATCAACCGTCCATTTCTTGTCATGTGTCCATGCTGCGCCCAATGAATAGGTCATTGGAATGGACAGACCGTTGCTCACTACATACGATGTTGTATCGGAATTGCTTACATTGATAATCTGACAAGTGGGATCGGCACCCAATTTATGGCCAATTCCTACAGTAGCACCAATGGTCAATGCATCTTTAGCGTTCAGTTTCTGCTGCCACTGAGCACCGAAATCAAGAGCATAGCTATTAACTTCGACTGTATAGGAACGCTGCAATGTATTGATATACGTTGTACTGCTGGTTGTCATGCCATGATCAAGCTTGCCCCAAAGATAAGAAAGATTGAAGCCCACCGACAATGGTTTCGAAACTTGCCAACCTGCACCCACAACCAGTTTATGAATACCGCCATCACCACTATAAGTCTCGGTGAGCGTACCGTTGTTGCTATCCAGGTATTTAGAGACGGTATATTTATAGCCCATGTTCGAATATGGCAGCAAACCAATGGTCATACCCACCTTTGGAACCAGGCGGAAACTGGCTACTGCATAGTCGAGATTAGCATTCTGGGCATTCACTTTTACTGTGCCTTCTTTAAAATTGGTTACTTGTCCTGAGATTCCCATATCAAAAATCATCGTCAGGGAATCAACAGCAGAATAGGAAGCTGGATTGAGCGTATTGATCACATTACCCATTCTCAGGCCCAAGCCGGCACCATTCATGCCACGACTGAAACCTTGAGATTGATCGGCCAATAGGCCTATTCCATATTGGCTATAAGGGGAATTGGTTCCACTTTGAGCCATCGTTACTGCAGCGAAAGCTATTGCTGCTACGCCACACAAAAGTCTGTTCTTCATTATTTCGTGATATATCAGCGTGCAAAATTACGAAAAACTTAGGAGTTTATATTGAAGCATTAGGAGTTTTTTTGAAACAATGGCAAAAAAAAAGTTAAACACACGGAAAATACATAGGTACTCATTTTAAAACTCCCAACTTTTAAGTACTTTTGCATCGTGAAACAATTCAAGATTTACTATAGGATATTTCTTTTCCTAACGAGCATCATATTTCTTTCTACCACTGTCAGTGCAGCAGAAATTATGGACAGTGTAGAAATTGGACTCATCACCTGTACACCGCACGAGGAAGTTTATAGCCTTTATGGACATACGGCTATTCACTACAAAAATCAGCAAACAGACGAGGATTTGGTGTTCAACTATGGTGTGTTCAATTTCAAGGCTCCTCATTTTGTGGCCCGTTTTGTACTGGGAAAGACTGACTACGAATTGGGAATCATTCCTATTGAACCCTTTTGTAAATACTATAAAGACTGGGGAAGTGAGGTCGTAGAACAGGTGCTCAACCTGACTAATGAGGAGAAAGCACGCATCGTTCATGCTCTTGCCATCAACTATCGCCCCGAGAATCGTGTTTATCGCTATAATTTCTTCTATGATAACTGCTCAACTCGTCCACGCGATATCATTGTACACAATCTTGTAGGCGAAGTAGTCTATGCCCCACGCGAGGACTATGCCCCATCCTACCGCGAGATGATTCACGAACTAGTGGGCCACCATCCATGGGCCTCAATGGGCAACGACCTGCTGCTGGGAGCCAAGGCCGACATGAAAACTGACAGAAAACAGCAGGAGTTTCTTCCCATGAACCTCATGCACGACTTTGAGCATGCCAGAATCTATGCCAACGGCGAGTATCGTCCACTGGTAAAGGAACGTAGAGTATTAGTGAAAGCTGGCATTCAGGTGGTGGAAGAAGAATTTCCGCTTTCACCTACTGCTTGTGCATGGCTGCTGTTTGCGTTGCTGATGGCGGTATTGATAATTGAAAAGAAAAAACATCAGCACTACCTCTGGATAGACCTCATACTGATGCTGACCACTGGTGCGGCCGGTTTGCTGCTATTTGTGATGTTCTTCTCCGAGCATCCTACCACAAGTACCAATCTGCAGATTCTTCTGCTGAATCCTCTCTCTTTACTATTCATTCCCTCCGTATGGCGAGGCAAAGCTTCGTACTACTGGATATTCATGCTCAGCTGTCTCATTTTATTTGCTGTGGGATGGTTTATTCAGGACTATGCTGAAGGAATGGAAATTTTGGCATTGTGTTTGCTGTCACGCTATTGTAGCTATAAAATATGACCAATAAGTATTTCTACCTCACCCTTTTGGCAGTATTAGGCTTCAACATCGAAGCCGAAAGCCAGGAAGTTCGTAACGCTCCACGCATGGTGGTCAGCATTGCTATCGACCAGTTGCGAAGTGACTATCTGGAGGCCTTTATGCCTCTTTACTCCCAAAACGGTTTCAGACTTCTCTTGGGTGAAGGATTGGTTTATCAGAATGCCTCCTACCCTTTTGCGCCTATTGACCGTGCATCGGCCATAGCCGCTATCAGCTCTGGCGTAACACCATATTATAATAAAATTACGGGAGAACGCTGGCTCAACAGAGAAACGCTCCGTCCGGTTTATTGTGTCGATGATACCAATTTCCCCGGCATTCTGACTCAAGAGACAGCTTCACCCAATCAGCTTTGCACATCAACCTTAGGCGACGAACTGAAAGTGGCCACCAACGGAAGAGCCATTGTCTATGCCATTGCGCCCTATCGAGATGCTGCCGTACTGTCAGCCGGTCATGCTGCTGATGGTGCATTCTGGATTGACGACCGAAATGGTGAATGGTGCTCGTCACGCTACTATTTCACTGCATACCCATCGTGGGCAAGAGCTTACAACGACCTTCAGGCACCACGTAAAAAGATACAGTCTGTCACATGGGAGCCCGTAAACGATTTAGTTGGCAACTTCAGCTATTTCATGCAGACGGGACTTCAGAAACCGTTCAAACACACCTTCAAGGGTGAACAATGCTATCGTGAATACAAGGCCAGCGCTATGGTCAACGAGGATGTCACCAATATGGCCATGCAGTGCTCGGCAAGCACAGGTATGGGCACTGACAAGGTGACTGACATGATAGCGATTACTTATTATGCCGGAAGCTACAATCACCACGCAATAGCCGACCATCAGGTAGAACTTCAAGACACCTACGTAAGACTTGACCTGGAGATTGCGCGACTCATCAAGTTCTACGAAGAGCGCTGCGGCAAGGACAATGTACTCTTCGTACTGACCAGTACGGGGTATTGCGATGAAGAGCAGGCCGACTATAAGAAATACCGTATTCCATCAGGCACGTTCTACTTGAGCCGTACGGCCAACCTCTTGAACATGTATCTTGGTGCCATTTGGGGACAGGGACAATACGTGGAGGCTTATTTCCGCAACCAGATATACTTGAACCACAAACTGTTGGAGACCAAGAAAATCAGCATTTCCGAGGCATCAAGCAGAGGCCAGGAACTACTGGCCATGATGTCGGGCGTACGTAATGTATATACATCGCTCCAACTCATCACAGACAACAACGAACATCTTAGAAAGATACGCAATGGTTTTAATGCCGAACACTGCGGCGACTTGGTCATTGAGACTGCTCCCGGTTGGAATCTGCTCAATGAGGATACCCAAGAACAGGAACTGGTGCGAGCATCTTTCACTCCATTCCCAATTATCATCTTTGGTGCCGGTACCAAGGGCGAACGTGTTCAGGCTCCTGTCACCACAGACCGTATAGCACCCACTGTTGCACGTGCCATACGCATCAGGGCTCCGAATGCATGTTCGGCTGCTCCACTTTTTTAAGTTCCAAATAATGAGCGTTTTATGCTTGATTGTGCAAAAAAAATATTAACTTTGCACCCAATTTTATCGTTTTAGCAGAAAATAAAAAAGAAAATATAACAATGAATTTCAACAAAATTCTAAAATCACTGTTCGGCGATAAGTCATCGCGCGACATGAAACTTATACAGCCACTGGTAGAAAAAGTTAAGGCTGTATATCCTGAAATCACAAAGCTTAGTAACGACGAACTGCGCGCCCGTGCTGCTGCTATCAAACAGCAGGTACAGTCGGCTGCCAGTGCTGAGAAAGCTGAGATTGAAAAGTTGAAGGCTACTATCGAGAACACGCCTCTAGACGAACGTGCCGATATCTTTGCCAAAATAGACAAGATTGAGAAGGACGCACTCGAGGTCTATGAGAAAGCCCTGAACGAAGTGATGCCTGAGGTATTTGCTATCGTAAAGGATACAGCCCGTCGTTTTGCTGAAAACGAAGAGACAATTGTCACAGCCAACGATTTCGACCGCGAACTGGCCGGGGATCCACGTAAGGATTTCATTACCATTGATGGCGACAAGGCTATTTACCACAACCACTGGACTGCTGGCGGCAACGACCTGAAATGGGAAATGGTACACTATGATGTACAGTTGTTTGGCGGTACTGTTCTTCACCAAGGCAAGATTGCTGAGATGGCAACGGGTGAAGGTAAGACATTGGTAGCCACACTGCCCGTATTCCTGAATGCGCTGACTGGTAACGGTGTTCACGTAGTTACCGTAAACGACTACTTGGCCAAACGTGACTCAGAATGGATGGGACCGCTCTACATGTTCCACGGTCTGTCTGTTGACTGTATCGACAAGCATCAGCCTAACTCTGAAGCTCGTCGTCGTGCCTATATGGCAGACATCACCTTCGGAACAAACAACGAGTTCGGTTTCGACTACCTACGCGACAATATGGCCATCTCACCAGCCGACTTGGTTCAGCGTGCTCACAACTATGCTATCGTTGATGAGGTTGACTCGGTATTGATTGACGATGCCCGTACACCTCTTATCATTAGTGGTCCAGTACCCAAAGGCGATGTGCAGATGTTTGAGGAATACCAGCCACTGGTAGAACGTCTCGTTGCTGTACAGCGCCAACTGGCCACACAATATTTAGCTGACGCAAAGCAGAAAATTACTGAAGGACAGCGTTTGTTTGACGCAGGTCAGAAGAAAGAAGGTCAGGATCTGCTTGACGAAGGCTTCCTCGCACTCTATCGTTCACATAAAGCTCTGCCTAAGAACAAGCCCCTTATCAAATACCTCTCCGAAGATGGTATCAAGTCGGGCATGTTGAAGACAGAGGAAATTTACATGGAGAACAACAACCGCCGCATGCCAGAGGCTGTAGAGCCACTGTTCTTTGTGGTTGACGAGAAGCTGAATTCATGCGACCTGACCGACAAGGGTACTGCATGGTTGGCTAAACAGGTGAACGATGCCCAGCTGTTCGTATTGCCTGACATCACTTCTCAACTCTCAGCTCTTGAAGGCGAGAAAGGTCTCAGCGATGAAGAGCGTGTAGAGAAGAAGGATGAACTGATGAACCATTACGCCCTGCAGTCAGAGCGTGTTCACACACTCCAGCAATTGTTAAAGGCCTACTGCATGTTCAACAAGGATGATGAATATGTGGTTATCGACGGAGAAGTAAAGATTGTTGACGAGCAGACCGGCCGTATCATGGAAGGTCGTCGTTGGAGTGATGGACTACATCAGGCCGTTGAAGCTAAAGAGCACGTAAAAGTCGAGGCTGCTACTCAGACCTTTGCTACAATTACCCTCCAGAACTATTTCCGCATGTACCACAAATTGGCTGGTATGACAGGTACGGCTTCTACAGAGGCTGGTGAGTTCTGGGATATCTACAAACTCGACGTGGTGGAGATTCCTACCAACAAGCCCATTGCACGTAACGACATGGACGACCGCGTTTACAAAACAGCTCGCGAAAAATACAAGGCTGTTATCGATGAGGTTGTGAAGATGCGTAACTCTGGACGTCCTACTCTGATTGGTACTACATCGGTTGAAATATCTGAGTTACTGAGCCGTATGCTTGATATGTATGTGAACCCTGAAACGGGCAAGCGTGAAGGTATTCCCCATCAGGTATTGAATGCAAAGTTGCACCAGAAGGAAGCCGACATCGTGGCATTGGCAGGTCAGCAGGATTCTAATGGTAAGGGTGCTGTTACCATCGCCACCAACATGGCGGGTCGTGGTACTGATATCAAGCTGTCGCCCGAAGTGAAAGCTGCCGGCGGTTTGGCAATCATTGGTACCGAGCGTCATGAAAGCCGCCGTGTGGACCGTCAGTTGCGTGGTCGTGCCGGACGTCAGGGTGACCCAGGTTCATCTGTATTCTACGTATCACTCGAAGACAAGCTGATGCGTCTGTTCGCTTCTGAACGCATTGCATCCGTAATGGACCGTCTTGGTTTCCAGGAAGGCGAGATGATTGAGCACCCCATGATTTCAAAGAGCATTGAGCGAGCTCAGAAGAAGGTAGAAGAAAATCACTTCGGCATTCGTAAGCGCCTGTTGGAATACGATGATGTAATGAACAAACAGCGCAAAGTGGTGTACGAGAAGCGCCGTCACGCCCTGATGGGTGAGCGCATCGGCATGGACATCGCCAACGTCTTCTGGGATCGTGTATCAAGAATCATTGAGGACAACGACTACGAAGGTTGCAAGGAAGAGTTCATCCGTCTGTTTGCTATGGAGGTGCCCTTCACGGAAGATCAGTTCATAAACACTCGCGACCGCGAAGAGCTTATGGAGAACGCTTTCCAAGCAGCATTGGCTAACTTCAATCGCAAAACGGAGCGTATTCAAGAAGTGGCATGGCCTGTTATCAAACAGGTATATGAAACCCAAGGTCAGATGTTCGAACGTATCATGGTTCCCATCACCGATGGTCGCCACATGTACAATATTGCCTGCAACCTGAAGGAAGCATACGAAACTGAGTGTAAGTCGGTTGTCAAGCAGTTTGAGAAGCAGACTCTTCTACACATTATCGACGAGGCATGGAAAGAAAACCTCCGCGAACTCGACGAACTGCGCCACTCTGTACAGAATGCCAGCTACGAACAGAAAGACCCACTTCTTATCTTCAAACTGGAGAGTGTAAAACTGTTCGACAACATGGTGAACACAATGAACAACCGCACGGTGAGCATTCTGACTCGCGCTGCTATTCCTGAGCTGCAACAGCAACAGGTTCAGGAAGCCGCTCCAGAAGAGCATACTGACCGCCGTCAATATACCGAAAACCGTCAGGAGGGAGAAGTAAGCGAAGAACGGTTGGTTGATGAGAATCAGCGTTCTGCAGCTCAGCACGACACCCGTGCACAGCAACCACATGCACCAATCGTGCGTGACAAGCTGCCCGGCCGTAACGATCCCTGTCCTTGTGGAAGTGGCAAGAAGTTCAAGAACTGCCACGGTAAAGGCTTAGTGTAAGTTAAGAGTTGATAGCTAATCGATGCAATTAAGCTCGACACAAAACATCTTAGTTATGATTACCATCAACAATCTTAAGAAGCAATTTGGTGAAACAATTGCCTGCGACATACCATCCTATGAGGTACGTGAGGGCGAAATACTTGGTCTTGTCGGCAACAACGGAGCCGGCAAGACCACTCTTTTCCGTATGATTCTTGACCTGCTGAAGCCCGATACAGGCACAATAACCATCAAGAACATCAACCCCGCTGAGAGTGAAGAATGGAAAGACATGACAGGAGCCCATATTGATGAGGGATTCCTGATTGACTACCTTACCCCTGAGGAATATTTTGCCTTTATTGGTAAAATCAGTGGCATGACTCCCGATGAGGTAGAAAACCGACAAAAAGAGTTTGAGCGCTTTGCTGGCGGTGAGGTATTCGGACAGAAAAAGCTTATCCGTAATCTCTCGGCAGGAAACAAGCAGAAAGTGGGCATCATTGCAGCCCTGTTACGCCAGCCCCAACTGCTCATACTTGACGAGCCGTTCAACTTTCTGGACCCTTCGAGTCAGAATATCCTTAAACATATAATAAAGGAATATAACCAAAAGACAGGAGCTACCATTATTATTAGCTCTCACAATCTTCAGCACACCATTGAAATTTCCACTCGTATTGCCCTACTGGAAAAAGGTAAGATCATCAAAGATTTGACCAACGAAGCTGAAAGTGCAAAAGCAGAATTAGAAGCATATTTTAAGGAAGATGGGAACGAAAGTTTTTAATTTTTCAAAAAAAACAAACAAAAATTTCCGTATCCCACTGAAAAGCAGTAACTTTGCAATCCAAATTTGAAAACATCACATTAATTTAGCATAGAAATATGACGAAAGCAGAAATAGTGAACAACATTGCCGAGCAAACTGGACTCAACAAAAAGGAAGTTGCTATCACCGTTGAGGCATTTATGGAAGAGATCCGTAACAGCCTTGCCGACAACAAAGAAAATGTATATTTGCGCGGATTCGGTAGCTTTATCGTAAAGCATCGCGCTCAGAAAACAGCTCGTAACATTTCAAAGAACACTACTTTGGTCATTGAGGCACACGATTTGCCAGCATTTAAGCCTGCAAAGAGTTTTATCGAGCGTATGGACGGCGTTGAAGTTGTAAGCGAAGATTAAAAAATATTCAAGAATAATTTACAATAAACATTAAGAATTATGCCTAACGGAAAGAAAAAGAAGGGCCACAAGATGGCTACGCACAAGCGCAAGAAGCGTCTGCGTAAGAACAGACATAAGAGCAAGTAAGCATTTTTGCTCGTCTGGAAAAGAATGAAAGGAGTGTACCACGGCATGGCACGTCTATGCAGGTGCACCCTTTTTTGTACAAGAATACCAATTCAAGAATCCTAAAAAAGAATGACAAGCGAAGTAATTATCGATGTTCAGCCGAAGGAGATATCCATTGCACTGCTTGAAGACAAGCAGTTGGTGGAATATCAGAGCGAGCCTCGCTCAGCCTCTTATTCTGTAGGCAACATCTACATTGGAAAAGTCCGCAAGTTGATGCCTGGACTTAACGCCTGCTTCGTAGATGTCGGCTCTGAGCGCGACGCATTCCTACACTATCTTGACTTGGGACTTCAATATAGCTCTTTTGAGAAATACTTAAAACAAGTAGCAAGCGACCGCAAGAAACTCTACCCTATTCAAAAAGCCACTAAACAGCCCGATCTGCCAAAGGATGGTAGCATCCAGAACACGCTGAAGGTGGGGCAAGAGGTATTGGTGCAAGTAGTAAAAGAACCTATTAACACAAAAGGTCCACGACTCACTTGCGATTTGAGTTTTGCCGGTCGCTACATGGTACTCATCCCCTTTGGCGATAAGGTATCCGTCAGTTCAAAAATTAAGAAAGGAGAAGAGCGCAGTCGTCTGAAACAACTGGTACAAAGCATGAAACCGAAAAACTTCGGCGTCATTGTTCGTACTGTAGCTGAAGGCAAGCGTGCTGCTGAACTCGATCAGGAACTGAAGGTTCTCTTAAAGCGATGGGAAGATGCCATTACGCGCGTTCAGAAAACCACCGAGCGCCCACAACTTGTGTTCGAGGAACAGAGTCGCAGTGTAGCTCTTATTCGCGACCTTTTCAACCCCACTTACGACGGTATTCATATTAACGATTCCGAAATCTACAGTCAGATTCACGATTACGTATCACTCATTGCCCCTGAAAAGGCCGATATCGTGAAACTGTACAATGGTAACGTACCCATTTTTGACAATTTCAATGTTACCAAACAGATTAAATCAGGTTTCGGGCGCACCGTCAACTACAAGCGTGGGGCCTACCTCATCATTGAACACACAGAGGCCATGCATGTGGTTGATGTTAATAGTGGAACGCGCATTAAGAAAGAAAACGGACAGGAAGCTAATGCACTGGAGACCAACCTTGGTGCTGCCGATGAGCTGGCACGCCAGTTGCGTCTGCGCGACATGGGCGGCATTATTGTTGTTGACTTTATCGACATGAATCTTGCCGAGGATCGTCAGTTGTTGTACGAACGCATGTGCGAGAACATGAAAAAAGACCGTGCTCGTCACAATATCCTGCCATTGAGCAAGTTTGGATTAATGCAGATTACCCGTCAGCGTGTTCGTCCTGCTATGGACGTAGCTGTTGAGGAAAGTTGTCCCACCTGCCTTGGCACTGGCAAAATTAAGTCCAGCATCCTGTTTACCGACCAGTTAGAGAGCAAGATTGACCGTCTCGTCAACAAGATAGGCATTCGCCGATTCTCATTGCACGTACACCCCTACGTAGCAGCATTCATCAATCAAGGCGTATTCTCACTGAAACGCCGCTGGCAGTTGAAGTACGGACTGGGTATCCGTATCATCAGTAGTCAGAAACTTGCATTCCTGCAGTATGAGTTCTACGATCAGAACCGTCAGTTCATCGATATGCAAGAAGAGAACGAAGTTAGCAAATAAGAGATTCAATAATCACAAAAACAAAAGCTACAATGAAAAGAGACAACACTGTTTTCGAGTTGATTGAGAAAGAGCATCAGCGCCAGCTGAAAGGCATTGAGCTGATTGCCAGTGAAAACTTTGTAAGCGACCAGGTGATGGAAGCCATGGGCAGCTATCTCACCAACAAGTATGCTGAGGGTTATCCCGGCAAGCGTTACTATGGTGGTTGCCAGGTTGTTGACGAAGTTGAGAAACTGGCTATTGAGCGTGTCTGCAAGCTTTTCGATGCTGAGTATGCCAATGTGCAGCCTCACTCTGGTGCACAGGCCAATGCAGCCGTTCTGCTGGCTGTACTGAAACCTGGCGACACTTTCATGGGTCTGAACCTGGACCACGGAGGCCACCTTTCTCATGGTTCTCATGTCAACACGAGCGGCATTCTCTACAACCCCATTGGTTACAACCTGAACAAGGAAACGGGTCGTGTAGATTATGACGAGATGGAGCGCCTTGCTCTGGAACACAAGCCTAAGCTGATTATCGGTGGCGGTTCAGCCTATAGCCGCGAATGGGACTACAAGCGCATGCGCGAGATTGCCGACAAAGTTGGTGCCCTGCTGATGATTGATATGGCCCACCCCGCTGGACTCATCGCTGCAGGCCTGCTCGAAAACCCTGTAAAATATGCTCACATCGTGACTTCTACCACCCACAAGACCCTTCGCGGTCCTCGTGGCGGTATCATCTTGCTGGGTAAGGATTTCGACAATCCTTGTGGCTATACCACTCCAAAGGGTGAAATCAAGAAGATGTCCGCCCTCCTCAACTCTGCCGTATTCCCCGGTCAGCAGGGCGGTCCTCTGGAGCACGTTATCGCAGCCAAGGCAGTTGCATTCGGTGAGGCACTTCAGCCCGAGTTCAAAGAGTGGGCTAAGCAGGTTCAGAAGAATGCCAAGGTACTGGCCGATGAACTTATCAAGCGTGGCTTTAGCATTGTGAGCGGTGGTACCGACAACCACTCTATGCTGGTTGACCTTCGTTCTAAGTATCCCGATCTGACTGGCAAGGTAGCCGAGAACGCTCTTGTAGCTGCCGACATCACTGTCAACAAGAACATGGTACCCTTTGATAGCCGCAGTGCTTTCCAGACCTCTGGTATCCGTCTGGGTACACCAGCCATCACCACCCGTGGTGCCAAGGAAGACCTGATGATTCAGATTGCCGCTTGGATTGAGGAAGTACTCAACGATCCCACCAACGAAGAGGTTATCGCCAGTGTTCGTGCCCGTGTGAACGAAAAGATGAAGGAGTATCCTCTCTTCGCTTACTAAGCGACTAAGGCCCCTGAGTCATCACAGAGACAATAATAATCAGAGTATTCAGATTATTCAGAGTATTCAGAATATTCAGAGTATTCAGATTATTCAGATTACTCAGATTACTCAGATTACTCAGATTACTCAGAAATACCCCCAAAAAAGAAGCGACCTGCATTTTGCAGGTCGCTTCTTTTCTTATTTATACTCAAGTAGTTTAATCCTCTTCCTTCATCTCGGCCTCGTGCTCCTTGATCAGCTGCTGCTGAATATCGTTGGGCACCAGTTCGTAAGAAGCAAACTTCGTTGTGAACGATGCACGGCCTCCAGTGAGTGATGACAATGCGATTGAATAGTTCGACAGTTCCTTCAAAGGAATCTTTGCAGAAAGCTTCTGATAACCGGCCTCAGAATCCATACCCATAATGATGGCACGACGTCCCTGCAGGTCGCTCATCACGTCGCCCATATAGTCGGCCGGAACATAAACTTCCAGGTCGTAGATAGGCTCCAGCACCTTTGGTCCAGCCTCACGGAAGGCAGCCGAGAAGGCATTACGTGCAGCCAGCATAAACGACAGTTCGTTAGAGTCAACGGGGTGCATCTTACCATCATAAACAATAACACGCACATCACGAGCATACGAACCTGTCAGCGGACCCTGTTCCATACGTTCCATAATACCCTTCAGGATGGCAGGCATAAAGCGCATATCGATGGCACCGCCCACCACAGAGTTGATAAATACCAGTTTACCGCCCCATTCCAAGTCTTTTTCTTCCTTAGACTTGATGTTCATCTTGAACTCCTGTCCGTTGATGGTGAAGCTTGTAGGATCGGGCATTCCGTCAGCGTATGGCTCAACAATCAGGTGTACTTCACCAAACTGGCCTGCACCACCCGACTGCTTCTTATGGCGATAGTCAGCACGGGCCATCTTTGTGATCGTCTCACGATAAGGAATCTTCGGCTCGATATATTCAATATTGATTTTCTCGTTGTTCTCCATGCGCCATTTCAGTGTACGCAGGTGGAACTCACCCTGTCCGTGAACAATAATCTGACGCAACTCCTTCGACTGCTCTACTACCCATGTAGGATCCTCTTGGCGCATCTTAGTCAGTGCAGCCATCATCTTTTCTGTCTCAGCCTCGTTCACAGCCTTAATAGCACGTGAATACTTCGAGTTAGGATACTTAATGAAGTCATAGCGCCACTCGCAGTCTTTGCCGTTCAGGGCATTGCCAGTTTTCACATCCTTCAGTTTCACGGTACAGCCAATATCGCCAGCATTCAACTGATCAACAGGAATACGGTTAGCGCCTGCACAGGCATAGATCGTTCCGATACGCTCTTTAGAGCCACGATCAGCATTGGTCAGGTCGTCACCACTCTTCACCGATCCGCTCATCACCTTGAAGTAGCTCACCTCACCGATATGAGGCTCTACGCCCGTCTTGAAGAAATACAACGATGCAGGACCGTTTGTATCGGGAGTTACCTCTTCACCACGTGTATTGCGAACTTTTGGCATCTCGCTAACGAAAGGAACCACATTGCCCAAGAATTCCATCAGTCGGCGAACGCCCATATCCTTACCGGCACATACACAGAACACGGGGAAGATAGAGCGTGTTACCAAACCTTTACGGATACCCTCACGCATCTCGTCTTCAGTCAGGCTCTCGCTTTCAAAGAATTTCTCCATCAGCGTATCGTCGTTGGCAGCCGCAGCCTCAACCAAAGCAGCATGCAACTCCTTTGCCTTGTCCATTTCCTCTGCAGGGATAGCCTCGATGATAGGAGCACCACCTTCAGGCTTCCATGAGTATTTCTTCATCAGCAGCACGTCGATCACGGCATTAAAGCCAGGACCAGTAGCAATAGGATACTGTACAGGAACGCACTTGTCGCCATAAATCTCCTTCATGTTCGTCAACAATGCGTCAAAGTCACAGTTCTCTTTATCCAGCTGATTCACCAGGAAAATCACAGGTTTCTGCAGTTTGTCAGTATAGCGGAAAGCATTCTGCGTGCCCACTTCCGGTCCGTACTGTCCATTAATCAGGATTACGGCCTGGTCGGTAACGTTCAGTGCCGTAATAGCACCGCCCACGAAGTCATCTGATCCCGGGCAGTCAATAATATTCAGTTTCTTATTGTTCCATTCCACGTGGAAAACAGTTGAGAACACACTGTATCCATATTCCTGTTCCACAGGGAAATAGTCACTCATTGTGTTTTTACCTTCTACGGTACCGCGGCGCTTGATGATGCCTGCTTCGTAGACCATTGCTTCGGCAAGAGTAGTCTTGCCGCTACCCGCACTGCCAAGCAATGCAATGTTTTTAATCTCGTTTGTCTGGTAAACTTTCATTGTTTTATGGTTTTAAGTTAATAGGTTTTCGTTAACGGGCTCTAAAGTACTCATTTTATACTAAAACACCAAAGATAAAATGAAATAATTAAAAAAAATTTGCAATTTCGCTCAATCTCCCCTGTTAAACACGTTTTTCACTTCATTTATTTTGTGTTACACCTATTATTTATTACTTTTGCAACTACTAACTACCTAACTTCTTACATGAACGAAAGCACATATTCTTTCAACCATTGCCGACTGCTGCTTACTGCTGGCAGTCTTTTGGCTGGCCATATAGCAACCGCCCAGGATGCTACTGCTCAGGCCACACCCGAACGTCCTAACATCATTTTCATCCTGGCCGATGATATGGGCTATGGCGATTTGGCTTGCTATGGCAATCAGTATATCCAAACGCCCAATATCGACCGTCTGGCTCAAACGGGTACCACTTTCACGCAGGCTTATGCCGGAAGCGGCATCAGTTCGCCCTCACGTTGTGCCTTGATGACAGGAATGAATACAGGCAAGAGTCGCATTCGCGACAATCAGTGCTATGCAGGCGGCCTTACCGGATTGAAAATCAGTCCTAAGGGCGATACAACCATTGTACGCCGGGCCAACCTTTTGCCCGAAGACGTTACCTTAGGTACCGTTATGCGTGCTGCCGGCTATCGCACCTGCCTTGTCAACAAGTGGCACCTTGACGGTTACGATCCACAGGCAGCCCCCAACCATCGCGGTTTCGACGAGTTCTACGGATGGACCATTGCCACCGTTCATTCCAACGCTCCATACTACTATCCTTACTATCGTTTCTGTGGCGACAGTCTTATAAACATTCACGAGAATGCCAACGATGCCCACGTACGCCACAACACCGAAATCTCCACCGACGATGCCATTGCTTTCATTCATCGCAACAAAGAGAACCCCTTCTTCCTATTCCTTGCCTACGACGCGCCTCACGAGCCTTATACCATTGACGACACCTCTTGGTACGATGAGCATGGTGAATGGTCTATGAACACTAAGCGCTATGCCGCTCTTGTCACCCACATGGACTATAACATAGGCCGTCTCTTGGGTACCCTCGACAACTTAAACCTGCGAAAGAACACCCTCATCATCTTTGCTTCCGACAATGGCGCCGCCGTGATGGCTCCACTAAAAGAACTCAACTGCGGGGCCGGACTGAAAGGTCGCAAGGGGCAGCTATACGAAGGAGGTATCCGTGTACCTCTCATTGTCAACCAACCCGACCGTGTACCCGTTCGTCAGGTCCACGACCTTGTCTATTTCCCCGACTTCATGCCCACGTTGGCCCGCCTCGCAGGCTCTTCCGATGCTGTACCCTCCAATACAGATGGTGTCGATGTTTCGCCCCTTTTCTTTGGAAAAAACATCGACACCAGTCATCGTTATCTCTATTGGGAATTTCCTGGCAAGCAGCGCGCTCTCCGCTATGGGCCATGGAAGTGTGTCACGGTAAAGAGAGAGGCTCCGCTCGAACTCTATCATATCTCCGATGACCCTTACGAGCAGCACAACCTGGCCGATTCCCTTCCCGAGAAGGTCAAGGAGTTCGACCTCATCATGCGCCGCATGCACCATCCGTCACCCCTCTATCCTACTCAGTTCTGACCACCAGTTTGTCACCGCTCAGGTCAACGGGAAAAAGATGGGGGATGCGAACGGTACGTCCGTGAGCGTCAATACCATTTTATTTTCATTGCCGAGACATAGTAAACGCCATCACTCATTCAGCGAATCGGTGATGGCGTTTACTATGCGAAGTCCCCCTCCATGATTGCTCACTCCGTTACGCTCATCATCATGTTGTTCAGCCAATTCTTCAGTTTGTTTATGGATGTGGGCTCATGAGACTCGTTGGCTTCTATTGCCGGTTCATCCATAGCAGGCTCTGATTTAACCATGACAGGCTCTGGCTCTGTTTTGGCAGGTTCTGGTGCAGGTGCAGGCTTCACGTCAAAGTCTATCTCCGTCTGTACGATGGCCTGAGCCATTGTGAGCGTATTTTTTGCCGGCTTATATAGTTTCGGAATCAGTTCCTCGTAGTAGTCATCCTCATTATTATGCACATTCGACGCTACCTCAACTTTCAGGTTATCCTCCATCCCCGTTGCCAGAATGGTCACCTTGGCATCCTCGCCCAGTGAGTTGTCGGTTGCGGTACCCCAAATCACGTCGATGTTTGGATCCAATTGGTCGAAGAAATCATCAATTTCCTGCAGTTCACGAACATATATGGGATATTCGTCGCTCGAGTAGATATTAAAGAGAATTCGCTTAGCTTTGCCGATATCGTTGCCATAGAGCAAGGGCGAATCCAGTGCATCGAGTATAGCCCGTTCCACACGGTGTTCACCACTAGCTCTTCCCATTGCCATGATGGCACCACCGCCATTGCGCATCGTTGTCTCCACATCGCGGAAGTCACTCTTGATACCTCCATCACTGGGCATGGTAATCAGTTCCGAAATGCCCTTCACTGCATCCATCAGGATATTGTCTGCCCTGAAGAACGCTTCTTTCAGGGGGATGTCGGCATTAGCATAGACGTCGCAGAGCCGTTCGTTGTTCACTATCAGCAGAGCATCGACATTCTTGCGTAGTTCGTCCACGCCCTTCAGTGCTTTGATAATCTTCTTTTTCTTCTCAAAGTTAAACGGAATGGTCACCACGCCAATAGTCAGCAGTCCCATTTCCTTGGCCACACTTGCCACCACAGGAGCCGCACCGGTACCAGTACCGCCACCCATACATGCAGTCACAAAAACCATCTTCGTCCCATCGTCAAACAGCCGTCTGATGCTATCGATAGTATTCTCTGCCTCAAAGCGCCCCTTTTCAGGATTACCGCCCGCCCCAAGTCCTTCGCCCAGCTGAATCTTCACCGGCACCGGCAAGCGCGACAATGACTGACTGTCGGTGTTACATACTGCATACGTCACACCCTCTACTCGATCCTTAAACATATTGTTCACGGCATTGCAGCCGCCACCACCAACGCCCACAACCTTGATGATGCCCTGCATCTTGTCCTCTACAAGTCCGAAGTCCAACAGCTCGTCCATATCCTTATTTCCCTTCTATGATGATTAGTTCCCTTGGCAGCGTGATAACCTTCAACCGCTCATACCACACGCGTCCACCAATATGTTTCTGCGTATGTCCACTGATAATATAATAGCTCGCGCGATACTCGTCCATCAAGTCCAAGAACACCTTCTTGATTCTCGAACACTTCTCGTTGATGGCATTATCCAGTGGATCTACCAGTTTCTCTACGCTGTCCTCTATCTTCTCACGGTCCATCCACCGGGCTGTCTTAGCATACAGTTCCATCAGTTCCTGCTTATAATCCCTCAGGCGCTTAAATTCAATCCCCTCTGGATGTCTCAAAAACAGCAGATACACCGCCTTGTGCACCGGTTGCAGTTCCACCTCGGTGTTATTATAGTCAGACAGAATAAATCGGTAGTCGGCCGTAATAACCAGTCTTGACAGTCGTCCTCGGGCAGCCTCGATGCGCAGCTCCTCCACCAGCTGCACCCCAATAGCCTTCAGCAGCAAGTCCTTTCTCCCTGCCGCCACCAGTTGCTCCGTCAGTCGTTTCACCTCCAGCGCCACCTTCTCTATTGTCTGCTGTTCACGTGCCATCAAATCCATTTCGGCAACAAAGGTACAAAAGATAATCTATATACAAAAATCCTCGCAAGCCTTGCGGAATACAAAGCCAGTTCTTGGTTTTGTTGGTCTTACATGAGAATTTTGGTGTCACAATCATAAAAATGGCAGTGCATATTCATCTGTTCCAAGCTCAAAACTGTTGATTAACTTGCCAATTGAAGGGTTGTTTTCCAACATTCCTAACAAAACATACGGATCAAAGACATCTTTAGGAGTATCTTCGACCTTTTCTTTGGGCTCATTTGCAGAATAGTACCATTCCTTTGGCTTAATCATCTCCTCAATCGAAGGATCTGACGGTTTCTTGTATTTTGCATCGAGAGCCAGATAGGCATATTTCCTAGCGATATTTATCATCTGATGAATATACGAAACCTCTTCTATTTCACGAAACGGTATAGCCTTAAACTCTGGACTTCCAAACACTGATTCCATTACCGTTTTGTCCCACTGCTCAAATTTCGATGCTAATGACGAGAACCCCAGTTTCTTTATATAATAAAGTGCCAGGCTCACCTCTTTGAAACTAACAGGACTGATAATGGAGCCTTTACTAACATTCGCATATTCGTCAAGAGAAAAATAATGGCCACAATCCAGACAGACACTATGGACGGTTTCATATAATAGCCTCTCTGCCTCCATTTTCTCAATACTTCTTCCTGTATGATAAAGCACTGCCAGATAATCTGTATTTGACAGTTTACTCTTATCAATTTCAAATGCCATATTCTTTGCCAGTCTTAGGCAAACAAAATAGTAATCCCTTTCCTCAGTAAACTTCTCGATATTCTCAGAAAGGTATTCGACAGGGAAATAACGTATGACCGTCCATGAACATTTTCCTTCGTGAAGACTCTCCCACAGATCTCGTATCTTAGGTTCAAATGACTTATCCCAATAATCAAGTGTCTTTGAATACGCCCATTGTCTATCTTTCTTTCCTGAGTCTAAAAAGGCTAAGATGATTTTCTTCTGGTCTTTCCAGTCCAGATAGTCAAATCGCCTCTGAATCTCTTCTCGTGACTCAGCAACTTTCCCACTCCTTTTGTTGACATAGTTCTTAATCAACGTTGCGATGGGAGTATTTCGTTTCTTAGAATTACATATCATGTCATTATCTGTTTTCAGCGCAAAGACTCGAATTACCTCTCACACTCCTGCATTTTTATTTTCTCTATTTCCAACTCCAACTTCCTTACAGTTATAAAGAAGTTCTCAAGCATCATCCGCAGATAGTCCTCGATGTTAGGAATCTGCTCAATAAACAAGAAGTTCTTCTTGATATGTACAGCCACATCGTCAGAATCTGTATTACCATAAAACACAGATACGATGCCATACGCATTGATACCATTTATAACCTGACGAACCCTTGCGAACTCGTCAATATCGAACTTGGAGAAGCTATAGCACCAAGGCCATATCAGATTAACAAAATCACAGTCGTTGGCAGTTTCCATCAGAAATATCACTCCCTGATACTCAAACTGAATACGCCCCTCCTCATTATATTGGGGTTCGCTACCAATATTCTCAATCGCCTTCAGGGCCAGTTGCCTTGTGCTAATTTTCTCTTCCATAGCCTTTTCACATACTTGATTGGTGCTTGATGTCGTTGTATCCACTGGACAATCTGCATAGTTATCATCCTCATGGTAGTAGCGCCAGATGTTGTATATTACAACAAACGCTAGAATTCCTAAAACATGCCACGTCATATCTCAGATAAATTTAAAATGGACATTCATCTGTCTTCACTAAATCAAAACTATGAATTAGATTTATAAGAGAAGGGGTAAACATCCCTTTTTCTTCCAGCTCATCCTTGGTTCTTCCTAAAGAGTCTATTACCTCCAGCTTTTCCAACAATTCATCCAATTGCCGCGTATCAACGGATACTCCCTTTATCCTAAACGACACTTCCAGATGCTCATAGCAGTATTTTCTCATCAGTATAAGTCCCATTTTTTCAGGAATCATATATGGCAAGTCATAATTCTTTATCAGAAACCATTCGCGAGACTTCATCACAGCCTTTGAAACCCTATCAATCCATTCATTCAACTGCTTATAGATTTCGAACATGTGCAAATCATGTTCAATAGTCCGTAATATAGATTTTACAATCGAGCAATTGAAAATAGAAATCAGAGTTGTTCCACGCTCTGAGTAAAAGGTCAAATCACTGATATGTGTCTTATACTCACCCAGGCATATCTTTCTCAGTTGAGTGAAGAATAATTCCCAAGCCACAAATGGCGATATGTCGTATTTCTTCAGTATGAGCCAACTAAGATAGTCCGACTCATACAAACGCTCTTTGTCTACACGGAACTCGCTATCATTAATCAGTCTCTTGCAGATAAAGAAGTAGTTCCTTCCTGCACTCAGTACATCCATATTGGCCTTTATATATTCTATCGGCAGATAACGGATAACGACCCAAGACAAAGGGATCTCATGGTATTGCTCCCAGACATCCCTAACGACAGGGATAAACGAATCGTCCCAGTGCGTAAACATCTGCCTGCTGGCCCAATTCCTATCCCCCTTGCCCGAGCACAAGAAGTCAGGCAATATCTGTTTCTGATGCCTCCAGTCCAATGCGCTGAATCGCCATTGTATCTCATTCCGCGCAGCAGAAACCTTACCACTCTTCTTGTTCCGATAGTTCTTTATCAGCTGAGCAATCGGTGTGTTACGTCTCGGTTTTACCTCTTCCATCGTCAACTACTTTTTCTCGCCATTCATCTTTTTCCTTTTCCCCTCAGCCCACCGCTGGTTCGCCTTAGTCGTAGCAGACAAGGTCTCGATAATCTTCTTCTTGTCGCTATCATCCAGAGCGTCGAAACGCTCCTTCATCTCAAGGACGATAAACTTCCCATAGCCATTTTCATCCTTCAGATTCTCAATGAGTTCCTCCACACTCATCGCCTTAATTTTTCTGTCCCTCTCCCCTATCCGTTCCTTGAACAGCAGGTTGAAGATAGCATCCTTCATCGTCTTCTCATGCGCCACCCACTTGCTCCGATAGATACTCAGCTGCTGCTCTCTGGTCAGCCCAGGCAACATATCTACACATTTCCTTAACACCTCATCATCCCATTCCGAATAATGAGCCTTCTTCACTTGTTGAACAATGTACTCGTAGTCTGTCATAATCTTACAAAATTATAAATCAGCGCAAAGATACGAACTTGCATCTCTTTAGCCAAACAATTATGCTCCACAAGCCTTGTGAATTTTGATTTGACAGTAGTCACCCATAACACCAAGCACTTTAGCCGTATAGAGGGAATAAAGCTTGAAGATTGGACACATTAAAATCTTACATCTTACTTCTTCCATCATCCATCAGACCTCTTCCATCTTACATCATCCATCAAACATCTCCCTTCTCCCAAACCACCAAGTCGCGAGGCAGGGAGATTTTCTTTGGTTCACCTCCCTTTCCGGTTACAATATACTGTTCCAACAAAGAAAAGTCCACTTCTGATAAAAAAGCAGCCCTGATACGTGAGCACTTCTCATTGATGGAATTGAGGAGTGGGTTCGTCACATCCTCAATGCTTCTAATTGCTCTTTCAGTCAAACCAAATGGCTTTATCTTCTGATACAAGTCTGTCAGTTCTTTCCTGTAGTCTGGTAGATACTTGAACGCAATACCCTCCGGATGTTTCAAGAAAAGCAAATAAACAGCCTTGACAATGGGTTCCATTTTTACCTCTTTCTGGTAGTCAGCAAGAAGAATGGTACCATCTTTGGCTATAGTCAGTCTACTTAGCTTAATGGCATTTTTCGACTTCTCTTCGCGTGTTCCTAAACGCCACATAGTTTTGTCACATGGTTTGCCATCATAATATTTATCCAATATCTGCTTGAAGATGTCATTGGGTGATACCATATCAAATAATGTCATACATGACCTAACTTTCAATACATCAGGGAATCCCAGGATGTCATCTGCAGAAGGGTTGCCACAATCGAGCAAAGCCTGAGATATTTCTCTGAGTCTTGCTCCTAATATTGGGTGATCTAAATAGGCTTTGGCCTCTATTGTCCCACTAATTCCGTAGTACTCGGAGTTATAGCTATGCCCTAAGCCTTTTATTTGCGGGAAAACAAACCATATCCAATGACCACGTTTATGACCATTCTTTATTTCTTGAAGCGCTATGTCATAAACCATATTTTGTGCTTCAACAAATCGTTCCAGGTCATATTCAATCTTTCCATTGCCGAGTGCATCAACAAAACTCTTTGGAAGACAGATGTTTTTCAATTCCAAAGCCCCTTTGAAAAACTGAGCCATCTCCTCATCTCTATATCCACCCATACCGCACCCTATTCGAGTTACAAAGAAAAAGAGTTCTGGGTGTTCTTTTGTGAATGTCAAGAACCTACTTACAGATTCCTTCACCTCATTGTCCTTCCTTACACCTTTGCCAAAATCGACAGGAATGGCATAGCTTTGTCCTTGCAATCCCTCTGGCAGTCCCCAGACAGCACCAAACTTCTTCCTTGCAGTACCTGATGCGCCACCTGTATGATAACCAAGCGAGTTGCTGCCAAACACGAAAATTTGATTTGGCAACAGACTGTCTATATAGTCAGGAGTAAATCCCATATAATCTTTTCCTTCCATATCTTTACATGATTACAAGTGAATAATCGTCGTGACCTATAAATCCCCATCTTTTCAGACTTTCAATATGTAATTTCAATTGTTTGGGATATTTGCAATTCTCCAGTTTCTGTATCACATCCTTTTCAAAGTTTATCTTCCTTTTTCTAATAGCGGACTTTAGGAAATTGCTATTTTTCGTTTGAGCATCTATCGCTCCTATAATTTCTTCGTTATTCAAATCCCTATGCGATACTTTATACATCATTAGAATATAATGAGCCAAAGTATCACTGGCAGCAAACACCATACAATCATCATCAACAATGAACTTTCCTGTCCTGAATCCTTTTTCGTCCAACGTATCTTTACAATTAATCAGATACGGAGGATTGTTGAAATCTACAAGTTGCGTGAATGAATGTTGTAGATTCTTAGTCTTACGATTATAGCAGAATGCTACACTATCCCCATAACTAATCCAAATACCATTTTTCCAGACTGCCACCAAAGTAGCGAACGAACCTTCATCATAGAACTTATTCAGGAATAGGCCACCAATCTTCTTAGCTTCTTCCTCACAATCGTTGTAGAATGGTTCCCATATTCCATCAATCCATTTGTCAAATGCCTTGTAATCCTTGATGGGATTATCTGGCAAGTGATTCACCAAATATTGAGACCAGCGTTCTGCAAAAACGCCTCCACCGCCAGCGCCATCAGATACTGCTATTACACTTTCTGTTGCAATTGCTGCATCCTCATTGACGATGTCCTCTTCAAACTTTGCTAATGATATTGCTCTCATTGATTCTGACTTATATTTGTTGTTGGTGTACCAATATCCATTAACTGTATCAACGTCGACATATCTGTATTTGTGGCCATTGCAACGTGTCGAGTATTCTCAGCGTCTCCACGCAAATCACCTATGGGCACATTGTATCTTGATGGGAGCAGACTCGACATATCAAACATCCACTCAGAGTATTTGTCGTTATTAAGTTCTGTTTTGCTAATGGGGAAGACCAATTGCTCCTTACTGTCTGGCGTAATATGAATATTCCATAGGAGCACATTCCCATCGTTAGTGTATAATGCCTTCAATTCATTGGCCAATTGCGTGTTTACCTCTCTAGGATTCACGATTCCGTTCATTGCTCCATCTGTAATATTGATAATCGTAGGTGGATAACAATCTTTATCATGGTGCTCCTTCATCCACCTATCCAATAAATTCTTTGCCATCATGAAAGCCTTATCCCCTCTCGTATATTTGCCCGCAGCAACGGGATCAATCCATTGCACCTTTTCAATCTCTTTTAATTCTACTCCCTTTCGAGTCCTTTTTTCCTCTTTGACTGTTATCTTCTTAAACGGGTTGTTCTTCAATTCTTCTGGAGATACGAAATCTCTTCCTGCTAATTTGCCCTTCCATGCATAACTTGCATCATCACCATATCCAATAACTGCAATATCGTAATAATGTCGCACTTCGGTAGTCTTAATACAGCGAAGAACAAGTTCGTTGATCTGATTGTTAACAATTCTAGCAACAGCATCGGCAAGAGTAATAAACTCACCATGATAGTTTAATTTTCTACTCATAGAAATAGACTGGTCTATCATAAAGATAAATGCCGTAGGTGTATTTCTTGTAATCTGAGCAGTATATGGATTCTTGATTTGCAGAGCCTTCGGTTTTGAAGGAATGGGTATTCCGAAGTTTCCAATGTTCTTGATGTACTCCAATGGAATGAAGTTCTTCACTAATATCTCTGCTTGGAAATAAGGTTGCTCTTCTTCTGGTAGGTCAAAATGCTTATGCACCTTTACGGATTGGAAATGTATCTGTTTAAAATCAGACAAAGAGCCGCCTATATTTGGTCTTATTCTATGAATGGTGGCATTCATATTTGAATAGCATGTATCCTTCCAGTATATAATCTCTGGATCTATTTCTAAAATAACAGGATTAGATATTCTTCCGTCTCTCATGGCAACATACATCATTGGATGCTGTGTCGTGAAACTAACTCTCACATAATCCTCAAGTTTTCTACTGCTATCCAATTGTCTCGATTCGAGACTGCCACCAGGCTTGTTAATCTTGATACCTTTCCGGTCACAATCCATCCAAGAATACAATCCACCATTCTTAATAATTGATTCTAGGTTATCTCTGTCTGTGAAGTGATACAGTTTGGTTATTCTGTGCTCATCCATCACCACCTTGAACTCTTGCCAATTACTCTTCTTATCCATAGTCGTCATCTTTTAATCATTAAACAAATCCAGTTGCTTATTATTGCCTTTTTTCGTGGACTTTTTCTTTTTTATTGGTGTGGATATCTCCTCTTCACAAGCAGGTTTCTTTTCACCATATGGATAGACACCTTCCACATAAGCCTTTATCAACGAGGCATGTGACAATGGTTTCTTTGCATTCTCCACATCAGCATTGGTGTCGTAATCAAGAAGGACGATAGTCTTTCCATCATTGCTCGCATTCCTCAGCCGTTCAATTATACTTGCGACCTTGTTTTCTAACACCCACTTGTAGGTGGGAATATAAATTTGTTTTCTTGCTTCAATATATCCTAGCAGTTCTGTTCCATGAACTCCTTTCCGATGACCAAGAGGCTTTCCAAAACGTCGAACTGTTCGCTTGATATTCCTCATGGTATCATTCTTGAACATCTCAGTATCGACATCGCAACTTTCAAACACCTTTAGCCCTTGCCATATAGCTTCTACACAAGTGGCTGTAAAGCCTTCACTAAATGGAACAGGAATACCACCATGAGGATAGAAAGGACTCAGTTTAACCAATCCATCCTTGGCACTGCTTGTTACATCTGCCAGTATTGCATCCGGATATTTCTTTAATATCGTAGCAGTTTTTTTTCGTTTAGATTCTATTATAATCATATTACATTCTATCTAAATGGCAAATTATCATTACTCAAAATATCTTTTGTTCTTCAGATTGTTATTCTTGACCATATGTAAATTATGTTTATAATCTCTTTATTATGGTGTTCTATACATCAGAAAGGCAAGTCATCAAAATTGCTATACCTCCTTTGTTTTTCTTTCATTTCTTTTAATTCTTTTTCTCGTCGTTCATCTTCTTTTCGTATTTCACTTCGAATAATTTCTTTCTCTCTTTCTTCCTGTTGAATATTCTTTTCACTTGAAGTCATAAAGATTTTATTTCGTAATTCAAAAGCACCACTTATAATCGCACCTACTATATTAAAAAAACATATCCAAATTGCAATTATAAGTAAGGTATAATACCAAGGTCCTTCATAATATGAAGACATAAGTCCTCTCATTGGTATCAGAAAATCGAAAAGAGTAAATATACATCCCCAACTTGTATAGTCTTCATCTACATAGAGGTGATGCTTTTTATATGGACGAAAAATGTCAAAAATAGCAATTATCAAAAATAATAAAATTGCAGAGATAAGGACAACAATAGAAACACCCATAAGATTCCAATTATTCTCTCGTTCAAAACGTGAATAAAAAAATACGGAAAGAGGAACTAGGAGATTATAGATAACAATTGTAGCATTAATCCTATTTTCTATCCTCTCATTCGCTTTTTTGTTCCTATCTCTTTTTTCTTTTTCTTGTAGAAATGATATGAGATTCTTATCGCAGTTACAGTGAAGTTGAGACTTGAGCATCAATGCTAATTCAGAAACATCTTCATTGCATGTAGAATAAGCTCTCTTATATAACATACTCTTATCAATATTTCTATAATCTTCCTCTGAGAACAATAGTCTGTCCTCTGCACCATACTGAGACAAATAATCCTTGTTTTCAACCAGCAATTCCAGTGACAATAAGATAGACACAATTGGGAAGCTATCAATGTCTTTGTTGAAATCATCCTCTGTCCTTGACGGATTCCTAAAATCAGGACTGCCAATCTCTCTTGCTCTTTGGCCTTGCATAGCTGGTACAAACATTCCATCGTAATCTACCAAGACGAGTGAACCATCATCTTTTACAAGTATATTGTCTGGTTTTAAGTCACCATGTGCAAATGGCTGATTTAATAACCATATGGCAAGTTTTCTAAAATTATCTGCCAATTGGCGCAAGGTCTTTTTGTCATCTATTATCTTGCGAATATACTTATCTAGGGTCATACCATCTACCCAATCCATAAGAAGAACGGGATATTCGTCAGACTCGACAAATAGTTCCTTGTCACAATATCTTATAGGTGACAAATAAGGCGAAGATACCTTTGCTAATTCATCACATATCAATTTATAATTCTTTTCCCTTTCTTGTTGTGCCCTGTGGAAGCACCTTACTGCATATTGTTTTCCATACTCGTCTTTCATTTTAAAGACAACAGCAAAGTTTCCACTACTCATTATTGGCTCACCATTACTATCAAGTACTGGGCGCAGATGCTTTAACTTGTCAAAATATTCATCAGGCGATTTTGTAGATGCCTTGATAACCTCAGCATATTGTCCAACCGTTGGCCATGACAGAATCTCATTTGATTCATTTTCATTAGTATTGCTTAGGACACCATCAGCCGCTTCATCACTCACTGGTCCCTTTTGCAAAGTCAAAACATCAGGATTTTCAACTTTTGAAGACCTGTTGGATGCAAATCTCCATGAAACAGCGATAGTGACTATCAAAGCAACAACTGCTCCAATAATCAAGTATATAAGATACTTTTTGATAGGATTATATTCGTATGTCCATTTTCCCCAATCTTTACTATCCGTTTTCGAATAGCGATTATCTATCTTTTCAGATTTATAAATAGGACTTTCCCATACAAGGCTGTCATTCCTGTTGATGTAAGCTTTCTTCTTTATATCCCCTTGAATATTATATTCAAAGACTTCCTCTAAATATGGATATACGGCACCGCATGAGTCATACTTACATGGTATCTGTTCTTTGATTTTTCTATTGATGAACCCCCATTTTCCGTTCTTCTTTACGGCAGCCAATCCATTGTTGAATGCACGGAAACCATCAAAGATGGATTCTTTTCCATATCCATGGATGAGAAGGTGTTTGTCTATTACAAACCAATGTTCACCATCAGGCGAGATTCCAGCAAAACCATTGCTGAAATAGGTAGCATCAACTATATCTGCATCTTCGGGGAGTACTTGCATGATGTCATCGCACCTTCCTAATGAATCTAATTGATAATCAGATAGTCCTTTTAATGGCTTTAAATAGTTCCCTTTTTCATCTATGAAACTATAAGATTCTTGCATTCCATCATAAACTTGAAGACGCATAACCTGCCTGGTAACACTGATTCCATCTCGGCTAAACCCATAAAACTCGTCCCAAAACCCTAAATCTTTACCAAGGTTACCTTCTTTATCAATAATATAATTATGCTCAGTAAAACTGCCATTATCATCAGATGAAGTCTTAAAAACCTCTTTATAAGAGCCAATGCCACATCTTCCATTAAATGTTGATAATTTTTCAAATTTAAAATCCGTTATAGCATTACCTATTGTATCGATATATGCACAACGAAGTTTACTCGCGGTGACACACCATTCTTTTAAATATAACCGTTCGCCAACATTATCCCTTACAACAGCCTTTCCTTGGCTAAATGGTTCAGAATAATAATATTTAGGCTTTATTACAATATCGCCTTTCGTGTCAATATATCCATTCTTCCAAGTCGCCGTATCGCAGAACATAGCACGTTTATTATGAAAAGAATGTCGATAAAGTGCATTACTGCAAGCGTCCATGTCTTTTACAACAAACCCAATATCAGGCATGTTGACATAACTAACGAACTTGGGCTCTATAACAAAATTCCCAGACTTGTCAATATACCCATACTTGGTATACATTCGATACACATTTAATATTGTATCTCTTTCTCCGACCTCATAAGCCATTGAATCTGGAACAACACGATACAGGGTGTCAACAACAGCCATCGCTAACCCATTATGGAATGTTGACACCCACAGGAATTCTGGTTCAATAATTCTATTGCCTACAGAATCTATATATCCATATAATCCATTCTCCCGAATTGGATACAAGTATCCATCAAATTGCTTCTTCTCATTGCATGATACCATCATTAATGTGGAACACACAATGAAAAACAATCTGAATATATAAAGCCTTAATTCTTTCATAAACGAGAATGTCTTTTCTTAAAGTCCCATTTGTTGCTTAAGCATATTCATCAAAAACTCTTTGCGACGTATCTCGATATCCTTTTCCTGCCGAGTCGCGTTAGGATAACTTCCTATATTCCATTTCGTCGAAGCAAGAAGGAAGTCCATTGCTTCACGAGCTTGTTCTTTCGTTACATATTGCCCACCAATAAGTGAACTCATAAACAGGGCCGCACCATTTGCATGCACAGCCATCTCTGCGTTATGTTTTAATATTTATCTTTCGTCAATCATTGCTCTATAATCTTGATTTACTTATTTTTTCTTTTGAAAGGGCAGAGTATTGAGGGCTCTGCCCCAAAGCTAGTCATCAGAGTAAGGCGAATACCCCGAATGCAACTGTTGCTATTAAAGTTGCAATACCGATAATTGTCTATTTACGTGACTCTGCAAGTTGTAGCTTGCTAATCAGTATAGACTCTTTCTCGTACTCCGTCAGACCTCGCATTTCTGCATTGTCAGATTGACTTGGCTTTGTATTACCAACTACAATCTAAACAGTCAAATTGATGTTGAATAACATAATAATCTTGTTTTATTATACAATGGTGTGCCTGTACCATTTTTCGTCCACACAAGCACTTTGCAGACGCCTTTGGCAGCGACCTACTCTCCCACATTACAATGCAGTACCATTGGCTCTGAGGAATTTAACTTCTCTGTTCGGAATGGGAAGAGGTTATTGTCCTCGATATAACCACCGTGCGGATTATCTGTTTCATTCATACTTCTCAATTTTGTATTCTGGGTGAACATCTGTAAGTTCATCTTCATTTAGCATACTTATTATATGCCTTTTGCATGAAGCAATTTGTTCAGTTTCTTCACCCTTGATGATTTGACCAACTTCGCTTTTGTAAATGATTCCATTTACTTCAGCAGTAACTATAATACGCTTTTCCATTTCAAATCTCCTCCATATATATGATTTTTCTCTTTCCTTCTTTTATTTTCGTTATTCGAAAATCAGTTCCTCTTTTGAATGTTACCTGATTCTCACCACCATGATTTATTAATTTGTGTATAGAACAGGCATTGGTCCCTTTCTCTTTGGGAGTTATAATATATACATTAGTTTTGTATTTCCAATTATCTTTGGTAGTTGTCATATAATGAGGAACGTGGTAAATATCACCTTCTTTGAAATCAGACTTGTCATCTATTGTACAGAAGCGATATAACACATTCCCTTCGTCATAAACAGGACTTTTATCCAAAACACTATCTAGGCCATTACACATTTCAGGAATAGGACTATTACGATTGTCATATGAGTCCCATTTAAATGCATGAGAAACCCCTCCTAAGAAACATTTTAGCATTAATACCTCAAAATCATCTAATCCTTGCTTCTTCAAAGCAGACGTAGTATTCCCGTTTGGATTATAATGTTTTGCAATATAGCCATCGTTCAAGAACCTAATATCCTCATCCATATTATCAGGAATTGATTCACCAACTTGATTAGGTACAAGATGGACAATCTTATGACTTTCTTTATATTGCTTCTCTATCTTCAATAATTCTTCTACTGTCATATTTGTCAGATTTGATTAATCATACAATCCTTTGCCCAATAACACATGTTTTCATCCGCATAACCGATTACAACAGTCCCACAATGCCCTTCATCGTCACCTGCATTCCAGTTATAGCTAACGAAGGCAAGACTTCCTAATACCTGAATATTGAAAGAATTCCACTCGTCTTCTATAAAACTGTCAAAATTAGCAATATAAATTGAATTTAAAAATTTTTCCTTGACTATTTTAATTAGTCGAGTATTCTCTTCTGTAGTTTTCTTACTTATTGCGCTAACCTCTGTTTTAAGACTAGAAACATGTTCCCCTTTCAAATTAATCCGCGTTCCAAATTTCCCGTATTTCCCCCAATGCCATACCCAAATTACATCCTCACTAACCAAATCAAATGTTTCATGATAAACAGAACTCTCTTTGTGGGTAAATTTGGACAACAGAATGTTTTTCCTGAAAACTGATACATCATAATTAGTCCGTGTACATTCAAATCCATATTGCCCTATGTATTTCTCTTCAATTGGAGTCACACCTATCACAGTTTCACCATATTGACTAAGATTGCCTTCAAACTTTATGGGATATTCCGTTCCGTCTATTGACACTAATATGTTTGTGTTATTTCTTCTACATAGAACAAAGGACTTATTTATAATTATCTCTTCATCTTCGGAGACCTTTTGATATATATAAGAATTAATGTAGCATTTCTTCTCAAGATTGAAGAACCTATATTGTTCCTCAGCTATTTCAAAAGTGAGAATTCCTTCTTTATAATCATCTATCCTATTAAAATTATCGGGTAATTTACATTCATTTAAGGTAGTCAAATCCATTGCAAAAGAAGAGCCTTGTTCATTCTTGTATGTAATTAATTTGAGCCTAGAATAATCTTCCAACTCCAATAAAAAGCATGGAACAATAACCTTCAGTTCTTTATTGAGAATTCCATAATACTTCCCTTCTTTGCATATTATATATACTTCTTCTCCTACTTCAAGAGGCTTTATCTCTTGATAGACAAAATTCAATAGAATGTTGTTATGATCATCTATAATTCCATACCTATCAAACGAGTCCTTTGCTATTATATGTGTTCTTGATTTTCCGATGCTCAATAATTGTTTGTACCAATGAAGGTCTAATACATCACGAGGCTGTGAGACAATTGCCGCATTCTTGTATCCAAACATCCCCCATGAACCGTATTCGTTACTTATAATACATGAAGTACTGGTTTTCAATGAGGAATCTACAAAATCAATGTACTTATTCTGTAAAGACAAAAGTTTCTGGTTAACCTTGTCATACAAAGAATAACAATTATTACTAATTCTATAGGGCACCAATAGTAATGGTCTATCTGTTTGAATAAGATCGTACAATAGGGAGGGTAATTGCTCGTCGTAACAAACAGCACTAAAGAGATAAGCATATCTGTCAAGAACTTTATTACCACTTGGAATCTGTCTCCGTAAGAATCCACATTCTTTTATATTACTAAAGTTTCCCACTTGCCATTTTATAGGCTTTTTCAAATGATTGTATCTTGTAATTTACAGATAAACAATTCATTAACATTTTGCAAACGTAAGTTAATGCTCTATATCAATAGTCTGCTACAGCATCTAATGGTGACAAAGCAAGTAGGATTGCTTCAAGCTCATCAACAGTCTGTGTACCTTCCATCAAATTCTCCATGGTATCAGCCACATTGATGCAGAGTTTTACTGCCAACACGTTAAGCAGATTCTTGATGATCTCCAGTGTACGGCGCCATTGAGTGAGCTCAAACAATTCTCGTCTTGTCTCACGGAACAACTCTCCAAGTGCTTCATACTGGTTGAACCGCTGGCCCAATGTCAGCACCATGTGCGTCATAAGACAGAGCGTGCAGTCGGCAATTTGCTCGTCGAAATCTGTACCCTGGTATGAGCCAAGTCCAAGATATTGCCGGCACTCCTTTATCAGCACTTCTATATTCCAGCGTATTTGGTATATCTCAAAGGCTTCCACAAACTTCATGTGGGTGTCCGTCGTGACAATAGCGTCCCAATTCTTATTCCGTCCGACTCTGATGAAGAATATCTTCACACATGTATCCCCCATCATCACCCGTTGCTCGAAATACATGCACTTATACTTGCGGCACACAACAGCCTCACGCTCGTGCAAGGATATAAGCTCATGAACATTGTATCTGCGTGAGCCGACTGCATACTTGTCCTTTCCCATGGCAAGACGGCCTACGACATGTATCGCTCCACCTGCTATCTTCCTTATAGCGCAAACCAATGGAGGCTTCACAAACCACGTGTCCATCAGTGCATAAGCAGCACAAATGCCAAACTTATAAGCCCTCTCTATCATTTTGGCTACGTTGTCATTCTTCTTGGCATCCAGTTCCTTAAAACGCTCATAGTCAGGATTGCTTTCGCTACGCTCTTTGTGGAACTGCATGGAACGTTCTTTCTTTGAGAGGCTGAAGTCTTCTTTCTTTCCTGCTTCCCGATGCATAGATAAGTCTACTGTATATGTACTGCGTCCATCGAAGAACGCGAGCAGGAGCAGCTTGTAACCGAGTACACACTTGCCAAGGACATGGTCAAACACTCGACTAAGCCCCTCGAAGTGTAGCCCGGTTTTGGTCACAGTTGTGTCATCAACAATATAGCATTTTGGCGCTTCGGTCTCCTCTGCATTTTCTTTGCGTACTATGCTTTGAAAACGCCGTGCCATAGATAGCTGCAGAATCTGCCAGTTCATTTCCGAACGAGCCAACAGACGGTAGAAGCAATTTTTGCCGACCTCAAGAACACCATGGAACTTTGTTAGTGACAAGGAGCCTATTGTCTCACCAAGAATACGGAAAACCATCATGGCCAGAATCTGCTCTGCCATATCTCGCCCGCGCATTTTGTCCAAAGAGTGTTTGGAGAGGATTCTGCCTATGCCAAAACACCTCATGAAGTGCATTATTGCGTCACTAGTCTCACTTTTAACACTCAATATCTTGGTCAACTCACCGATTTTGTTTAATTTTGCAAACATATAAGGAATGTTTAATTGTTTATGTATCAATGATTTATTTGCACTACAAAGATACAAAAACTTTTGGACATTCCTTCTTTTTTCCTTGTGTTTTAAGGCCTTAAGTACGATTTATATGCAAGTGGGAAACTTTAGTTATATTATAGTAATCATTAGAAGAAAACAACAATCTATCTTTAGCACCGTATTCTTCTAATAAGAAGGGATTGACAGAGACAGCCTTCAATGACAAGAGTATCACCATCAACGGGAAGTCATCAATATGCTCATCGAAATCATTCTCCGTCCTTAATGGATGACGGAAATCGGAAGAGCCAAGTTCACGAGCTTTCTGTCCTTTCATCGCTGGCACATACATTCCATCATAATCAACCAACACAAGAGTTCCATCCTCACGGACTAAAATATTATCAGGCTTCAAGTCGCCATGAGCAAAGGGCTGAGGAATAAGCCATTGAGCCAACTGGCTGAAACGATATGCCAGCATCTCCAAAGCATATTTGTCATTCAGGTTCTCGCGAAGATACTTATCGAGAGTCTTGCCTTCTACCCAATCCATTAACAATACAGAGAACTCCGTCTCCGATGTCTGCTCTGTATCTACGAACAACTCTTTCTCCAGAAAACGGATAGATGCGAAATAAGGTGAATCCACATCCTTCAGAGCATCAGCGATCTGATGGTAAGCCTCCGTTCTCCCTTCCTGTTCTTTCGTAAAGCATTTTATTGCATAGAGTTTCCCATTTCGCACATCCTTCATTTTGAATACCTGTGCAAAATTTCCACCTGTCATAACAGGAAGGCCGTCATTACCTAAAATCGGTCTCAGATAACTAAGTTTCTCAAAGTTATCTTCTGCCGATTTTATGGCTTCTATATATTCTGATAATAATGGATAGTTCATCTTGCTATTTTATTTACCATATCATCAAACCGCTCACTTACCTCAACCATCCAGTCAGGAAGTTTTTTCAACGCTTGATAAACAAGAGCATCTGGCATCTTTTTATAATATGCATATGCCATCGGTCCAGCAATAGCAGCAAGTGTATCTGCATCACCACCAAGTGAAATGGCAAGTTTGATACAGTCAACATAGTCTTTTGACTCCAGGAAACAGATAATGGCAGGGCCAACAGAGCCAGCACATGTGGAATTAAAGGTATAGGAGTCATGGAAATCTGCGTAATTCTTGTTCGACCAATCCGGATAGTATTTATCAAGGATTTGCTCACGAATAAATTCCTTATCTTTACCATTCTTTAGATGGAAAATTGTAAGGGCCGTGACTTCTGCGCCTTTGAAACCTTCTGGGTGATTATGCGTTGGTGCAGCTGTTTCATGTGCCATACGAATGCACTCTTCTTCCGTCTGTGCTAACCATCCAGCTGAAGAGCATCGCATAGCGGAACCATTACCAAGACTGCGATACGGCTTAGGAGTATGACTAGCCATCCAAAGTTTGAACTTACTACCAAAACCAGCATGGCGGTGTTCGTTTGCACATTTCCAAAGGTTCATTGTCATATCGAGATGATCGATAAAGGCTTCTGCACAAGCAAAGGTAAGCACGGTGTCATCTGTGAAGTGTGCTCTTGAACTGAACAACTTCACTTTGTCATAATCTTTAATGCGGTGTGCCCTACCCTCGTATGCACTCCCAGCAATATCGCCTATAGCCTCACTGATCAGGTAATTCTTCATAAGTCTTCTAGTTATTGTCATTGCAAATATACAACAATAATCAAATATACAAGCAAAACATAGAAAAGAATCTTTTCCACAAGCCTTGTGAACGCCTTATTCTTGCTTTTCAAACGAAGACATCATAAAAGCAGAAAACATTGCTGCTTACAGAAAAAAAAGGATTTTGAAACATTGATATCTCATCAATGTTCATCGTAAGCATTCGGTGAAATATCACGCCAGATGGACAACAGTTTTTTCACCGTCCCTCTCACGTCTGTCCTCACTTTTGCCTAAATTCCATTAAGACATTGTCAACAATATATTGATCGCTCATGAGTTGCAAACCGTATTTGGGGTCAGACAATTGCTGATAGGTTTTAGTGGAATAGAAAAGGTCTAATGCTTGCTCGGCATCAACCTTGAGCGCTTCGGCAAGCATCATGATGATATGGCTCTGTTTTCTCCAAAGTACTGCATCTCTCATGGTTCATCCTCCTCAAATTCTAAAACCGTGCTTTCAGTAAACGTCAGATATTTGTCAATTACATCCTGATTAAGAATGCAAAGCTGATGATTTACTTTCTTATATTTGAGTTGTCCCAAAGCTTGCTCTGCGGTAATAATTCCCTTTTCGTAGTCTTCAACAGTGTCAATTACATTGTCATTGGCAACGCCTCCTTCAACAATGTCATATTCGCTGGAATAATCTTTACCTCGACGACAAGCAACAACATAGTTTAACCACTCTAAATCATAAGTAGGAAACGACTTTATGCGAATGCCATCAATTACAGCCTGAGTTACATTAAACTGAAAGGTGTTTAACACAGCCTCTGCATTTCGTCCCTTTCGACCAGCCATCACGACAGCCCAATCTTCTGCCTGTTTTTTATTTTAGTAAGGTAGAAACCAGGACCGAAGTCCAAGTTCTTTCTTCCTGCCTTCGCATTTGGCTGAGGAACAGATACCTGTGAACCATGGTACAACGTCAACATACTCCATCCTCCTTTTCTTCATGTTCCCAATTATGCAACGTTTCAATGGTATCGTCAACTACCCAATCGAGGCTTTGAGTATGTAATTGCTCATAGTGGCGGAACAGGCGTTTATGGATTAGGTTTTGACGTTTCAGACGGTCGTGCATCTCCTTTCCGGAAAGATTAGCCTTCCGTGCACTAGCTTCAATAGCCATTACCGCAAAATGTATCTTTCGGTAGGTATCTGTCTGAATATTCTCCATAACACCTTAATATTTGTTTACTCTTTTGGTGGCAAAATTAGGAAGAAATCTCGAATAATCCAAATCATTCATGAAGTTTTTATTACCATACCACCAAGTCGCGAGGCAGGGTAATTTTCTTAGGTTCGCCTCTCCATCCAGGAATTTACATCCTTGGCTATAGTGAAATAATCCTTCTGATGAATCATCTCCAGCATGGCATTGATTGAACTTTTTGCTTGCTCCTTCGCTGCCTGGCTATAACGTGGCATTCCATTTTCCAAAATATCATCAAGATATTGCTTCTCATAGGCTTTCATATCGAAAGATATATTCGACGGAAGTGCCTTTATAAGCGTCATCTTGTACAATGTGGGTTGAGCAAATCTGTAGAATCACTTAAAAGTTACCGACAGGTCTTTCTCTATAGCTTGCTTAGGTACTACTCTTTTCACAAAAAACAACTGGAATATTTTGCGTGTTCCAACTCTCTTATATAACTTTGCAGGCCGAAATAATAATAAACGTATGAGAAAAGTTATTCTTGCACTATCTATGTTCTTCGCTGTGCTGACTACTGAGGCACAGGGACTGAAGAAAGTATATAATGAGAGCATCAACCCCATCGAGCAGATGGACCAGGCTATTAGCAAGGCGAAAGCCGAAGGGAAGTTTGTTGTCTGCCAAGTGGGAGGCAACTGGTGCCCTTGGTGCTTGCGCTTTGCCGACTTTATTTCGAACGACAGTACCATCAGCCAAGTCATAAAAGACAACTTTGAGTATATCCATGTGAACTACAATCCCAGGAAGTCGGGAGGAGAGGCTCAACAGCAACAGGCTGCCGAACTGATGAAGCGCTTGAACAATTGCGGTCGTTTCGGATTCCCCGTATTCGTTGTGCTGGACGAGAATGGCAAGGTGCTTCACATTCAGGACTCGAGCTTCCTTGAGGAAGGAAAAGGCTACAATCAGGAAAAGGTATTGCGTTTCTTCAACAATTGGACTCCTAAAGTAGTTAAACAATAGAAGTATTGTTATTCTATTATCAATCAAGAGAAACAACTCAGAAATAAATTATAGCTATAATTGCGATAATTATAGCTAAAATTGAAAGAATTATAGCTATAATTTATTTTACCCTAATAGCAATTGAAGCGGTAGAGTTATTCCGTTACTAAGTACTTGTTAGTCTTTTAAGAGTCAACGGAATGAAAGCTAAAATAAATTTTGGCCATTATTTTTCAAATTTTGGCCAAAATTCAGAAAATAATGGCCAAAATTTAAAATGGAAGAATGAATAATGCTTGGCCAAAGAATGACAATATCTGAAGAATAAAACGACAACTCTAAATCTATTACGCTAAAAAAACTTTCAGATGACAGATGCCCTCTACCAACAAAAAAATCCTGTCAATTTTCTAAGCATCAAGCTGAGACAATTGACAGGAGAGAGATGATTGTATATAGATTAAGAATTGAGCAGATCTATGTAGGCTGCTTTTATTTCTGCAGCTCTTTTCTTCATTCTTCCAGATGAGTTTCCTTCAATTTTAGCAACTATTGACCTTAAAATCACGCCCTCATATCCAGATGATGCTTCGAGTTGCAATAATTTTTCAGAATATGAAAGTGCTTTAAACCAAGACTCCTGGTCAGAGATTTTTTGTGTATTATAGAAATATGCAATTGCAAGATTATAATAAGCCTGGCACAAACGCAATTTAAAAGCATTTGTAAGTTCAAATCCACTATTTTGAAGACTCTCAATATAATTTGCCTGCAATGAAGCTGCTTCAAAAACAGCATCGCCCCATTTTGACTCACCGAACTCAACCTTTTCTAAATTAATAATCATTTGCATATGGCGTGCGTAGGCCAACGACACATTATTCTCAGTACTGTCAACCGTAAGAATCATCATATAAAGCGAGTCTGCTTTATGAAGCATATCTATTTTTTCATTTGCCATCAACTCATCGGAATATATTCGGCACTTTTCAGCAAGATTCCAATAGTCAGAGGCTTCTACGGCTTTCCCGTGTTTCTTCTTATAATCTATATATTCCTCATAAACAAGGATGGCAGAATCTGGATAAATAGCATCGTAACAGCTACTAATATTCTTGATAGCAATTTCATAGTCTTTATCCGACTCGCCCTTCGTAGCCATTTCCTGACGATACATTGAAATAGCTTTGGTGAATTGATTCATACCCTGATATGCGTTGCCACTATAACGATAATCAGCAGGCTCGTATTTCATTGTATCAACGACGCCAAACAACTTTTCAGAGGCAGCAATTGCATCTCCGTAATACAATTTTGCCATATCACTATTTTTTTTCTGTTTCTCTCTTTTACCCAATTCTACATTAAAGCGCAAAGCATATCGGTGTAATTCTCTTGAATTAGGAAACTTCTCTAAACCATAATTAACGAGATCAAGTCCTGGCTCATAGTCGTGAACAAGGTTCAAGATAATCGTATAAAGAACAATATTTCTCAATGTCATTGAGTTCTTGTCCTGTTTTCGCAAATAGGAAAGAGAGCGGTTCAGAACTGTTGTATCGTTTGTTTCAAGGTCATACTGCTGGAAATAGTAGGTTGCAACCTGACTATATACAGGGAAGTTTGGAAATTTCTTATACACAGTTTCAGCTTCATTATCAACCTCTTTGAAATCACGTTTCAGGAACATGCGCACCCACTTCATATACGGCTCTATGCTATCTGGGAGCACCGTCTTGCAGGAGTCAACCACCTGTCGGGCACGGGAGACAGAGGCAAGACTATCATTATGCTGCATTCGTACACTACGCTCTACTAACAACTGCGCATACGTAAGATAGCCATCCATGAACTTAGGATATTTCTTGATGAGCTTCTCCATGCGTGAATAGGCTATATCGTGGCTTTGCAGTTTGCTGCGCGAGAACTGTTCGGCAATATGCATCTCAAGTCGAGGCTCTTTGTCAAATTTCTTAATGACTTTATCACAAAAATCCTCTATGGGCTCATTCAAATCATGACCATCCATGATAGAATCGATTGCTACCATTGTGGCTGCCAACTGGGCCTCATACTCAGGAGTGTTTTTTTTCTTCTTGTCGGCAAAACTTGAAGCGATGCCCACAAACGCTAAGAAAACTATGATAAGGAAACGACGGATATTCATCATAATATACGGGATAATGGAGTCTGAACGTGAAACGAAAAACTTAGAACTTATACTGCACACCCAGGTCGAGTGTTTCAATTACTTGAACACGCGTGGGTAAGATAGCGCTCATATTGAACTTACTGAGATAGAAGATTTGAGGGGTGAGCGTGATACCTATTTTGGGGGTGATGTTGGCCACCAGTTTTGCACCGCCATGAGCAGCGGGCCGGAAGGCTCTGCTCTTATCCTTGGGCAAACTTAGAATATGGCCGTCTCGCAACATCTCCAGTTCGCTCAGCTTTGCCTCCTCGCTCAATCGCCAGAAAAGAGCAGGACCTACAAACAAATCCAGTTCGAAGAGTCGCCCAGGGCGATACCCACGCAGCAGATTGCCCATATTGGCACTATAGGCAAGGGTTGCTATACCCATATTGTAAGTATGGTTCCATTGGCCTTTACGCTTCGTAACATAGTTGGCATAACCGTTTTCATCCAGTATGCCATCGTAGTAAGAGGCAATGTTCGACTTAGAGTGTACAACGAACTCAAAACCTGCACGTACCGATGAGACGTGATCAAAGCTGTACTGGGCAAAAGAGTTCAGGTTGAAGCACTTTCCTTTGTCGCCCAAATATTGCTCGCAAATGTGAATGAGGTTGTAGCCACCGCCCACACCGATACTGACGCGACGGAATTTATCAGCCTCGCTGTCATTGACAGGTAGGCGATATTTCCTGCTTTGACTGGTGGCCGTGAGACCAATGTTCAGTCCGTAACCATTGTCTGAATATCGAGCATTCCAATGTACGTTGCGGTAGGGAATCTTATAAACATTGTGCACGAAACGCGGTTCTACAAACAGATGCAGACCATCGGCAAGCCTCATCCACAGATGCAGACCAGCCACATAGCCCTCGCTACTGCAACTCAGCATCTCGCGCGTCTGGTATTTAAGGTACTTACCATATTCCAGTCCGCCCACGAGGTAGAAACCGAACGAACGATCCCATACATAGTTGTTGGTGAATCCAAGCGGATTGAGCATGGCTTCAACCCTTGCTCCGTAGGAATGAGTGTACATAGCCCGCTCATAGGAAATTCCATCAGTACTCTCATAAACTTTCTGCCACATAGCAGAGCGCACCAAACCAGACACACGCATACCTACAACGGGAGAGAACCATTTGCCTACCGATAGTGCCTCCTCATGGCCCATTGTTTCGGTGAGCGACAACACTGGTGCTTTCATCATAAACGGTCCTGCAGCCAGTTCCACTATCCATGGTGCCTGCCACGACTGCAAGGTAATGCTATCGGCCATAAGTCGATTGTGAGTATTGCGTGCTTTTTCACGCTGTCGCAGACGAGCAGCACGGGTCAGGTGATTGGTGAAATAATGCACAAAGTTGGCATTGACACCATAAAAGACATCCACCTTCCTCCAGTTCTTGTCATGGCTCAGATCATAGTTGTTACCGCCCAGTCCGAAATAGGGTTCAATGTTGAATGATCCGTGTGGACCTGTATTGAAGTGCAACTGCAGTCCGGCATGGCCCTCAAAAGCATCGCCCTTCAATCCGGCAGCGTTGTTGAGCATAGCGTGCTGAAAGCCAGTTCCGATCACAGTCTGTACGCTCAACAGTCGCATGGGGTTATAGCCGCTGAAATAGGATGAAAGGTCAAAGAGATGGTCAACTTTCAATCCATATCGTGCAAACATGCGGTCATAGTCTTTCTGATAGCCAAGAGCAGCATGTCCTACCAATCGCAGTGAGTGATACTTACCCAACTGATATCCTACGCCGACATGGACGGTTGTCAAAGGGTCAAAGTGGTAATTGTTTTTCCCGGGGGGTGGAACCATCTGTTCAGCGCCGGCGCCAGACTGGACGGACAGGTTATCATACCAATGATAGGTAAGTGTATCGCCTTCGGCAATGTATCGGCGGTCCATGATAAAGGTATCTGGATTCACCACTCCTTTCAGCCTCATGCTGTCCACAGGAACGTAGCTGGCATCCATCTTCACAGCAAAAGGATTGTCCTCCACCTCGGCAGTGTCCTTCTTGGCAGAAGTCATTGAACTATCACCAGGTTTTGGCAGCAGCAGTTTTTTCTGTTCCTCCTGTTTTTTCCTCTTTCTCTCAGCTTTAATCTGTTTTTTCTGTTCCTCTTTCGTTAATGTCTTTGACGAAAGAGGTTTCTGGGCATAGGCCGGAGCCCACGCCATCACCAGCAATGCCAGCAAGAAGGTTATCAGTCTATGTTTTTGCATGTCAATTTCCTGTTTGAACTGGTCGGCCTGATTTCTCAGCTTCTACTTCTTTCAGATATTTTGCCCGTTCTATGTCGTCGGCAGCTTTTCTCAGCCGATATATCTTCCGATATGCAGGTATGCGATCATTCTTAAAGGCATGATTCTTTTTCTTGCGCATATCCTCAGTGATATGCCCCTCTGTGAAATAGCTCTTCATCATAGTTCGCTTCTCGTCGTCCATATCGAAGCTCTTCTGAAAGTAGGCCATATAGTAAGGTATGCCTTCAACATCGACATTTGCGTCGGGGTCGGGCTCGGCTTTCTTCTTCGGTTTCGGTTTAGCATCAGGATTCTGGGCAAGAAACTCAGCTTCCCACTTTTTATACTCCATCCACTTTTGGGGATTGTCAACGTTCAAGTCCATTGCTTCATCTTCAGTTAACAGTTCGAACTCATCCTCCTGAGGCGTATTTACATTAACATTGAGAGGATAGTTGTTTTCCTGACCATCGCGTGAAGCCCATAACAGAGCCATCAGATACCATTTGCGGGGATTATCATCATTCATCAAGTGTACCCATTTCCATGCCTGTGCACGCTTGTTGAGCATAGTGAATTCTGTATAGATAACAGCTCTATTGTCGGGACTTGAATTTTCCACGAACGAAAGAGCATTATTAAACAAAATCTGCTCGTTGGGTGTGAGGTCGCCATTCAGCATTTTACGATAGTATTTCTTGAATCGTATGAACGCCAACAACTTTTCACGTTCTGGACTTTTATGCCGTTCCAGATAGTCAAGATATTCCAGTGCACGGTCTTCATTGCCAAGCGTATAGAACATTACCGCCTGATTGAGCACCAGCTCGGGGCGATTATATTTGATACGCAATTCACTGACCCTTTTATCGACCGTTTCCAGATCAAAGCGGAAAGGCTGGAATTTTTCAGTAATCATAGGGGCAAGCGTCAATGTATCAGGCTTTCCACGCTTCATATTGAGCAAGGCCATTCTATTGATGATGTATGGCGCTATGCGCTTGTCATAGTCCATACGACGCTTAATGATGGCATTATACGCAATCTCGGTTAGTGTGTCGAGTTCAACGCTATCTTTAATAAGGCGGAACATATTGTAATAGTCACCATTTGAAAAACCTGTATAGTGCTTATTGGCATAATAATTCTCTACTGCCTCTTTGGGTTCGAGCACTCTCTTTGCAATGAACTTGTATGAGAAACTGATGCGACATTGTTTTACCAGCATAGGTTTTACCACTTGCTCATAGTTAGGACAGTTCTTAGAAATTACCTTCCAAGCCTCTTCGGTTGAAGGCGTTTTTTCGGCCTGTTCACGTATAAAGGCCGCTTCATTGGTATATCCTTCCTGCTCCAGCAAAGCAGCTGTGTTTTCCCATGAATCGATTTTGTGTGAAGCACTGATGGCCTTTCGAGGAAGAATATTACGAATTACACCCAGTGCAGCCTGTGCACGCTGCTGTGTCAAGCGATTGTTGGTTTCCTCTCGACCGTCAGGGGATGCATAAGCAATGAGCGAGGCTTCAATTACCTCTCCACTACTTTCTATATCCTGAATATCATTTCTCAACTTATCGATATCGGCATAGTAGGTGGAATCAACGATAATATTCGCCGTACCAATGTCAAATTGTATTCCGAGGTTTCGTTTATCTTCGATTGTAGAAATTTTTGCCTGGTCGCGAAACTCGTCAGTGAGTTCAAGTTCCTTCATGGCAGTTTTCATTTCCAAGAACTTAAACGGTTTCTCGTGCAGGCACGTTCCCGGGTCGTGATATTCATAGTACTTCCTATGAAGGTCCTCCATAGCTATGAGTGCCCTACAACGATAACTCCGGTTCTTGTCTCTTTTTTTCCATATAATAAGTGTGTCAATAATAATACACTCATTGAGGCTATCGTGTTCCAGTTCACTGATGAAATTCTTAAAACTTACTATCGTGTCTGATTTACTGCCTGAGGAGATATAAAGAGAGTCATTATTTTCTTCAATAGTCTCCATAACAATTTCACCATTTTCGTCCTCAACAGTTTTGCCGTTCACCATTTTAGCCACTTTCCTTACAACAGGTGGCCGGTGAATGGTGTCCACCCTTTGCCAAGTGGTGGTAAGAATAGTTGTTTTTCCGAACGGATCTTTCTGTTCATAGTCAAAATCCTTGCGGCGGTCTTGTAACGTATGATAATTATAGCCTTCGTAAACAGCAGGAACGAGGTAGTCCACGGTATCCTCTGTGTTACAGTCAACAGCATAAGGAATGATAATGACACGTGAGTCGTCCTCATGGTATTTCCATGGAAGCATTACAGTTATTTTCCATCCTTCCTTGTCATCGCCCAAGTCGATTGAGGCACGACGGTTTCGGTCTCGTTTGGCATTACCCAACACATCATCGATAATCAGTTTTTCAGTACCCTGAAAACTAATATTGTAAACATAGGTATCGCCATCTTTGTCACAGTCATAATAGATAGCCTGATCATCGCCCAAATCAATTTTCTTATTCTTTACCAACTGATTATCGAGTCGAAACAAGAATGCAAAAGGTTCGTCAGTAGAAGTTTCAAGCGAATAAATCACGACTCCTGTTCCTTGAGCATTACTGAATTCAGCCACTCTCTGATTCGCATCGATACCATACTTGTCACGATTCTCTGTATTATCGATAGTTCCATTTTCTATCTTTTTTAGAATCTCAGGATATTTGCTCTTAGCCTCTTCGTATTTGAGAAATTGGTTAGCGATATTAAACATTACCGGTTTCTTCTCGCCCCCCGATCTCAAGTTCATCGAGATACGATAGTTAACCAATTGTGCGTTAACATGAGTTGTTGACATTATGAAACAGGATGTCAGCAATACAAGATATATGCAAGAGAGGAATTTCTTCATGAGTTCGGAAGTGGGATTATAAATAGAATGAACGGGCTAACTATTTTAATATATAGGTAAGTGACACGCCGATGCGGGTAGGTAAGAGCGTATATCCGTGAGCATTGGTAGAGATGACTCCATCGGTGGGATATTCAGTATCGTAGTGGTCGCCGACAAAGTATTCTTTCTGCCGATAGAAGATTGCAGCGAAACCAGCATGGAAATCAAGATTGATTCGTTTGGAAAGCGCAAGAACGTATCCGAAAATGAGACCGCCACCTATGGAGGAACCTTCATATATTTTTCCGGCCCAAGTAATGTCGTAATTGGAAGCAAGGGCTCCAAAGCCTATAAACTCATGGTTCATCGGGCGCCCAGAGAAGTAGTATCTCAATTCTGGCTGTAGGGCAATTGCCTTGACATCTTTCCCCCAAGGCTTGTTGGTTCCTAAAACACTAATACCCAGTGTGGTGCGTTCGCCCGTAACCATTTCAAAGCCAAACGATGGCATCATAAGCAGGTCGCTGGACAATTCAGTACTTGCGGCCAGCATCTGTGCTCTTACATCTGTCAGAGTGAGCAGGGTGATGAGTATTGCGAGAAATACTTTTTTCAGCATAGTGTTGTGCATTAGGTTGAGCCTGTATTATTTATGACTATTCTTTTTCCTCCACAATGTCAATAACAGTGGGTTCAGGAATTATATAATCCAGTCCAGGCACCAAGATTTTTACATTGTATCCGTGACCAGCAACAAAGCCTGTTTTGTCGAGCGTGACGTTTACCTCATAAATGGTGCTGTCGTTTCCTTCACTGCTAAACTGCATACCCAATTTGAACCTATCTTCTCCATTGGGTATTGGCAGCATGATGGGCTGTCCAATGGACTGTGGTGTGGTACTTTCTATTTTTATCGGTGTAAATGGCTGGTCGTCAGCATCACACAGGTAGATGTTATTCAGTATGGATGTGTCACCCCAATCAGCCTCAAAATGTCCAGAAACAATGTCCAGTTGTGCCTCAGTAGGAACATTTTTAATCCAAAGTTTCAGGAGTGTCAGTTTCTCAAAGTCGTTGTAAGCAGGATCTCCTGTAGGATTCAAGCCTCCCAACGAGAACCTTAAACGCATCAGTTTGTGCTCGAAGTGAATAACTGGGATGAGTGGATTTTCTCTATTTATCAGATAGTAACGTGCACTATAAGCGTAGTTGGCATATGCATCTGTGGGCATTGTTGAACGTCCCCAAATGATATCCTTAGTGCCGTAAAGGTCTTTAAAGACGACAGTACAATCATTGTCATCTTTTATGATGTCCTCGCTGAAGGGTTGATAAGCGAAGAAGTTATATTTATAGTAGCTATCCAAAGGATAGTAACAGGTAGAATCGGCCGTAAAGTCATGGTTGTAGAAGCAAATATTGCCTACTGCATCTATCTTTGCCCTTTGATTGTCCATCCAAGCGCCATTTGGCTCGAGCCACGAAGGGGATGGGGCGAGCATATTATGCGGCTGTTTGTCGATAGCCAGCATGAAAACTCCCAGGCTGTCGGTCTGGGGAATGGTTCCCTCCAAGCCAGCCTTTGTTTCAAGGGTGGTGTTCCTCCACCCCAGCCGGATGGCTACAGGAGTATTGTCATTGATTTCGACTTGGGATGCAAGCATCTCATCAGCATCCTGTGTACAGGAAGCCAAGACGACAGATCCCAGAAGTAGAAATGCTAACTGTTTGTTCATTTCTTTTGTTTGTTGTTCTTTTATTATATAGTCAGGAGATTTGTGAGAAGTCGGGATACGGGATAATGTTCCCGGCTTCCCACAAGTTTCCTTCTATGAGAGGGTCTCAGCACATTTTCAGGCTGAGATTAGTTCAGTATCAACTCACCTTCTCCATCGTCTTCCCATCCTGCAAGAGTAGCAGTAACCGACACTTTCTGTGGGCTGCCTACCTTAATTTTAATCTTGTAGGTCTTGCCTGACTGGTAAGGATTGTTTGGACGCAGGTCGATACGGTGTACAGTAAACTTATCGCCAGTACTTTGACTCTCGAACTTCATGGCCACCTGATATACTCCAACTTTATCGTATGGAAGCATGATGGGCATTCCTACAGGGAGTTTCTCAGTGTTGTCGGCACCTATGATGACACCACCCTCACGGATTGTCTCAGTGAGCTCACCGTTTACTGCAACCGGACTTAAGCGAGGTTCTTCCTCACCAGGCTGCACAACGGCATTACGGTCGCGAAGATACAAATCGGCCTTAGGTCCACTCCAATCGTAAACGAGTGAAGGTTCGCTGTCATCAAGATTGGCCACTGTCAAATCAGCCTTTGTTGGTACGCTGAGTACACACAGTTCTGTAAGAACCATATCATTGCAGTCGTTGTAGCTGATGGTATAATCCTCTGGATGGTTAACTGGGTCGGTCCATGTGGTATCGCCTTCACCCACGAGATAGAACTGGAGTCGCATCTGCATGTGTTTGAATGCGATGTTAGGCACTTCCTCAGTATGTCCATTCATGTGGAAATACTTTGAGCAGTAAGCCAAATCTGTCAAAGGCTGTGCGTTCAACGTCAACGGTGTTGAACCGCAGATAATGTCCTGTGTACCATCCAAATCGGTATAATGGACAATACGCTGGTCATCATCGCTTACCGTCACCTTGTCGTCGGTGCGGAATGGCTGATAAGCATAGAAACGATAGGCATACCAGTTGTCGATGGGATAGTAATGGTAAGTTATCTCACCATAGTCTTGTCCCTCCTTGTTGCGGAAGAATATTCTTCCGTTGGCCTTGTTGACCAATGCCCATTCGTTGTCCAGTTTTGCCACATCAGCCTGATAAACATCACCTGGTGTCCAAGTCAAGGGATCGGTCTCGGGATTGATTGCTGTCTTTAGTCGAGCCAGCATAAAAACGCCGAGGCTGTCTGACGAGAAGCGACCGTCGTTCTCACTCTCGATAGTGGCTCGGCTAATGCCTACATTATATCCTGAGCCTAGCTGAATGAGTACGGGGCTGTTGTCATCAGGCTCTGCCTGGACGTTGATGGTATCGTCATCCTGCACAGAGCAGGATGACAGTACCAACAGTCCAAGTGAGAGCATCAAAATATTTTTTCTCATTACTATTTCGATTTTCTTGTTAATAAAGAATCACCGTTCAGAATGAGAAGCCTTTAATAATCGAAACCTTCGTCTTCAGGAATAATTGTAAAGCCTTCTCCATCTACCCATGGAACGAGTGTGGTAGTAACGTCAATCTCGCTAAGACCATAGACAGTGATAAGAATGTTGTAAGACTTGCCAGCTTCCAACTCACGGCTGATAGCCTTTGAAACATTGCTATAGGTTTCCTTCTTCACATTCTCGTCGTCTGTGTAAGGAGAACCGGTTTCAGGATTGATATGATCACTTGGATTATAGTACTTTCTTACGTTCTGACTCATGAAGATAGTGATGTTGTACTTGTCGTCCAGAGGATTCTGAGAATCACGGATACCAGGAGCTACGAGAATGGCTTCACCCACTTCAACAGTGTCAACCTCAGTGGTATTCCAATCGTTCTTGTTGGCAACTTTAACAGTGGGCTTTACAGGAACGAGGTCAATCAGATTGGCGTTCTTTGGATTTGAATCAGACAGGTCACGCTGCATCAGTGTCAGCGAATCGGTTGTATCTTCCCATACAATACGTTTTACTTCGTTCTCATCGCCCAGATGAGCTACGATCAACTTACCGGAAACGGGTGAGATAACCTTGATAGAGTCGATGTTAATGTCTTTTGCCTCGAACTGACCAGCCTTTACGTAGAACTTCAGGCGAGAGAGCAAGTGGCGGAACTTCAACTCAGGCTGTACACCAGCACGTGCTGCATAAGCAGAATAGATACGCTTTCCTGCTTCGGTTGCGTCAATGGCACTATTATTTGCTACGCTATAGGTTATAACATCAGTTGTGTCCTGAGAGCTAGGAATAGCTTTAGCTACCATAATGTCTTGAGTACCGTCAATAGTAAAGTCTATTGATGTGGTGTCATTAGTAGCATTGGTAACAGGAGCACTCTGAATAGCATCATCAAGACGATAGCCCCAGAAGTCGAAAGCTCCAGATGCAGGATAGTATCTCACACTGTCGTTAGCAGGAAGTGCAATACCGGTCTCCACGTCCAGAGATGCATCGGGAGCAATGAACTCTTCATGGTTGAAAATCTTTATGCCATTGAATTCAGAAGGCTTGAGGGTGTTTTTGTCTGTCATAAAAATAGTAACACTCTGACCAGCCCAGAAGTTATCTTCAGTGACATTCTTGATATCCTTGAATCCACCACCTACGGTACCGGTACCGCGAGTTACTTTCTGGCCAAAAGAGAGTTTGATGGGCATACGCGCATCATCAGAAATCACATTACCACCTACAGAATCGTTTGTGGCAAAATCATCGTCATGAGACGAACAAGCGCTGAACAGTCCTACTGCTGCGATTGCGATGAAAAAATACTTATTCATACTGCTTAAAAAATTAAGTTAATAAAAAAAATATAGGTAAAAAAAAATAATAATCTAGTGTATCTGTATTCACCATTGGTCGTCAGTAGAGAAGGTATCACCCAGGTCTATGTTTCCTGCCTGTTGCCATCCATCAATACTGGTCCACACTTCTATGGGTTTCAGTCCGAAAACTGCCACACGCACTTTATAGGTTTTACCAGGCATGAATATGAATGTACCATCAGGCCGTTTGTTGCCTTCGTCTTCCTGGTGTGGGGCTTTGATTTCATAATGCGCGGTGAGAACTGTATCCTTCTCAGCCACAACACTCGACCCTGTATATACTTTACGAATGGTTTGCTGGTACTTTATCTCCATTCTATAAGACTCTTGTGGATTCAACATCAAACTGCCACCCAGTTTCGTTGGCTCCTGTTTCGTCCATTCTTTAATAGACTCATCGTACTGTTCTGTTTTTACAGGAGTCATTTCCTTTGGTGTGGTAAGACCATCATGTGGATCGCGCAAAGGAAGGAAGGCTTTTGAATCGTAAGCGGTAAAGCCCACATCTTCTAAATTGCGCGAAGCAACCACCAAGCGTCCTGAAGTGTTGCTCTCTACGCGAATGCCTAAAATAGTGATTTTGTTGGCGGTAGAGTCACCTGGATAAGCCTCAAATTCCAGTTGTGTGAGTTGGTGTCCAACATTGACGTAGGGATGAATGCCCAACTGTGCACTATAGGTACAGTAGCCTCCATAATTGCAGATATTGTTGATTTCAGCACGCGTAAGTTCCTTATATCTGTTTGCATAACGGGATTTCAGCACATCTTCGTTGATTCGGGGAGCATAACCGCAAAGCAGGTCCTGGGTTCCGTTAAGGGTGATGTCGTACCAGATACGGTCGGCATCGCGATGGTGCTGAGCAAGACTGATGTCATCAACGTAGTAGGCAAAGAAGTCGTATGGAACAGTTTGATAATCGCCACTGTAATAGAACACATCCTGATTGTGCAGTTCGTCATCTATGAAGTCGGTACTGGTGCCTTCTTCAAAGTGCATTTCGCCAGTTCCTCCATAAGTAAGTCCTGTGGGTTGTCCCAAATAGTAGTTCTTACCATCAAGCAGACAATGAACGAATTCTTGATCTTGTGTACGCCCTTCGGCATAACGTGTCTGGGTAAAGTCTGTCTCGTTCTGAAATCCAGAGGGTCCGCTATTGTATCGGCCAAAGCGGAAAGCAAAGACATAGAACGTGGCATTGGCAAGCTTATTTTCGAGGGTTGTCGAAGTAAACGGACCAGTACCCTTGGTTGACACAGTAAAGAAGTTCTGCTGGTTGGCAAAAAGCATAATGGGCGTGCGAGTACGCGTTTCGTCTTCATTATGAATGCCTAGTTCTCCATGTGTCATATCGTAGTCAATGCCCGGATATGATTCATTACAGGCAGTGGTCACCGCAGCAACAACCGCTATAATAACGAGTGATTTGATTTTATATAATTGATTCATATTGAATTTGAAAATTCACCTCTTATTTATATATGCACAAGAATAGTGTCAGCCAGGGTGCTCTTCCATATATCCACACCACCATTGTCGTCACTATTTTCAAGTACCATTTTTCCATCAACGTCCATCACTTTTTCGATGTGCAATTCTTTCTTTGCGGCATTTCTCGTCACGTGCTGGCCGTCGTCGCTATATTTATAGAGTTTTGCCTTCTCTAAAGTGTTGTATAGGTTAATGATGCCTTGGAATTTCTTTTCACGCCGTTCCTTCGTAGAGAGAATCGGATAGTCGGGGTTGGCCGTACTACAACAGATGACAACTTGCATAATACCCGGTCCGGTATAGACATTGGAGTTATCGCTCTGCACGATAGTGGGCACTGCGATAGTACCATGACAACGAAGGCTGGTATTGGGATCGGTGTCTTTCTCGAGCGGGACTCCACTGGTATTCTGTAGTTCGCATCTAAACATCATTTTGCAGGTACGCCGTATGTCGATGTAACCGTTAAAGAGATCGATGGTGAAAGGTATTCCACTTATCTCACCAAAAACAGAATCGACCGTAAACTTGGTGTTTTTGGTAATTTTGTTGATATCAAAATAAATATCGATTTGTTGCGTGATAGGATGTAGTTGGAAATTGATGGTACGATGCACGTTGGGCTTCATCTCGGTAGTAGAAATAGTATCGAGACAGATAGCATTGGTGCTGGGTTGCATGAAATACGAATAGGCATTATAGTCGGTCCATTCGCTAATTGGTTTTGCAAGGAGAGTATCGTTCCTACGATAGGTACGATACAACACCTGAAGGTCGCTCAATGCCATGTCGTCCGACTCAGAGAACTGTTCAATGATATCGTAATTGAGTTCGAGATTTGACTGATTGAAAGCCATGAATCGGTATTCTCCTCCAGGAATAGGGAAACTTGACAATCCAGAATAATCAGCCAACTGAGCAGTAGGCGCATTGTAATGGTATATGCCAGTCTGCGTCTGACGGTCAACTATCATGGAAGTCTTCCACATGTTAATGACACGATAAGCAATAACGTAGAGTGAGTCAGGCTGTTGCCCAACAAAATTGTCCCAATTAAAGGTGTAGCTTACTGTTGAGAAGTGAGGATGTTGTTCATCAGTGCACACATCAACCTCAGTACAGGAAGGCGTCAGCAGCAGTATGACGACTGACAATAGCAGCAATATTCTGTTTAGTGTAGTCATTTAGCTTCCTCCTTTCCTTGTTCTTCGGCTTGGGGCTGCTGCTCCTCTGCCTGTGGTTGTTGTTCATCGGTTTTGGGAAGTTGTTCCTCAGAAGGCTTTTCCTCTTTGGCCTGTTTCTTCAGTTTCTTATTATCCTCTTTGATTCGAGCGGCTTCTTGCTTACGCTGCTCTTCAGCCATTTTCTTTGCAGCAGCCTGCTGAGCCTGCTGCTTCTCCTCATTGGCCATACGCTGACGTATCGTAACGAGTGTGTCGGCATAAACCTTATTATATATACGTTCGAAATGAGCATCCATTCCTTCCAGATACTTACGATTAGTTCGCTCGGTTTCAATGCGTTTCAACTCATCATCCATTATACTGTCCATACGTTCACGATAGCGCTGCTCCACATCATAGCGCCAACGGTATTTGTGCATCATAGAACGTGTGCCCAAACGGTAAACAAAAGCAATGCGTGCCTCGTTGAGTACGGGGAAAGGAACGACAGACCAGTCATTGTGCTTTACAAGGGGGTAGCAGTCGCTCTCTCGATCATGAAAATATTCATCATTCTCAGTAAAGCAGACTCCCAAGTTGAGTCCCATGTCAAGATCGATGCTATTTCCGCCAGCAAACTGGTAAAGCGGTTTTACCATGCCAATGGTCAATCCAGCAGTAATAGCATTTCCTTGGTAACCCTTGTTACCGAAAAGAAGAAAAGAGTATTTGCTATACGCAAGGAATGCTCCACGATAATAAGTAGCATTGGGATGGAGAACAGAGTCACGCAGTGTTGATGTCAGCCGCTTAAAAATGTTACGTTTTTTAGTATTTGCAGAATACAACTGACGTTCACTCTTGCTATAATAGGAACGAGTTCGCCAATAATAGCGGACATCTGCTTTTGCCTCAGCTATATTATAAACCTGTGCGGGCTGGTAAGTGTGATTTGTCTGCCAATTATAGCGAAAGTTCATACCAATCGCCCAATGATTCCACTCTACCCCTCTCAGTTCGTATTCAACGCCGATATTGGGAGTGAGTAGTAGCCAATCAACAGTATTGGTCCGAACAGAAAAACGGTCGGCCAATGCTAGCGTATCGGGAACTAATTTAGTACGCTTATCTATTGTTTGTGCCTCTAACATAGCAACTATAAAAAGTTGGAGTACAGTGAAAAGCACAAATGAGAACAGCTTATCAACTTTCACAAAAATTTTAATTTAATTTAATCTACATCGCAAATCGTGTACAAAAATATAGACTATTTTAAACAATAAAAAAAAAATAAACATACATTAACATATTTAACTATCAAACTTGGAGAAGTTATTAATATCAAAAACAATAATATTAGTAATTTTAAAGAGACACTTTACCTAATTGATACAATTTCATCATCTTTCCCAGATTGTATGCAAGATATCATATTGACTGAAATATTATGCAGAAAGCATAAATTTGTAACTAATATATGGTATTTTGATAACAAAAACAAGCTATTTATCATTTTTTAACCACCGTTTATTAACAACGTAAGACACAAAAGCATACCTTTGCACCACGAAAAGACTTAACTCTTTTTCAGGATAGAAGAAAAAAATAATAAAAATTCATTTCATAACCCAAACCTCAAAAAATTAATCACCGTTTATGAGAAAAGCATTACTCATTGGGATGGCGTTGTTGATGCTGACACAAATGACCAACGCTAATGAAATTCCTTACAGTATTGGATCCGGTTTCTACGACTATGGTACAGGCCAAAGTCGAAACGAGACGTATGATGTGGCCCTTCGAATAGCCGACCCTACCCTCGTGGGCAGCAAGGTAAAAGGAGTACGCATCTATTTTACTTCGGCCCAGGGCATCACTAATGCCAAGGCATGGTTGTCAACAGCCCTTGAGGTGAAATCACAGAAGTTTACGGGTGCCGACATCGAGACCGTAGATTTCACTGCGGTCCAGGGATTCAACGAAGTGGCCTTTGCCCAGCCTTATACCATCACGGCTGACGGACTGTATGTGGGCTACTCGCTGACGGCAGAAAAGGATGTGGCCACCGAACCTATCAACGTGTCGTCAGTATTCAACGCCGACGGTTTTTACATTCACTCTTCTGGCAGCTATCGTACTGCGTGGCATTCTTTAGGCGAACAGATGGGCAGTCTGTCGATGGAAGTGATACTGGAGGGCGATTTCAGTGCTGATGCTGCCACAGCCATCAACATTCCGGAAGTAAATTCAAAGACGAATGCAACGAACAAGATTTCGTTCGATGTGCAGAACCAAGGCTTGAACGGTGTTCAGAACATAGACTACACCGTTGAAGTGAACGGTCAGAAGGTTGATTACCATGCCGACCTGAGCTATGCTCTTCCTGGTATCTACGGGCATAAGCAGAGTATTTCGGCCGAACTGCCCGTGATAACGGAGAAAGGAGCCTATGCCATCAACGTGACCATCCAGAAAGTGAACGGTCAGCCCAACGGAAGCAGCAATGCAACAGGAACAGGCAAGGCCAACTTCTACAACGTGCTGCCAGTGAAGCGCCCCGTATGCGAAGAGTACACCGGTCTGTGGTGCCAGTGGTGTCCACGCGGCTTTGTGGGTATGGAACTGATGGGCGAGAAATATGAGGACTTTGTAGGCATCTGCTTTCATAACGGCGACCCGATGGAGATTATACCTTCCAGCCAATATCCTATTGGTATCAGCGGATACCCATCGGCCGATGTGGACCGTATAGAGGTGATTGATCCAAACTTCGAGAGCCTGCAAACCTATTGGCTGTCACAGCGTGAGCAGTTTGCTCCACTGGCCGTTGACGTGGAGACCAGTCTTGAGGGTGACAACTTCAAAGTGAAGGCATTGGTGACTTCGCCATTGGATATAGACAACAACAAATATCTGCTGCAGTTTTTCCTCACTCAGGATGGCATGCAGCACAGCAACTGGCAGCAAACCAACGCCTATGCCGGCCGTAATGACTATAAAGACGGCTATATGGACTGGTTCTGCGAACAGGGTACTTATGTGAAAGGACTGGTGTTCAATGATGTAGCCATTTCATGGTCGGGCAGAACACCTATTGAGGGTTCACTGCCTGCTCACTTCAATGCAGATGTGGCTGAAAGCTATACTTATACCTTCGATTTGAACCAAGCCGTAACCACCTACTCTGCTGCTCCTGGTCAGTCGCTGGTTCAGGACAGAGAGAAACTGAAAGGCGTAGTACTGATTATCGACACCACCACGGGTCAGATCGTGAATGCCAACCAAGCCTTTGCCAACACCAGCACAGCTATTGAGCAACTGACCACGAGTAAGGAAGACGTGGTGGCCCACACTACCTACTATGACCTGCAGGGCCGCCGTGTAGAAAGTCCTCGCAGCGGCATGTTCGTCAAGGTTGAAACCCTTCGCAACGGCAAGCAGAAAGCTCGCAAAGTTGTATTCTAAAGAATACTATAGAGCATATTGATTTTCAACACAAATAAAAAACTTACAAAAAATCATTTCAATCATGAAGAAATTTACCTTATTATCAGTAGCATTACTGTGGGTAGCCAGCCACGCAGCTGGACAGTTTAAATCAACCTCGCTGGTACCACTTTTGCAGAAAGATGCTCTTGGACTGAACATCGCAGCCAAGACACCCGCAAAGGCTAAGGCCAAGGTGCCCAATGCGCCTATTCTCAACCGTCCGGAAGGAACGTATTACGAAGTTTTTGGTAAAATGAATTTGGTACAGAGTAATGGTGGTACGCCAGCTGTTTCCAGCTATTCAAATCTCTCAAGCGAGATCGTGGAAGGAAACGACGGGTTTGTCTATATCAAGAACCTGCCCAACCTACTTGGTGCTCAAAGCTATATCCAGGCTGAACGGGGAGAGAATGACACCATCACTATTAAAAAGCAGATAGCTTATCAGCAAAACGGAGTCGATTATTATACCACTTTGGCTAAGTGGGACAATGCAACAGGCACTGTGGTAGAGAAGCCCGACACAATCCTTAAAATGATTTACAAGGATGGTGTACTGAGGTCTATCGATGACGACCAGAAATATACTGGCGTGCTCATTGCCTACATCTACGGCAATGCCGATATGGGATGGACATTCGGTGGTGGCGAATACAATTTCGACTATCAGCGCAACACCGATACAAAGATTACCCTTCCTGAAGGTCTGACAACAGAGAGCTTTGTGATCAAAACTATTGATGGCAATACAATGGGTGATGCCTACGGACGCATAGACGTAGCCTTTACCGACAAAGAGGTGTACCTGAACGGATATGATGACGGCTATGCCGTGGGAACCATCGAAGGTGACAAGGTGACCTTTGAAAGTGGACAGTTCTTGGGCACCTACTACGGCTATCAGTTGTATTTCGTAGCAGCATACGTGGACAGTATCTATGACGAAAGCGGCAACTTTGTAAAACTGCAGGCTAAAAAATCTGACAAGATTGTGTTCGATTACGACAAAGAGGCACGCACCCTGAAGAGCGACAGCATTTTCCTGGTCAATGCAAGCAAAGAAGAGCTTATTGCTCTATCTCTGTACTGGGCTCCTCAAATCTATCCCTTCGTAGAAGTGGCTGCCGTTCCTGCCGATCCTAGTATCAGCACCTATGGTGAATACCTGGAGACTCCAGGCTACAACTACAACTACGCCATGTTCAGCCTCTATCCTACCGATGTCGATGGCAACTATATTGATGAAAACAAGTTGGCCTATAAGGCATTCATAGATGACGAGCTGTTCGTCTTCTCTCCCGAAGAGTACAGCGGACTGACAGAAGAGCTGGAGGAAGTTCCTGCCGGTTTTCGAAACGAAGGTGGACAGATTACTCCCTCATACTTCATGTTCTATTTCTATCCTGAAAAGAATGTAGGTATTCAGAGTATCTACTATGGTGGTGGCGAGCGCCATGCATCAAACATTGTGTTCAAGGATATCAAGACTGGTGAAGTGACGGTTGTTCCCGACACTGAGGATCCTGCCGGCATTCACTCTTCGATGACCGATCAGACTGTGACAGGCATCAGCTATGCAGACCTCTCAGGTAGAAAGGTCAATGCCAACAGCCGCGGCATGGTACTGATGACTTTGAAGCGTGCCGACGGAACCCAGAAGACTGTAAAAGTGATTAAGAAATAAAGAAAAAGATTCAACCATTTCATTCAGGAGTGCCCCCACAAGGGGCACTTTTTCTTTGCTACTCACTTGCGGAAAATAGTAAACAAATTTGCATTTTCACTCGCTTAATCGTACCTCTGAGCTGTCGCTCGAAGGTACTCACGCTTGGAAAACCGCAAATATTTTTGCATTTTCACTCGCTTAATCGTACCTTTGCAGCAAAATAATATGAGATTATGGCTGGACTGTACATACATATTCCTTTCTGCAAAAGCCGCTGCATATACTGCGGTTTCTATTCTACCACTCACGAAGAGTTGAAACAAAGATATGTAGAGGCAGTATGCAAGGAAATGGAATCTTTCACACCAACCTTCTCTACGCCCAAAGATAACAGGATAGAAACAATCTATCTGGGGGGCGGTACACCCAGTCAGCTGTCTGCCGAACAGTTGAATCAGCTCTTTATATATATTAATAAGGTATATGGACTGGAACATGCGAAAGAGATCACCATGGAGTGCAATCCCGATGACCTTACAGAAGAGTATGTTGAGCGTTTGGTTCAACTCCCCATCAACCGCATTTCCATGGGCGTGCAGACATTCAGCAACGAACGACTCCAATTTCTGCATCGCCGGCATACTGCCGAACAAATACCCGTAGCCGTGGAACGACTGAGAAAAGCAGGTATCAACAATATTAGTATAGACCTGATGTATGGTTTCCCTGGCGAGAGCCTCAACGACTGGCACTACGACATACAGCAGGCATTGGCGCTCGACGTTGAACACCTGTCGGCCTACTGCCTCATGATAGAAGAAGGCACCCCACTCTACAAACAGTATCTGAAGAATACGGAAAAGTTTACTGTTGACGAGGAACTGGAGCGTCAGATGTACAACGACCTCATAGACCGACTGGAAGCCGCCGGCTATGAGCACTACGAAATAAGCAACTTTGCAAAACCGGGCTATCGTTCACGCCACAACAGCAGCTATTGGAACCAGACGCCCTACATAGGACTCGGTGCTGCAGCCCATAGTTACAACGGAAAGGACTGCAGACGGTGGAACATTGATCACATCAAGACTTACATAGAAGGCATAGAAAAAGGAGAACAGGTCTATGAGCAAGAACCCATTGACGATGATACTCGCTACAACGACATCGTGATGACTGCCTTGCGCACCCGTGACGGTATCTGTCTTTCCCAACTTACAACAGCACAACAGTCCTATTGCATGAAAGAAGCCAAGCGATTTCTGGATGACGGCTTGCTGGAACTTGTTGCCGGACATCTGCGGATAACAAGAAAAGGGCTATTTGTGAGCAATATGATCATGAGCGAACTGATGATAGTAAATGAATAACCAAAAAACAGGAAAATCAATAAAAAAGCAATGGCCAGAGTCTTCAGGACTCTGGCCATTGCATATTCTTTAAAGATATTAGCGAATATCGAGTTTGGTTCGGAAATAATCAATAATTTGATCAAGACCCTCGTCGAGTTTTACTTTCGGTTCCCAACCTAACTCTGTCTTTGCCTTCGTAATGTCGGGACGACGCATCTTAGGATCATCACTGGGAAGAGGCTTGAACACCAGCTTACTCTTTCCGCCAACCTTCTTCAGTACCAGTTCTGCCAGTTCGAGCATGGTGAACTCACCTGGATTGCCAAGATTGACAGGACCAGTGAAATCATCGCCAGTAGCCATCACGCGTGTCATACCATCAATAAGGTCGCTGACATACTGGAATGAACGAGTCTGCTGTCCATCACCATAAATGGTAATATCCTCACCCTTCAAGGCCTGAACCACAAAATTGGAAACCACACGACCATCGTTGATAGCCATACGCGGACCATAGGTATTGAAAATACGGATAATCTTGATGCGAACATGATGCAAACGGTGGTAGTCGAAGAACAATGCCTCGGCACAACGCTTACCCTCGTCATAGCAAGAACGCTCACCATGAGGATTCACATTGCCCCAATAGGTTTCGGGCTGTGGATGAACATTGGGATCGCCATATACCTCGCTGGTAGATGCCTGAAGAATCTTACAATGAGTGCGACGAGCCAGACCCAGCATGTGGAAAGCACCGAAGACAGAAGTCTTGGTGGTCTGAATGGGATCGTGCTGATAGTAGATGGGAGATGCCGGACATGCCAGATTATAAATCTCATCAACCTCAGCCCAGTAAGGATTAACTACATCGTGGCGCACCAATTCGAAATTAGGCTTGCCAATGAGATGCCATACGTTCTCTTTAGAGCCACTATAGAAATTGTCCAAACAAATGACATCATGCCCCTCATTGACCAATCTCTCACAAAGATGGGAGCCAATGAAGCCTGCTCCACCCGTAACCAATATTCGTTTCATTGTTTTATGCTTTAGTTTTTTTTTGATTTTGCAAAAGTAAAACATTTTTTCATATTTCACAAAACAAATACTAATAAATCTATTATTGAAATAAAAAAAAAGACTCTCCTAAAACACACTAATATTATTCTATATTCCTATATTTTGTCAAAAATAAAAAAATATGGCATGTTAATACAAAAAATGTGCACAAAAAATTTGCGGATGTGCAGGAAAGAAATTACCTTTGCACAAATTTTTGATTTCTGTGCAATGGAAACCGGTTCAAGTTTTAACGAATATATCAAAACAGCCATCCTTAAGAATTGGGATGCTGACGCATTAACCGACTATCAAGGGCAGACTCTTCAATACCACGATGTGGCAAGAAAGATAGAGAAACTGCACATTCTGTTTGAGAATTGTGGTATGCAGAAAGGCGACAAAATAGCCATCTGCGGACGCAACTCGGCTCATTGGGCTGTAACATTCCTGGCCACACTGACCTATGGTGCTGTGGCAGTACCTATACTTCATGAATTCAACGCTGAGCAGATTCACAATATCGTGAACCACTCGGAGTCTCGATTGTTATTTGTCGGCGATTATGTAGCCAAGGAGATAACGCCCAGCGAAATGCCTCATCTTGAGGGAATCGTAAACATTCCCGATTTTTCACTGATGGAATCGAGGTCGGAATCGCTCACGTACGCACGCGAACATTTAAATTATATGTTCGGTCAGAAATATCCCAAGAACTTCCGCAAGGAGCACATTAACTATCATGAGGATTCACCCCATGAGTTAGCACTTATTAATTACACCAGTGGCACTACCGGTTTCTCGAAAGGTGTAATGCTGCCCTATCGCGGACTATGGGGTAATGTAGATTTCTGTCTGAAGCGCCTGGGAGAGTTTATCCCATCAGGTTCACCCGTGCTTGATATTCTGCCGATGGCTCACATGTACGGTCTTTCTATCGAGTTCCTGTTTGGTTTCTGCAACGGAAGCCACCTGTTCTTCTTGAACCGTTTGCCATCGCCCACCCTTATTGCTAAGGCCTTCACTGATATTCAGCCGGCCATTGTGATTTCGGTTCCGTTGATTATCGAGAAGATTATTCGCAAGAAAGTATTCCCAATCATTCAAAGCAACCGCATGAGACTGCTTCTTTCAATGCCTGTCATTTCGAAAAAGGTGAAAGAGAAAATCTGCGAACAGGTGTATGCAGCATTTGGCGGAAAAGCTTATGAGGTGATTGTGGGTGGAGCTCCATTGTCGAAAGAGGTGGAACAGTTCCTCATGTCTATAGGATTCCCCATCACAGTAGGATATGGTGCCACTGAGTGTTCGCCACTGATAAGCTATCGTGACTATCACGAATTTGTGAGCGGATCGTGCGGAAAAGCTATCGACCACATGGAGGTATGCATAGCCAGCAACGACCCACGCAACATACCTGGTGAGATTCTGGCACGAGGCACTAATGTAATGTTGGGCTACTACAAGAATGAAGAAGCCACCAAAGAGGCTCTTGACGAAGACGGATGGTACCACACAGGCGACCTAGGCACAATGGATTCAGATGGAAACATCTTTATCCGTGGCCGCATCAAGAATATGCTACTGGGTGCCAATGGTCAGAACATATACCCCGAGGAAATCGAGGACAAGCTGAACTCAATGCCTATGATTGCTGAGAGCGTGGTGGTTCAGGATGGTGAGAAACTGGTGGCATTGGTGTACCCCGACCAAGATGAGTTGATGAATTTCACCCATGAGGAGCTGGAAAGCATCATGGAGCAGAATCGTCACGACATCAACGAGCAGTTGCCTGCCTATAGTCGTATCACATCAATAAAGTTGCACAACGAGGAGTTTGCGAAGACTCCAAAGAAGAGCATCAAAAGATACCTTTATCAAGCTTAAACTATGGAAAAGATACCAAGTTTTAATGAGTTGATTGAACAGAGCGTCATCAATAACTGGGACGCTAATGCACTGACCGACTATAAAGGCCAAACTTTACAATACCACGATGTAGCCCGCAAGATAGAGAAGTTGCACATTCTGTTTGAGAATTCAGGCATTCAGAAAGGCGACAAAATTGCTTTATGCGGAAGAAACAGCAGTCAGTGGGCTGCCGCTTTCCTGGCTACTCTGACATACGGCGCCGTTGCTGTGCCTATCCTTCATGAGTTTATGGCCGACCAGATTCACAATATTGTGAACCATTCTGACGCTCGCATCCTTTTTGTAGGTGATCACGTTGGCACTATTATTGACCCACAGCAGATGCCACATTTGGAAGGCATCATCAGTAATACCGACTACTCGCTTATAGTGAGTCGCACAGACAAACTGACTTATGCCCGCGAACATCTAAACGAACTGTACGGAAAGAAATACCCCAAATACTTCCGCAAAGAGCACGTGAGCTATTATCACGAGCAAAGTCCTGACGAGCTTGCCCTTATCAACTACACCAGCGGTACAACAGGTTTTTCAAAGGGCGTAATGATTCCTTATCGCGCTCTGTGGTCGAACTATGACTTTGCCTGTGACGTATTGGGCAAGACTGTGGAGAAGGGCGACAACGTCATTTCTATCCTGCCAATGGCTCACATGTATGGCATGGCCTTTGAGTTTATCTACGAGTTCCTGCACGGATGTCATGTGTACTACCTGAACCGTACGCCATCGCCAGCTATCATTGCACAGGCCTTTGCCGATATCAAGCCGAAGATTATCATTGCCGTACCACTGGTGATTGAGAAAATCATCCGCAAGAAGGTATTCCCCAAAATACAGAACAACCGCATGCGACTCCTGTTGGGCATGCCAGTCATATCCAAGAAGGTGCGCGAGATGATTTGTCAGGAGGTGATAAAAGCCTTCGGTGGCAAGATCTACGAAGTAATTATTGGCGGAGCTGCTTTCAATCAGGAAGTGGAACAATTCCTTCATCGCATGAACTTCCCATACACCGTGGGCTATGGTGCTACGGAATGTGCGCCGATTATCTGTTATTCAGACTGGCACACCTTTGCTCCCGGCTCATGTGGACGCGCTGTGCTGCACATGGAGGTAAAAATAGACTCCAACGATCCTGCTAAAGTTCCCGGGGAGATTCTGGCACGTGGACTGAACGTGATGTTAGGCTACTACAAGAACGACGAGGCAACAAAACAGACCATCGACAAGGATGGATGGTACCACACTGGAGACTTGGGCACCATGGATGCCGAAGGCAACGTATTCATCAACGGCCGTTGCAAGAACATGCTTTTGGGTGCTAATGGCCAGAATATCTATCCTGAAGAGATTGAAGACAAGCTCAATTCCATGCCAATGGTAGTAGAAAGCATTGTAGTACAGCGTGAGAACAAGCTGGTGGCACTGGTTCATCCAGACTTAGATGAAGCTCGCAGCATGAACTTCTCGGAAAAAGACATTGAGAACATCATGGAACAGAATCGCAACACGCTGAATCAGCAGCTGCCTGCCTACGAGAAGATATCGGAAGTTGAGATTTTCCAAGAAGAATTCGAAAAAACGCCAAAGAAGAGCATTAAGAGATACATGTATAATTAGGAGTTAAATATAATTAACCATTTAGAAAAAAAATACAACTCCTCACTCTTAACTCCCAACTCTTTTGTACCTTTGCATCGTGTATAACATTGATGCAAAGGTATATTTTTTGAATGAAAATCGTTAAATGGGGTTTTATAGGCTGTGGTGAGGTGACCGAGAAGAAAAGCGGTCCTGCCTTCGCTGAAGTGGAAGGTTCGAGTGTAGTTGCTGTGATGAGCCGTTCAGAAGAAAAGGCACGTCACTATGCAGAACGCCACAATATACCAAGATGGTACACAGATGCCCAGGAACTCATTGACGATCCAGAAGTGAATGCAATTTACGTGGCTACTCCCCCATCCAGTCATGCAACCTTTGCCATCATGGCCATGAAAGCCGGAAAACCTGTATATGTAGAGAAGCCACTGGCTGCCAGCTATGATGAATGTGCACGTGTGAACCGTATCAGCGAGCAAACGGGTGTTCCTTGTTTCGTGGCATATTACCGCAGATATCTACCCTACTTCCAGAAGGTAAAGGAAATTGTGAACCAAGGCATCATTGGTGAGGTGATAAACGTGCAGGTACGTTTTGCCGTTCCTCCACGCGAACTTGACTATGCTCATGCAGAGAATCTGCCCTGGCGACTCCAGCCCGACATTGCCGGAGGCGGATATTTCTACGACTTAGCTCCCCACCAGCTGGACCTGCTACAGGAAATGTTCGGTATCATTCTCGATGCCAGGGGAATCTGCGCCAACCGCGGTCATATCTATACAGCTGAAGACTCTGTGAGCGCTATTTTCCGTTTTGAGAACGGACTCCCAGGCTCTGGGTCGTGGTGCTTTGTGGCTCATGAATCGGCTCGTGAAGACAGTATCCAACTCATCGGTAATCTTGGATCATTGCGCTTTTCAGTATTTGACTACGAGCCCATTATTCTGCACACCAGCGAAGGTACTCAGACAATCAACGTTCCCAATCCGCCCTATGTGCAGTATCCTCTCATCAAAAACGTTATCGAACATATTCAGGGATTGGCTGTATGCTCTTGTACCAGCGTATCGGCAACACCTGTAAACTGGGCTATGGACCGTATTCTTGGTAAATTCTGAACTGAAAGAAATGAAAGTTGTATTACAAGCATTTATTTCACTCAGTCTGATACTGTTGCCACTTTCGGCCAAGTCGCAAGAACCAGCATACGAGTCTATTGAAGACACAACAGCACTTATACAGGAAGAACAACCAAAGAAAATAGGACTGATAAGACGTATCATCAGAGGATTTGACCGTTTGGACACGGCCTATATAGAACCTCAACACTACCTATTCACAGTAATGCTGCAGGGCACCTATACCTACGACTATTACACACTGAGAAGTGGTATCCGCGATGGCCAGTCAATCAGCTTTGCCAACGACGGCATGGTGAAATTAGGACCATACGTAGGATGGAAATGGTTTTTCGGCGGTTATGCCTTCACACTGGGCCATAGTACTTACGACAAGACGAAGACCGAGATAGACCTGAGTCTGTACAGTTCGCAAATAGGCATTGACCTGTTTTACAGACGAACGGGAAGCGACTACAAACTGCGCAATGTGCACATAAAAGACCAAGACCAGCATCAACGTTTTGAAGACCTACCTTTCGACGGACTGAAAGTGGGTGTTGCAGGAGCCGATCTCTACTACATCTTCAACCATGGGCATTTCTCCTACCCTGCCGCCTTTGCTCAAAGCACTTGCCAGAAAATCAGTTGCGGATCATGGTTGGCGGGAATAGGATTCACTCACAACTCGCTTGATTTCGACTACGATAAGTTGCAGAAGTTGCTTGACGAACATATACCTGAGCAGGAAGTGAAGCTTGACTCCGGATTCATGTTTAAGAAGGCAGAATATTATAACATCGGTATCTCTGGCGGATATGCCTACAACTGGGTGTTTGCAAAGAACTGGTTGCTCAGCGGAAGCGGACAGGTGGCTGTGGCCTACAAGCAGAGTAAGGGAAAGACCGAAGAAAAAGGTGAGGAACAACGGTTCTCACTGACTAAGATAAGTCCCTACTTTATCGGCCGATTCGGTTTGGTGTATAACAACACGAAGTGGTATGCAGGACTCAGTGCCATTGTTCATTCCAATTACTACTTGGAATCGCGTTTTGCCACGAATAACACGTTTGGCAGCATGAATCTGTATGTGGGCTACAACTTCGGACTGAAAAAGAAATATAAAGATAAGAAATGAAACTATTACTACTGATACTGACCTCACTTTTCTGTACTGGAGCTTTCGCACAGGAAGCACCTCAGACATCAATATCTTTACAGCAAAGGTTACAGCAGGTAAAGTACAATTCCTCGGACAGTGCGGAAATAGTTTCATTGCTAAAAGACGGAAAGTCATCGACCCTCTATTTTGCCAACTATTTTATCGGGCGCCCTTATGTGGCTCATACCCTTGAGGGGAACGATCCAGAGCAACTGGTGGTGAACACACGTCAGTTGGACTGCACTACGTTTACAGAAACGGTTGTAGCTCTCACCCTATGTGTTATAAACGGGAAACATACTTTTGCCGATTACTGTGAGGTTCTTCAAAAACTGCGTTACCGTCAGGGCATTATAGACGGATATTCCTCGCGTATTCACTATTTTAGTGATTGGATAGAAGACAACACGAAAATGGGATTTGTCAATGAAAAGCAAAAGTATGTTGCGCCTTTTACAGCTATACAGCAATTAAAGCTCAACTACATGAGTCTTCACCCCAACGCCTACGACGCCTTGAAAGCTCACCCCGAATATATAAAGGAGATTGCAAAACAAGAACATGCCATGACAGGAAAGCACTACCGCTACATTCCCAAAAATCAGGTGAAGAATACCGCCGCACTACGTGCTGTTGTGAAAGACGGTGACATCATAGCCATTACCAGCAAAAAAAAGGGATTGGATATTGCCCATCTTGGCTTTGCAGTATGGAAGAACGATGGACTTCATCTGCTGAACGCTTCACAGATACACAAGAAAGTGGTGCTTGAGCCAATGACCATGGGACAATACCTTTCGAAGCACCCCTCACACACAGGAATTAGAATTATCAGAATCAATCAAAACTAAAAAACAAGAAGAATATGGAATTACCCGATTTTATGAGTTATGCCAACAAATTCTCGCAGAACGACTTTGTTGAGAAAATTTCTCGCGTAGCTAAGCGTGCCGGTAGTAAACTGGTCTATGCAGCTCTCATCCTTTATTATACCTTGCAGAGCGACAAGATAAACGTAAAGGACAAAGCTATCATCATCGGTGCATTAGGATACCTGATCAGTCCGCTCGACGTGATCCCTGATGCCATTCCCATTGTAGGTCTGACAGACGATCTGGCTGTACTCATATACGTATTAAAAAAGGTATGGTCGGACATTGATCCTGAGGTACAGGAACGCGCCAAGACAAAACTCGCAGACTGGTTTGACGAGGACGAGATCAGCGAGATTGGACACTTGTTTGAATAGTGCCAAATTCAGGCGCATCCTGCAATACTTTAAAATTGCTTAAATACTTTTGTTTCTCGCAAAAAAAATATTACTTTTGTATGCTGAAACAAAAGCAGGAAAACGCGTCAGCGGGGCTAAAAATGGCCTTAAACGCAATTTCCTTCTCAAAACAACAAACTAAAATTTATAATGGATCAGACGTTCGACAACGACAGAATTCTTAAAATCAACATTGAGGAAGAAATGAAGTCATCATACATCGACTATTCAATGTCGGTGATTGTGGCTCGTGCCCTTCCTGATGTTCGTGATGGATTTAAGCCTGTACATCGCCGTATTCTATATGGCATGATGGGCATTGGAAATACAAGCGACAAGCCGCACAAGAAGTGCGCACGTGTGGTAGGTGAAGTATTAGGTAAGTATCACCCCCACGGCGACTCATCAGTTTATGGTGCCCTGGTTCGCATGGGACAGGAATGGAACATGCGATACACATTGGTAGATGGACAAGGAAACTTTGGTTCTGTCGACGGTGACTCTCCTGCCGCCATGCGTTATACCGAGTGCCGCCTGTCAAAGATGGGTGAACACATCATGGACGACCTGGAGAAGGATACCGTGGATATGGATCCTAACTTCGACAACACTTTGGTGGAGCCCAGCGTGATGCCTACCAAAGTTCCTAACCTCCTGGTGAATGGCGGTAATGGTATTGCCGTAGGTATGGCAACCAACATGCCAACCCACAATCTGGGTGAGGTGATTGACGGTTGCTGTGCATTCATTGACAACCCCGATATAGACACCGAAGGTCTGATGCAGTATATCCCAGGTCCTGACTTCCCCACAGGTGCTTACATCTATGGTTTGCAGGGCGTGAAAGATGCCTATGAGACAGGTCGTGGCCGAATTGTTATGCGGGCGAAAGCTGAGATTGAAAGTGGCGAGCAGCACGACAAGATCGTAGTAACAGAGATTCCTTACGGTGTAAACAAAGCTGATTTGGTGGCTTATATTGCCGATCTTGCCACACAGCACAAGATTGAGGGAATTTCGAATGTAAACGACGAATCCGGCCGTCAGGGTATGCGTATCGTAGTAGATTGCAAACGCGACGCTAATGCGAACGTAATCCTGAACAAGCTGTTCAAGATGACAGCACTGCAAAGTTCGTTCTCTGTGAACAACATTGCCCTGGTGCCCATTAAGACAGGAGACGGTACTCGTCTGCGCCCACGCTTGTTGAGTCTGCGCGACTGTATCCGCTACTTCATTGACCACCGTCACGAGGTGACCATCCGTCGCACACAATACGACCTGAAGAAAGCCCAGGAGCGTGCCCACATTTTGGAAGGCTTGATCATTGCCGTAAACAATATTGACGAGGTTGTTCACATCATCCGCCAGTCGGCTACTCCTACCGATGCCCAGCGCAACCTGGAGAAACGCTTCGAACTGGATGAGCTTCAGTCAAAGGCTATCGTTGACATGCGTCTGAGCCAGTTGACGGGTCTGCGTGTGGACCAGTTGCATCAGGAGTACGACGACTTGATGAAGCTGATTGCTGATTTGGAAGAGATTCTAAACAATCCCGAGCGTTGCAAACAGGTGATGAAAGATGACCTGAACGAAGTTAAAGAGAAATACGGCGATGAGCGCAAGACAGAGATCATTCCATTTGACCATGAGTTCAACGCTGAAGATTTCTATCCAGACGATCCTGTTGTAATCACCATCAGCCACATGGGCTACATCAAGCGCACGCCGCTTTCTGAATTCCATGAGCAGGCTCGTGGCGGTGTAGGTGCTAAGGCTGCACGCCATCGTGATAACGACTTCACAGAATACATCTATCCTGCCACAATGCATAACACGCTATTGTTCTTCACCCAGAAGGGCCGCTGCTACTGGCAGAAGTGTTATGAAATTCCTGAAGGCGACAAGAACTCGAAGGGCCGTGCTATCCAGAACATGCTGAACATTGAGCCAGACGATGCTATCAATGCCGTACTGCGCATCAAGAACTTCAACGACGAGGAATTCCTGAACAGCCATTACGTAGTATTCGCTACCAAACAGGGTATTGTTAAGAAGACTTGTCTGAATCAGTATAAGAATGTGCGTGCTGCCGGTGTGATTGCCATCAATATCAATGAGGGCGACCAGGTGGTAGGCGTACGTCTGACGAATGGCAGCAACGAGATTGTATTGGCTAACCGAAATGGTCGTGCAGTACGCTTCAACGAAGACCAGATCCGTACTATGGGTCGTGTTTCTACAGGTGTTATCGGCATGCGCGTCGATGAAGGTGACGACGAGGTGGTAGGCATGGTTTGCGTGAACGATCCTCAGACAGAAACAATCATGGTAGTATCAGAAAATGGTTACGGAAAACGTACCGATATTGAAGACTACCGTAAGACGAATCGTGGCACTAAGGGCGTGAAGACCTTGGCCATCACCGAGAAGACCGGCCGTCTGGTAGCCATCAAGGTTGTGACCGACGAGAACGACCTCATGATTATCAACAAGAGTGGTATTCTGATTCGTCTGAAGGTTGCTGACGTACGCGTTATGGGACGTGCAACACAGGGTGTTCGCCTCATCAACCTGACAAAGAAGAACGACACAATTGCTTCTGTGTGCAAGGTGATGAGTTCAACCGATGAGGATATCGAGGCTGAAGAAATTGAAACAGAAGTTTCAGAGGATTCAGAAAACACTGTAGCCCCTGAGACACCCGAGAACAACGAACAATAATTGTTTAACCAAAATGAATACAAACATGAAAAAAATGATGATGATGGCCTTAATGGCAGCAGCTGCCACAACGGCCTTCGGACAGGACATTCTGGTAAAGGATGCTAAGAAATTGATGGGCAAGGGAGAATTTGACCAGGCCGCCCAGACCTTGGCTCCCGCATTGACCTCTAACGAGACTACTGACAAGGAAGCCGCATGGAACCTCCAGAGTGAGATTATGCACGGTAAATACTCAGAAATACAGAAAAAAGAAATGGAAAGCGTAGTAAACAAGGCCGCTTTCGATACACTTGGCATGCACACTGCAGCATTGGCTGCTTGGGATGCCGTTCTGAAATGTGATGAGTTCGACCAGTTGCCTGATGCAAAAGGAAAGGTGAAACTGAAGTACCGCTCAGCCGCCCAGACCAAGTATAAGACTTTTGGTGTAGCACTGGTTCAGGCTGGTCAGTATTTTTATCAGAACCGTAAGGACAATGATAATGCCCTTAAAGCATGGAAGAGTTATCTGGAAATGAAGGAATCTTCTATCTTTAAGGATGTGAAAGACTTCCCCAAAGATCCTTTCTACTATGATATTGCCTACTATGCTGCTATTCTGGCATACCAGATGCATAATTATCCAGAGGCTGTGAAGTTTGCTCAGGTAACTGCTGAGGATCCATCAAAGGCAGGCGAGGCTATGGAGATTCTGCTGTTCTCCAAGAAAGAATCAATGAAAACCAAGGAGGACTCAGTAGCCTACGTTAACATGCTGAAAGACCTGCATAAACAGGAACCTTCAGAGGAGCGCTATTTCAACCTGCTGATGGAATACTATACCCGTGCAAACAATATGCCTGCCATGATGGCTTGGGCTGAAGAGGAAATTGCCATGAACGCTCAGAACAAAATGGCTTGGGCCCTCAAAGGTGAGGTAGAAATGAACCAGAGCAAGTGGGATGCAGCTGTAGAGTCATACAAGAAGGCTATTGAAATTGATCCTGAATTTGTTCAGTGCGTGTTCAATGCTGGCGTTTGTCTGAACTCAAAGGCTATCACCTTGAAAGACGAGCTGGCCGACAAGAACACTGGCGGTTTGAAGAAAGCTGATGCCGACAAGGTGAAAGCTGTGCTGGCCGAGGCATTGACATTCATGGAGCGCGCTCGTGAACTCGACCCAACAGCCGAGAAAGTGAAGTGGGCTTATCCTCTCTATCAGATCTACTATGCTCTTGACAACAAGGCCAAGGCAGACGAGATGGAAAAACTCATCAATCAGTAAAAAAGTAGAATTATTATAGACTTTAAATGACAAAGCAACTAACAACTGCTTTGCTACTCATACTACTGATAACACCGTGTCTGACCAACGCTCAGAAGAAAGAGCTCAGTCAGGCACGGTCTATCATTAAGAGTGGCAACGACTATGGAAGAGCCGAAGAACTGATGAAAGGCCTTCTGAAAGATTCAACCAACAAGGATAACGAAAAGATTTATTTGCTTTGGTTTGAGGCCGTACGTGGTCAATACAATCAGGCAAATGAACGGCTGTACTTGAAACAGAATCAGGATACCGCAGCTTTTTTCAATTTGAACCGTCGAATGTTCACCATCTTAGAGACACTTGACTCTATTGATATGCGCCCAGACAAAAAAGGACGTGTAGATATAGAATACCGACAAAAGCATGCAGAAATTCTGAATGTCTATCGGCCAAACCTGTTTAATGCCGGTACATTCCACCTTCGTAAAGGTGAGTATCAAACGGCATACGAATATTTTGAGCAATACATTGATTGTGACAACCAGCCTCTGTTTACAGGTCGTGACTATCTACACAAAGACAATAAAATGAAGGAGGCCGCATATTGGGCTACCTATGCTGCCTACAAGATGAATGATGCCGTACTCACACTGCGCCATCGCCACATGGCTCTCAACGATTCAGCCAAGGCAAACTTCACCCTGCAGTACATTGCTGAAGCCCGGCGTTGGCTTAACGACAAAGAACTATATGTCAAAGCATTAGAAGAAGGATTCAACCGCTATCCCACATTCAGTTATTTCTTTCCAAGACTCATAGATGCGTATAGCCAAGAAGGTGAACTGGAGAAAGCGCTCCAGGTAACAGATAAGGCTATTGAAGCTTGTGATACGTGTAGTTTGTACTACTTTGCAAAATCGACGATCTTGCTCCGCTTAGGACGTTATCAGGACTGCATTGATGTATGTAAACGACTACTCTCATTCTGCCCAGAATTGGCAGAAGTATATTTTAATGCAGGCACGTCTTACATCAACCTTGCTCTTGAGTTGAACGAACGAAAGGATAAGAAAAAGATTCGCCAATTATATCAGGAGGCTCTCCCTTATATGGAACAATACCGCCGATTGGCACCAAAAGAATTGGAAAAATGGGGATCTCCGCTTTATCGTATCTATTTCAACCTGAATATGGGCAAGCAATTTGACGAGATAGACCGATTGTTGAAACAGTAGGCATGCCTGTTAAAAAACAAAAAAACAGGAATTATGACAACAGTTATTCAGCAATAATTCGTATCTTTGTGTACAATATGAACATATAATATCAAAACATATTTAATTCTATAACAATTATGGAAAATAACGAACTTATTGCCAAATGTGAGGCGATTGCCAAACAATGGCTTACTCCTGCTTTCGACGAGGAGACTCGTAAGGAAGTACAGGCCATGTTAGACAATGAGGACAAGACTGCCCTTATTGATGCTTTCTACCAAAATCTGGAGTTTGGCACAGGCGGTCTGCGCGGCATCATGGGTGCTGGAACCAACCGCATGAACAAATACATTGTAGGTATGGCCACCCAAGGTTTTGCAAACTACATCAACAAAGCTTTCCCTAACATTCAGCCAAGTGTTGTAGTGGGACACGATTGCCGTAATAATGGACGTATGTTTGCCGAGACCGTTGCTGACATTTTCTCTGCTAATGGCATCAAGGTGTACCTTTTTGAGAGTCTGCGCCCTACCCCAGAGATTTCGTTTGCTATTCGTCAGTTAGGTTGTCAGGCCGGCGTAAATGTTACCGCTTCTCACAATCCTCGTGAATACAATGGCTACAAAGCATATTGGGACGACGGTGCCCAGGTATTGGCTCCACACGACAAAGGCATCATTGACGAAGTGAATAAGGTCAAGATCGAAGATGTGAAGTTCGAAGGCAACAAGGAACTTATTGACATCATCGGTGGCGAGATGGACTGGGACTACCTACAGGCTGTTAAAGAAGCAATGGTTGACCAGGAGGTTATTCTGCGCCAGAAGGATCTGAACATCGTTTACTCTCCTATGCATGGAACTGGCCGTGTAATTATTCCTGAGGCTCTCCGCTCATGGGGATTCCAGAATATACATGTTGTGCCTGAACAGATGGTTATAGACGGAAACTTCCCCACTGTGGTAAGCCCTAACCCTGAGAATGCAGAGGCTATGACCCTTGGCATGAAACTGGGTACACGCCTGAATGCCGACCTTGTTATAGCATCTGACCCAGATGCCGACCGCCTGGCTATCGTTTGCCGCAATGCAAAGGGTGAATGGGAAATTCTGAATGGTAACCAAACCTGCATGATGTTCTGCTGGTATATCATTGCCAACAAGAAGAAGCTTGGTCAGTTGAAGGGCAACGAGTTCCTTGTAAAGACTATCGTTACTACCGAGGTTATTGCTGAGATTGCAAAGAAAAACGGTGTAGAACTGCGCGACTGCTATACAGGCTTCAAGTGGATTGCCAATGAGATCCGTATCTCTGAAGGTAAGCAGAAATATATTGGTGGCGGTGAGGAGAGCTTTGGATTCCTGCCATTCGACAAGGTTCGTGACAAGGACTCCCCTGCTTCTATCTGCTTGATTTGTGAGATTGCAGCATGGGCTAAGGACAACGGTATGACTCTTTACGATTTGCTGTTGAACATCTACAAGGAGTACGGTTTCAGCTATGAGCATACCATCAATGTTGTTCGTCCTGGCAAGACTGGCGCTGACGAGATCAAACAGATGATGGTTGATTTCCGTGGTAATAAGGCTCCGAAGACCATTGCTGGTAGCAAGATTATTTGCACCAAGGACTTCCAAGCTCTGACAGCTACTGATGGAGAAGGAAACGTGTCTAAACTTGACATGCCTGACACTTCCAACGTACTTCAGTGGTTCTGTGAAGATGGCACGAAGGTAAGCGTACGTCCTAGCGGTACTGAGCCCAAAATTAAGTTCTATACTGAAGTTAAGGGACTGCTGAAAAATGCTGAAGACTATCCCGCTTGTGTAGCTGAAGCCAAGAAGAAAGTGGAAGCTATCAAACAGAGTCTTGGTCTTGAATAAGATTTGTTTATTCAAGAAAAAGAGATATTATCACAAAAAAGATGCCCCCGAAAGCTAGGAAGCTTTCGGGGGTATATTATTATTGACTAGGCCAAAAGAATCAATTAAACTTGATATCGGTAATTACTTGGGCCCCCACGTATTCGTTGAGTTTTTGGACAAATTCCATTCTACGCATGCTAAGGTCCTGACGAAGAGCAGGTACACTGATTCGCACGAAGAGAGTCTGATTATAAATAGTCACTCCTGTAGTATAGCGAGCAATCACTTCACCTGCTACCTTTGGCCACGATTCTACAAGCCGTTTCTGAAGCAAAGGAGTCTCCAGACCTTGCATACGCAGGTTTTTCATAATCAAGTCCTTAATGGACTGCACATCACGTCTAAACATTATTATTAGTTTTTCTACTCAACAAAAAGTGACTCATCACATAAAAACTATACCTGTAAAGGCTCCTAACTCTTAACCTCTCCATCTTCTACATGAAAGAGCCGATAGTCGAAATGTCCCTGTTGCAAGATTTGGTCAAGGTGATCTCGGTTCGTATCAGTAATAAAAATCTGTCCAAAGCCATCACCAGACACAAGTTGAACTATTTTCTCTACACGAGTAGCATCAAGTTTATCGAAAATATCATCGAGAAGCAGTAATGGCATTGTCTTTGTGCCTGTTTGTTTAAGAAATGCGAACTGTGCCAACTTCAAAGCTATTACAAATGTCTTCTGTTGACCTTGCGAGCCCTCACGCCGCATAGGATGACCATCGAGAAGTATCTCGAGATCGTCGCGATGAACCCCATGCAACGAGTAACCTACTACGCGGTCTTTCATACGGTCACGACGAATCACATCAAGAAGAGGGCCACGCTGACAATGGGACTGATAACTGAGAGAAACTTGTTCTTTATTGCCAGAAATAATAGTATAGTACTGCTGGAACAAAGGAACCAACTGCTCTACTAAATCATTTCGCTGACGATAGATTGCTTCACCTTCCACGGCCATCTGCTCTTCCAGAATTCCCAACACCTCTGGGTCTGGTTCTGCATCTTCCATCTTTAGCATCGTATTACGCTGCTGTAAAGCCTTGTTGTAACGATTCAGCGTATCTATATACGAACGATCGAACTGCGAGATAACCACATCCATCAATCGACGACGCTCTTCACTGCCTCCTTCAATCAACAAAGTGTCGGCAGGCGCAATCATTACAATGGGAATCAATCCTATATGCTCTGATAAACGGCGATAAGCCTTCTTGTCACGTTTGAACTGCTTCTTTGTACCACGCTTCATTCCACAATAAATTGAAATTGCTTGGTCATCAGCATTTTCCACGTAGTCTCCCTCCAACACAAAGAATGGTTCCTCATGCTTTATCACCTGTGAGTCCTGTGCCGTATATGCTGAACGACAAAACGACAAGAAATAAATTGCATCGAGCACATTCGTCTTTCCTGCACCATTATGTCCAATAAAACAATTGAACTTGGCCGACAACTGAAGGGTTGCCTCAGCTATATTCTTATAATTCAGTATAGAGAGTCTGTCGAGTATCATCAAGCGCGATAATTTTTCTGCAAAGGTACGATTATGCAAGAACAAAACAAAGATTTTAAATAGGAAAAACAAAAAAAGTAGACAATAAATTTCATTATATGCGATAAATTAAGTAATTTTGCGGCGCAAAAGTGTGTTTTTTCCACTCTGATAAAGCACATTTAAGTAGCATGAAAAGATAAAACTAAAAACATTAATTAATAATGGCAGAAAAAACTAATAATCAGGCTGCTCCTTCTATGGAGGAGTCATTGAACAAGAGCGAGGCATTGTTCCTCCAGTACAAGAACGCTATCATTGGCTGTGTTGCAGCTATCGTAGTAATCGTAGGTGGCATTATTTGTTACAAAACCTACATTTCTGAACCCAACGAACAAAAGGCAAGCATAGCCCTTGCAAAATGCCAAGAGAATTTCCAGAACGGAAGCTATGAATTGGCTTTGAACGGCGACAGCCTGGGCAATGTAGGTTTCCTTCAGATTGCCAGCGAGTACAGTTCAACAGATGCAGGCAACTTGGCAAACCTCTATGCAGGACTTTGCTATGCCAATCTTGACAACTGGCAGGACGCAGCAACCTTCCTTGAGAAGTTTGACGGTGCTGACGACAAGATGATTTCACCTGCTGCTCTTGGTGCTTTAGGCAATGCTTATGCACACCTTGACCAGTTGGATAAAGCAGTAAGCACACTGGTTAAGGCTGCCGAAAAAGCCGATAACAATTCACTCTCTCCAACCTTCCTCATCCAAGCCGGACAGATTTTGGAGAAACAGGATAAGAAGGCCGAGGCTCTGAAATTGTACAAACAAGTAAAAGAGAAGTACTTCCAGTCAATGCAGTATCAGAACATTGACGAATACATTGAGCGTGTTTCTGAGTAATCGATACTCGAACCAATCGATTAAAAGAAATTCTATAAAGAATGGCTACTAAGAATCTCTCAGAATATAATACGGCTACAGTACCTGATGCTTCAAACATGATCTTCGGTATTGTGGTTGCCGAATGGAATCCTGAAATCACAGGTGCACTGCTTGAGGGGTGTGTAAACACTCTTGAAAAGCACGGTGCATTGCCCGAAAACATTCATGTAAAGACTGTACCCGGTTCATTTGAACTCATCTACGGAGCACGCCAGATGACCTTAAACGATGGCTATGACGCCGTGATTGTGTTGGGTAGTGTGATTCGTGGCGAGACTCCTCATTTCGACTATATCTGTCAGGGAGTTACAGAAGGTATAGCACGTCTGAATGCCACCAATAATATTCCTGTGGTTTACGGTCTTCTGACCACCAATGATTTTCAACAGGCCAAAGACCGCGCAGGCGGCCGTTTAGGAAACAAAGGTGATGAATGTGCCGTAGTAGCCATTAAAATGGCAAAGTTCTAATTACAGAACCATCAAAAAGGACAACTATAATGAAAATGGCGAGGTCTCAATTGAGCACCTCGCCATTTTTATTGTAGTTTCTAATAATATACTTTCTGGATTCTATTTTCCCTCCATAATCGATGCAGTACGCACGCGACTCAGCGTTTCTGGCGTCATTTGCAGATAGCTGGCTATGTAAACCAACGGTGCACGAAGAACGAGCTGTGGAGATGATTTTACCAACTTCTGATAACGATCTTGAGCGCTTTCAAAACGCAACATATCAGCACGCTGCTGACTAATAATGAGCGACTCTTCCAGAATTTTACGGAACAGGATCTGAATGTTTACGCTTTTCATAGCTACAGCCTCCAATTCAGCCTTCGGCAAAGCATAGATAAGCGTGGGTTCAAGTGCCTGAATAATCTGCGTAGAGGGTTTTTCCTTGAACAGACTTTCAATACTCATTACTATTGTATTCTCAACGGCCATATACTCCGTCAGGTCTTTGTTGTTCTTATAATAGTATTGGCGAACCAGACCTTTCACAATCCAATAGATATTCTGACAGGTTTCACCTTCGCTAAGAATTTTCTCTCCTTTAGCAAACTTCTTAGGCACCATCACACTCTCCAGCATATCCAACTCGTCATGGGTCATGGTGCTGTATCTTCTGGCCAGTTCGCGGGCCACGTCTCTTCTCGTTAAACTTAGGTTTGGCATAATTCAGCTACTATAATTAAAAAAATGTGGTTAGAGTTCTGTTGTCAGTATTTGTTTTACCACTCTAGGGGGAATTAATCCAGTTTGAGGACAGCGAGGAAAGCTTTCTGAGGCACTTCCACATTACCTATCTGCTTCATGCGCTTTTTGCCTCGTTTCTGTTTCTCCAGCAATTTACGCTTTCGGCTCACGTCACCGCCATAACACTTGGCCAGCACATCCTTTCTCACCTGTTTCACCGTTTCACGGGCAATAATTTTGGCGCCTATGGCAGCCTGAATGGCGATATCAAACTGCTGTCTTGGAATAAGTTCTTTCAGTTTTTCACACATTCGACGACCAAAGGTCACCGCATTGTCCTGATGGGTCAGCGTAGAGAGTGCATCGACGGGTTCACCATTCAAGAGTATATCAAGCTTGATGAGTTTCGATGGACGAAACGAATCAATATGATAGTCAAACGAAGCATATCCTTTCGAAATACTCTTCAGTTTATCATAAAAGTCAATAACAATCTCACCTAAAGGCAACATAAAGTGCAGTTCCACGCGGTTACCGCTTACATATTGTTGATCTATCAACTCGCCACGCTTATCCAAACAGAGTGTCATAATGGGGCCAATATAGTCGGCCGCGGTAATGATGCTAGCACGAATGTATGGTTCTTCAATATGATCGATCATCACCGTATCGGGCATACCCGATGGGTTGTGCACCTCTTTTACCTCGCCTTGTTTGGTGTAACACATATAGGTTACGTTAGGAACGGTGGTAATTACATCCATATTAAATTCACGATCCAATCGTTCCTGAACAATCTCCATGTGCAACAATCCAAGGAATCCGCAACGGAATCCAAAGCCAAGAGCTATTGAAGTCTCTGGCATGAACGTGAGTGAAGCATCATTCAATTGAAGTTTCTCAAGCGAAGCACGCAAGTTTTCATAGTCTGTAGGATCAATAGGATAGACACCGGCAAATACCATTGGCTTCACTTCCTGAAAACCCTCAATAGCCTTTTCGCAAGGCTGAGCCACATGTGTAATAGTATCGCCAACCTTTACTTCCTTGGCATCCTTAATACCGCTGATAATATAACCTACTTCGCCCGTTCCCAATTCTTTGCGAGGAATCATGTCCATCTTCAGGACACCCACCTCATCGGCCTCATATTCCATACCAGTGTTGAAGAACTTCACTTTATCTCCTTTGGCAATTTTGCCGTTCAACACTTTAAAGTAAGCAATAATACCACGGAATGAATTGAACACCGAGTCGAAAATCAAAGCTTGAAGCGGTTCATCGGGATTGCCAACGGGAGCTGGAATACGATCCACTACTGCATCCAAAATATCCTCCACGCCCTCGCCTGTTTTACCACTGGCTCGCAGAATTTCTTCGCGTTTACAACCTATAAGGTCGATGATTTCATCCTCAACCTCATCAGGCATTGCTGAAGGCATGTCGATTTTATTGATAACGGGTATGATTTCCAGATTGTTGTCGATAGCCATATAAAGGTTAGAGATGGTCTGTGCTTGAACGCCCTGTGTGGCATCAACCACAAGAAGAGCGCCCTCACAGGCAGCAATAGAACGACTCACCTCGTAGCTAAAATCCACGTGGCCTGGAGTATCAATAAGATTCAGGATATATTTCTGTCCGTCCTTCTCATATTCCATTTGTATGGCATGGCTTTTGATTGTTATACCACGTTCACGCTCCAAATCCATATCATCAAGCATCTGTCCTTCAGTAACTTGAATGGTCTTTGTACGTTCCAACAAACGGTCGGCCAAGGTCGATTTACCGTGGTCGATATGGGCAATAATACAGAAATTTCTTATATTGTTCATGAACAATTTTGCGCTATTGTAGTGCAAATTTACAAAAAAAGGTGCAACCTCACTCCCTTTTTAGCTTTTTTTATGTACATTTGCAACAAAAATTCATAAACAATGAAGAAGATTATTCTTTTTGCTGCTACTCTATTCGCATTATCAGCATGCCAGGAGTCACTCGAACAGCGTGCTTTACGCACTCTTCAAGACTATTCCGATAAGAATTGTCCTATGATGCTTAGTGAACAAATCACAATGGATAGTTGCGCTTTTGAGCTTTCTACCCACACGTTGCACTACTACTACACCCTCTCAGGGGAAATGGATAATGACAGTACAATGGATTCTGAAGCGATGCGCCAAATGTTAGTCGATGCATTAAAGAACGAGACCTCTACACGTGTTTACAAGGAGGCTGGATACAGTTTCCAGTACACTTACCATTCTCAGTCTAAGCGAGGGCAGGTTCTGTTTGATGCAACAATGACAAAAGAAGACTACCAGTAACGAAATATATAAAAAAGTGAAGCGTCTGGTTGGAAAAAGAACTCAAACGTTTCACTTTATTTTTTTACTCCAAAGGAGCTGTCTTTAATCTCTCAAGTGCACGGCACAATTGATCAGGGCATGAAGTAGAACGGTTTCCACAACGGATTCCGTTGATTTTCTGAATCACGTCATCAATTTTCTGTCCTTGTACCAATTTGCTTACACCTTGCAAATTACCATTACACCCCCCAAGGAAGAACACTTGCTGAATCACATCATTTTCATCAGCCGTTACGTCAATAAGTTTCGAGCACGTGCCCGTTGTCTCGTATTGAATATGTTTTGTTGCCATTTTAGATAATACTTTTTGCGTTTATTTGAATACGATTCTCAGTACCTTTTAACACGATTCGCAGTACCTTTTAATACGATTCGCAGTACCTTTCTGTTTTTATAGCCTTATGCCGATTGAAGCATTTACGAACCAGTCGTTCAGATAGCCACTGGTCTTATTGTGACTGAAGCGACTATTATGAAACTGTCCATATGCACTCATGAAATAGCGTCCAAAATTGTAGGTAAGTGACAGACGACTATTGATATCAAGTGAAGGATTACTATTTATCGTTTTTTCTTCCTGAGGTGCAATCTTAATGTGATCGTAGAACCAGTTGTCCCAATCCTCATTTTCAATATCATTATTCCAGAATGTTGGGTCCGTCATTAGTTGTTCCATATTAGTGGAATAGGAATAGGTTCTTATTCTATTCACAAAGGTAACCATTGGCACAGCCATTATACTGATTAACAGACCATTTTCTCTGTTTGTGCCCGAAGGAGCAATCGACCAATTATAAGCATACCCCACTCCTACGCTTGCCTGCCAAAGTTTTACTCGTCCCAGTCCATGCATCAGATATATCAGATCACCATTCGTATGATCAGCATAGTCAATATGACTATAGTAGTACATTGCTCCCGCTACGACAGAACCTGCAGAACGTTTCTGAATCACCGACTGGTCATAGGCGGCAGCATAAGAGAAGCGTTTCCCATTAAAAAAATAATATCCATCAGCAGTAACTGTACGCACCTTGATTGGGTCACGCAATTGAACTTGACTCCAGTCCTCCTTGTTTTCCTCACCCACCAAATCACTGGACAGGTCGAAATTTGGAGCATCATTATCAAATGAATGAAAACGAATACTGATACCATAAGCACCACCTGTTGCTCCAAGAGTAAAATAGCTACCTTTATCGCCAGCAACATTGACTGTATATCCTAAGCCATAACCTCTATAACCAGCCCAAACGCCTATATATCTGGATGGCTCAGTCTTCATGTAGGGTGAAGCTTCGTAGTAGGCATCCATAATGGTGCCCTCTGTTTTCATTGATACTACACTCTGGTTTGCATTTCCTTTGACTATGAATTGCCAGGCTTTTTCAGGTGCATCAATGTAGCGACGGTCAACACCTCTGACCGACATCGCATCGATTAGCGTGCCCACTTTTCTTACAAATCGTTCTACGCCCGTCTGTGCGAACAAAGATGTACAGGCTAATGAAACCAGAATAACTGCCAAGGACCTTCTCATTGCATATGATTGATTCATAAAGGGGCACCCCATTCGATGAAGTGCCCCTTTATAGAATTATCAAAGAAGCGTGTCAGTCTTATGCTTCTTCCTCTGGTTTCATATTAGTATAAACAGTCTGAACGTCATCGAAATCTTCAAGTTTCTCAACCATCTTATCGATAGTCTCACGCTCTTCAGCGGTAACGTCTTTCAGATCGTTGGGAATACGAGTAAACTCTGCACCGGTAACTTCGAAGCCATTCTCTTCCAGATGCTTCTGTACTGCACTGAAACTTGAAGGATCAGCGTAGATGGTGATGCTGTTCTCTTCCTCATCCTCATCATACTCGTCTTCAACACCGTAGTCAATCAGATCGAGAATCATCTCGTCCATATCCAGACCATCCTTTTTCTTAAAGGTAAATACCGACTTATGGTCGAAAAGGAACGACAGTGATCCCTGAGTACCCAGGTTACCATTGAACTTATTGAACACCGAACGAACATCACCCACGGTACGAGTAGTATTGTCGGTCAGGGTCTCTATGAAGATAGCGATTCCGTGAGGTCCGTATCCCTCGTATGTAACTTCCTTATAATCGCTCTGGTCTTTACCCATTGCATTTTTGATGGCACGCTCGATATTATCCTTCGGCATGTTCTCACGCTTAGCGTTAGCTATAATAGCACGCAGCGCAGGATTGTTCTCTGGCTCTGGACCACCAGCCTTCACGGCAATGGCAATCTGCTTACCAATCTTAGTAAATGTCTTGGCCATGTGGCCCCATCTCTTCAGCTTTGTAGCTTTACGATATTCAAATGCTCTTCCCATTTTATAATAGATAATTTATAATTAACAATTTGGTTATTAACGAAGTTCTGCATTCAGCTGCTTCTTCAGATTCTGGATCAACTTCTGCATGATAGCATCAATCTGCTTATCGTTCATTGTCTTCTCAGCATCCTGAAGAATAAAGTTTACTGCATACGATTTCTTTCCTGCTGGCAGCTTATCGCCTTCATAAACGTCAAACAACACTACCTGTTTCAGCAATTTTTTCTCAGTCTGACGGGCAATCTGTTCAATCTGAGCGAACTCAACATTATTATCAACCAACAGAGCAAGATCTCGGCTGACTGCAGGATGCTTTGAAATCTCTGTAAAGTTAACAACGTTTTTCTTTGTTGCTTTCATCAACTGTGTCCAATTCAACTGGGCAAAGAATACAGGCTGCGCCAAATCGAACTTCTTCAACAATTTCTTCGACAGGATTCCCATCTCAACAAGTTTCTTGCCGCCACGATTCTCTATCACAAGACCTGCAGAGAAATTGGCATCTTCCAACTTCTTGGTAATGGTAGCGCCCATATTCAGTCCGATACGTTGTAGAATATTCTGGACATGTGCTGAGAGCTCATAGTAAGAACTTTCCTCGTTAGGATGCGCCCATGAACCTTCAACTCGCTTACCAGTAATCCACATACCCAAGAAATTCTCTTCCTTGTAAGCTTGAATAGGATTTTCATCATTCGCCTTTTCTGGATCGAAAAAGTAGCAGTTACCGAACTCAAAGAAACGCAGGTTCTGAGCTTTACGCTTCACGTTGTGTTCTATACTCTCCAAACCGCCATAGAGTAATGTCTGGCGCATCACGCCAAGGTCTGAAGACAACGGATTCATAATCTTCACCAGTTGAGGATTAAGAGTAGGTGACTGAGAATTTTGGCCACCATCTTCCTCAGCATAATATGCTACTTTTGTCAAAGAATTGTTCAGAATTTCGTTGAAACCGGCACCTACAAGCTGCTCACTCACTAGATTCTGCAGTTTGTGCTTGCGATCCTCTTCACCTTTAATCACAAGACTCGATTTCAACTGAGTAGGAATCTCTACATTGTTATATCCATATATACGTAGAATATCCTCAACAACGTCACATGGACGCTGAACATCCACACGATATGCAGGTACCTCAATCAGCAACCCATCAGCACCCTCAGAGAGCACCTTCATTTCAAGAGACTCACAGATACCTTTCACAGTCTCTTGTGGGATATTCTTGCCAATGAGTGAGTTCACATAGCCGTACTGCAAAGACACACGGGCATTCTCGATAGGCTCAGGATATACATCACAGATATCCATCGAAATTTTTCCTCCAGCAAGTTCCTTACAGAGCAGAGCAGCCTGTTGTAGCGCATAAATCACACCATTAGGATCGATACCACGCTCAAAACGGAACGAAGCATCGGTTGAAAGGCCATGACGTCTAGCCGACTTACGAATCCATGTGGGATGGAAATAGGCACTTTCCAACACCACATTCTTTGTAGTCTCATAGGTACCACTGCCCTTACCACCAAACACACCGGCTATACACATCGGTTCTTCCTCATTGCAAATAGCCAAATCGCGGTCACTGAGTTTATGTTCTTCGCCATCAAGTGTCACGAAAGGTGTACCTTCAGGCATCGTTTTCACCACAATCTTGTGGCCTTTCACCATATCAGCATCAAAACAGTGCAAAGGCTGTCCGTATGCCATCATAATGTAGTTGGTGATATCTACAATATTATTAATTGGACGCAGGCCGATTGTCTGTAATTTATTTTTCAGCCATTCAGGACTTTCCTTTACTTCACAACCAGTGATGCTCACACAAGCATAACGTTTGCAAGCCTCTGTATTTTCAATTTTCACTTCAATAGGAAGGTCGTGGTTGTCGGCAACAAATTCTCCAACAACTGGACGATGCATCTTTCCTTCGTAATGAAGAGTTCCTTCAGCGTTGCGCTGACAAAGCCATGCATAAAGGTCGCGAGCCACCCCCCAATGACTGAGTCCATCAGCACGATTGGCAGTAATATCAACCTCAATGAGCCAATCGCTCTCCAGATGGTAGTACTCTGCAGCAGGTGTTCCCACCACAGCATCCTCTGGTAATACGATAATACCATCATGAGAGGTACCTACTCCTATCTCATCTTCAGCACAGATCATGCCACACGACTCAACGCCACGCAGTTTCGATTTCTTAATTACAAATTCCTGGTCACCATCGTAAAGTACACAACCCAAATCGGCCACGATCACCTTCTGTCCGGCAGCCACATTAGGGGCACCACACACTATTTGCGAAGGCTCGCCTTTACCAAGATCAACGGTAGTTACATGCAGATGGTCACTATTGGGATGCATTTCGCAAGTAAGCACTTTGCCCACATAAAGCCCCTTCAGACCGCCACGAATTGTCTGAACTTCTTCCAGAGCATCCACTTCGAGTCCCGTTGAGGTCAATGCGTCGCACACCTGTTGGGGAGTCAGGTCGAAGTCAACATACTCCTTCAGCCATTTATAAGAAATATTCATTCCTAGAAAAACAATTAAAATTTACTCAATCGATTGAATCAAGCCACCCTCATCGGTGGCATCATGAAATTTCGGCGCAAAATTACAAAAAAATCGTGAAATACAAGTCAAATCTCACTTTTTTTATGTAAGTTTGCAACCGATTCGATATCTAATCATTTATATGTACACAAACCTTTTACTTATTGGAGGCATCGGTCTCAACGAAATCATCATTATTGCCTTAGTTGTACTACTGTTGTTTGGAGGAAAGAAAATCCCTGAACTCATGAGCGGACTGGGCAAGGGTGTAAAGAGTTTCAAGGACGGCATGAACGGTCAGGAACAGAAAAACGATACTAACAAGCCATCAGAGACTGAGCCCAAAGCCTGACACATGAATAGTGAGCAAGCAACATTCTGGGACCATTTGGATGAATTGCGCAGTGTTATCATACGCTCTCTAGTAGTTGTAATGATTGCTGCAGTAGTGGCTTTCTGCTTAAAAGAATGGCTATTCGGCGTGGTATTAGCTCCTAGGTCAAGCGATTTTATCACTTATAGGCTATTAGGGATTGACAATCATTTCCAGTTAAGTTTGATGAATACAGGACTTACTGAACAGTTTATGGTTCACATGCGAGTTGCTCTTTATGCTGGATTGTTATTGGCTTCTCCTTATATACTCTATCAGTTATTTGGATTCGTTGCTCCTGGTTTATATCAAAATGAAAGAAAGGCCGCAACGTGGATAGCCGTTTCTGCTTATGCCATGTTCATCTTAGGCACTGTAGTTGACTATTTGCTCATTTTTCCACTCACTGTACGGTTTTTGGGTACCTATCAGGTGAGTCCCGATGTTATGAATATGCTAACTCTTCAGAGTTATATCGATACACTCATCAGTATGAGTTTTGTGATGGGAGTTGTCTTTGAGCTACCTGTAGTCTGTGCCATTTTGGGCAAGATGAGCCTCATTAACAGTAACATGATGTCTCGTTATCGTCGTCATGCAGTAGTGGCAATTCTTGTTGTTTCGGCCATTATCACGCCCACGACCGATGCTTTTACGCTTCTTGTCGTTGCCCTCCCTATCTGGTTGCTCTACGAGGTAAGCATCTTATTGGTACGATTAAACAAATAACTAAACAATGCTAAGGAAAATAAGAATTACATTAGCAACAGTGTTCTTTATCGGACTCACATTGCTATTTTTAGATTTTACGGGCACTGCCCATCACTGGTTATCATGGATGGCCAAAGTTCAGGCACTCGAAGCAGTGCTGGCTATCAACATAGTGGTTATAGCACTGCTCGCCGTACTAACACTCGTATTTGGCCGAATATATTGTTCAGTCATCTGCCCGCTGGGTATTCTCCAAGACATTTTTGGATGGATGGGCAAGAAGTCAAAGAAAAACCGCTATACCTTTTCATCTGAAAAGAGATGGTTACGTTATGGCATGCTGGGCATTTTCATCATCGCCATCTTAGTTGGCGTCAGTTCTTTGATGCAGCTACTTGCACCCTATAGTGCATTCGGTCGCATCATGACCATGTTATTCCAGCCACTATGGAAATTCATCAACAATGTGCTGGCTGGTATCGCTACCCATTACGAGAGTTATGCTTTCTACTCAGTCAATGTTTGGATGAAGTCATTGCCAGTGCTATTCATTGCAACCATTACACTCATTATTTTGGCTATTCTGGCATGGCGAAACGGTCGTACTTATTGTAATACCATCTGCCCAGTAGGCACCGTTCTTTCTTTCTTATCTCGTTTCTCACTTTTTAAGATTCAATTTGATGAAGAAAAGTGCCGCAATTGTTCGCTTTGCACTAAGAACTGCAAAGCATCGTGCATAGATTTCAAGAACCATCATGTAGACTATTCACGTTGTGTGGTGTGTGGTGACTGCATTGATAGCTGTAAGTTCGGTGCTCTGAAATATAAGGTACGATCTGGTTCTTTCCATACAAAGAAATTTAAGACAGATGATTTTCAGAAACCCGGTTCTCGCCGCTCTTTTCTTCTTTCTTCAGCCCTATTGGCCACAGCAGCCATTGCACAGGAGAAAGAGAAAGTTTTCGATGGCGGTTATACTGATTTAGAGGATAAGGTTGCACCTGAACGTCAGACTCCCCTAACCCCTCCTGGTTCTCTTTCTGCACAGAACATGGCCCAGCGTTGCACCGGTTGTCAGTTGTGCATTTCTGAATGTCCCAATGAAGTGCTTCGTCCTTCAACCGATCTGATGCATTTGATGCAGCCAGTAATGAGTTATGAGCGAGGCCATTGTCGCCCTGAGTGCACCCGTTGTTCCAATGTATGCCCTGCTGGTGCTATTCGTCCTATCGACGAGGAAGAAAAGACCAGTATTCAGATTGGTCATGCCGTATGGATCAAGAAAAATTGCATACCGCTTACCGATGGTGTAAGTTGTGGCAACTGTGCTCGTCACTGTCCAGCCGGCGCCATCGAGATGGTACTTTCTGATCCCAATGACGAGTCAAGTCCTCGCATCCCCGCTATCAACGAAAACGCATGCATTGGTTGTGGTGCATGCGAATATGTTTGTCCGTCCCGTCCATTCTCTGCCATTTATGTAGAAGGACATGAAGTACACAGAAAGATTTAAGCATTTTTTGAGCTATGGATAGAAGAGATTTTTTGAAATATATGAGTGCAAGCACTGCAACCGCTCTTGTTGCAGCATGCACCGGAAAAAGACCCGAACAGAAAGCTGCCGAGGAATATAAAAAACAAGTAGAGCCGCCCACAGGTCAGATGACCTACCGTAAGAATTTAAAAGGTGAGGATATATCATTGCTGGGCTATGGCATGATGCGTCTTCCTACTAAGGTTGATAATGGCGATGAGTTCGACCAGGATATGATTAACCGCCAGGTTGACTATGCCATCGAACATGGCGTTAATTACTTCGATACATCTCCTGTCTATTGTCAGGGCAAGTCTGAACGTTGCACCGGCATTGCTCTCAGTCGCCATAAGCGTAGCGAATACTACGTTGCAACAAAGCTTTCCAACTTCAACCCCAAATTCTGGAGTCGCGAGGCCAGCATAGAAATGTATCGCAACTCCATGAAAGAGCTGAAGGTTGACTATCTCGACTACTACCTGTTGCATGCAGTAGGCGGAAGCATGGACGAGTTCAACAACCGCTACGTCAACAACGGTATCATGGACTTTCTGCTCAAGGAACGTGAAGCCGGTCGTATTCGCAATCTCGGTTTTTCGTTCCATGGCTACAAGGAAGTGTTCGACGAGGTTCTGGCCATGCACGAACGTTATCATTGGGATTTCGTACAGATAGAACTGAACTATTTGGACTGGGACTTTGCCAACGAAATAAACTCACGTAATGTCGATGCCAGTTATCTCTATTCCGAACTGCAGAGATTAAATATTCCTGCCGTTATTATGGAACCGTTGTTGGGCGGCCGTCTGGCCAATCTCCCTCAATATCTGGCCAACGAATTGAAACAGCGCAATCCTGAACGCAGCATAGCATCATGGGCTTTCCGCTATGCTGGCACACCCGAGGGAGTGCTCACTGTTCTCAGCGGCATGACCTATATGGAGCATCTGAAAGACAATCTACTCAGTTACTGTCCGCTACAGCCTCTCACTCCTCAAGAGATGACTTATCTGCATGATGAAGTAGCCAGAAAGATTGTTGGTTTGGAGAATATTCCCTGCAACGACTGCAAATACTGCATGCCCTGCCCCTATGGTGTGGATATTCCAGGCATCTTTGTCCATTACAACAAGTGCAAGAATGAAGGTATTCTGCCCGGTGACACAGGTGATAAGTCTTATCGCGAGAACCGCCGCAAGTATCTGATCAGCCTGGATCGTTCAGTACCACGTTCCCGTCAGGCCGACCATTGCATTGGCTGTCGTCAGTGTGTATCGCATTGTCCGCAGAACATTCGTATTCCCCACGAACTGCACAAACTCGACCAGATGATTGAAGAACTGAAGCGGAACAGCTAAAGAATTTGCTTATTGTTCAATCAACACAGTATTATACAAAAGAGTGGCTTAACCTAAACCATTAAGCCACTCTTCGCGTTCCATATCATTAATAATCTGTTCAGATATCTTTATTACCAAATCCATTGGAACCCCAAACCGGGGATCGTCGCTATGCGGATTGATGGCAGCCAGGAAATGCGGCACCTCTTTTTTATATACCTCTTTCATGTGCTTGTTTCCTTCATCGGTTGCTGAACAGGAAAAAGTTATGTTTGCCACACGGTCGCACAGTTTAGTAAACGGAGCATACGGAGTGGTCCGAATACCTTCATAGTATTTCTCACCAGCCCTCTCTTCACGGTTGCGCCCTTTGTCGTTGGTCAATGCATAGACAATCTCTGTTGCCATCAGCGCCTGTTTATCATTCATAAACTGTCGGGCCACTTTCATCACATCATTGTAAGTAAGACGGGCATCTTCAATACTGTCATGATAATAGCCGCCAAAAATCATGGGTACCACATCTTCCTCACTGGCACACACCTCATGCCCAAATTCACGCACTTCATCTACCACTTTGTCCAGATGATAACTATATGGCAGATTCTTTCCATACAACTGGTTCACGCTCCTGTGCAGTTCGTGAGCCGATTGTCGGATTTTCTCTATCGTTGCGGCATACTTAACAAGAGCTGCCTGAAATTCTTCCTTTGTCATAACTGCAGGCAAAGATAGAGAAAAAAATATGAATAATTGTTTTTTAACAAAAAAAATCTATCGTTCCTTGATAATTTCTTTGCTGAATACCAGTGTATCGGCATGGCTCACACTACCTGCAGCAAAGTATCCCTGACACCCTCCAGTAAGGTTTGTTCGTGGATTAGCGCCTCCACCCTGTCCTGCTCTGAGCGATGTAAAATACTCGTAAGTATCCCTATCGATAGTCATTAGTTGAAAGGTAATGGTATCGCCTTCATAGAGTATGCCTTTCCAGTTTTCCTCTTCATCTTCTTCAGCAGCTCGCTCACTCATACACATCACATCACGATAGATTTTTCCTGGCGGACATCCACGATCATCGAAAGCATTCCATCTGTAAGCCTCCTTATGGTTTTCTCCCTCGAAATGGGGGTGATGCCATGTGCGATCCATTCTATACCAATAATAGTTACGCTCCTGCGGATTCGGGTCAACGGCCCATACCTCATAAGCCAATAGTTTCTCTTCCAATACGGGTTGCCACAGAAACTCAGCCGATAGCACAGGGGCTACTGAAGGCATAGTCGAAGTTCCTTCGTAGTGATGTCCCTCAAAATCAACCGCTAACTGATAAGTTGTTCCGGGTGTTCCTATGAGATTTGAAGCATAGCATCCTTTTTGTTCATCGTAAGCCACCACCCTCTCTACTCCATCAGCAGTCACGGTTACAACGGCCCCCGTCAGACAACGAGCTTTCACGCTATCATTCATGGAACGGCTCTTACTAACAAATACCTGTGTTCCTTCATTTGTCACACGGCCTTCTACCACTACAACAGGCTCAATTTCATTGTAGTCAAAGAATATTTCTTTTTTGCAGCCCATCATCATCAGCGCAGCAATAAGGGGGTATAGCCTCAGAACATTTACCAACTTATTCAGATGTCTTCTTATCATCCCGTCCAGCATATATTTGTAAATGGTGTAGTTCAACAAATTGCAATTAATATTTCAATGTAAACGATACCGAAGGTACCAGTCCGAACAGCGAAGTCTGTTCTGCTATTGTGCCTGTTTCCTTCTTATCGTCATTCTTGAAACGTATCATAAAGGGATTATAACGCCAGTATGCGTTATAAACGCCAAACGACCAGATGGCTTCACCCTGTTTTCTGCCAGAGGAAGAGAGATCTACTTTTTTTCTATACGTAGCGCTCAAGTCCAGTCGGTGATAGTCAGGAGCACGATAGCCATTGCGTTCAGCATAATAATAATATGTATTACCATTTATATCATATTTTGCCGATGGTGCTGTCAGAGCCTGTCCGGTATTATAGCGCCATGTGGCAGCCAGTTCCCATGCAGGCGACAGTTGATACATGCCCACAACGGCTACATCGTGTCTGCGATCGTTTGATGCCGTGTACCATTCACCTCCATTGATACCTTCAATTTTATTCTCCGACCACGACAGCGTATAACTCACCCATCCTGTCAAAGGTCCGTTATTCTTATGAGCACACAGTTCAAGTCCGTAGGCACGTCCTTTTCCACCTAACAGCAGTCGTTCTATTTCTATTTCTGAGTAGAAGCCTTTACCGTCACGATAGTCATATACATTGCTGATATTCTTGAAATAAGTCTCTGCCGAAAAGTCGTAATCACCTGTTGAAGTGATGCCCGTCCATCCTAACGACACCTGATCTGCCTGTTCCGGCTTCACCAAGTTACTGGTCATTGTATAACGGTCAAAAGGCATTGACAGCGACGAACCGCTAATGGCATGTATATCCTGCGATGTTCTACTGTATCCCATCTTCAGATTGTGGTGTTTGTTGATGCTCCATTTCAGGCTCAAGCGTGGTTCAATGTCGGCAAAGGTTTTCACAAAGCGTCCACTCTCGGGATTCATTGTTTCCAGTATATTTCCTTCATTATCCAATTGATAATAAGGTGCCCCGCCCAAAGCTGAGAACATGTGCAGTCGCAATCCTGCGGCCAATTCCAGTTTTTTGCTTATTTTCCACTCATCGTTTACCCAAAGGGCATTCATCCATGCATTGCGTTTTTCGCGCTGGTGCAAAAGATTAATGTCCCATTCGGCCGATTGCAACTGTAGATAAGTAGTTTCCAGACCATAATTCACTCTGTGTTTCTTCTTATTCCACACCTGACTGTGTCGCATGGTAGCATGACGTATAAACCCCTTCATCGTGTAGTAGATATTGAGCATATCAATACCCACGTCGCTTATAAAGTTGCTGTATATAAGTTGTGTGTTGGCATAGTGATGGTCATTGAATGTGTGCAACCAGTTCACCGCGCCAAGGATGTTTCCCCATTCCATATTCATCAGTTCCTCCAGCCCCATATTATCACGTCCGCGGAAGAACGACAGTGACAACACATCCTGTGGTGAAATCCGGAACTGCAGTCTAAGGTTTGCGTCATAAAAATGCAGGGTGTTGTCTTTATAGTCATCGGTAGCTTTCAGGAACAGGTCCAAATACGAGCGTCTTCCTGCAAATAGAAACGATGATTTGTTTTCCTGAATAGGCCCTTCAGCATACAACTTTGCCGATAGTAGTCCGATAGTTCCTCCAAAATGATAGTCATTCAAGTCTCCCGTACGAGTACTGATGTCAAACACCGAAGATGTGCCACCTCCCAATTGTGCTGGTACCAGTCCTTTATATAGCGAACCTCCCATCAGCGCATCATCGTTGAAGGTTGAGAACAGTCCCATCACGTGTCCGGCATTGTAAACCGTTGCCCCATCAAGCAGTATAAGGTTCTGCGATGCCGTTCCACCGCGCACCTGATAGCCTCCCGAGCCCTCGCTCTCACTCTTTACACCAGGCAACAACTGCAGACTTTTAATGATATCTTTCTCGCCAAACAATGCAGGAACTTTTGCCAGTGTGGCTATCTCTACTTTCTCTACACCTATTTGTACTTCCTGTACACGTTTCTGAACCGAACGCGATGTCACAGTAACTTCCTGCAGTGTGTCGTTCATCACCACATCATCACTCTGTGCAATACAAACATTGCTTGAAAAAGCTAAAAAAAAGAAAAACAATCTTTTCATCGGCTGCAAAGTTATTATTTATTTATATTTTTGCCAAAACATTAAAATCTTTGCAACATGCTTTCGCTTTTTTTATCTATATTTCTCACATTCGTTGAACTCAACTGTGAGAATCTTTTCGATTGCAGGCACGACTCTCTTAAAAACGACACAGAGTTTATGCCTCAGGGTGAACGCCACTGGACTCGCACACGCTACTGGACGAAGCTCAACCTTATTGGTCAGGAGATTCTTTCGTCTGCCGACGAACTGCCCGACATCGTTGCTCTCTGCGAGGTAGAGAACGATACCGTGATGCACAACCTCACGCGACGATCGCTACTACGCAATGCCGGATATGAATACATCATCACAGAGTCGCCCGACACAAGAGGCATCGACGTGGCACTGCTCTATCAGCCGTTAAGGTTTCTGCCATTGTGCTACGACTACATAACGGTAAAACTGATAAAAGGCATGCGCCCAACGCGCGATATACTATATATAAAAGGTATAACACAGAAACTTGACACACTCCACTTGTTTGTTGTTCATGCACCAAGCCGTTACGGAGGCGAGAAAGCATCACGACCGTTTCGCATGCATGTGGCACAAACTCTGGCAAAAGCCATTGAGCCAATAAAAGACGGCAACATCATCATAACTGGCGATTTCAACGACTATTCTGACAGCAAGTCACTTCTGTATCTTGAGAGTTGTGGCCTAACCAATATTACGCGCCATGCAAAGGGCAAGAACGGAAAAGCCAAAGCCACCTATCGGCATAAGGGCGAATGGAACTCTCTCGACCACTTTCTTGTTTCTTCATCATTGTTGCCAAAAGTCAAGGATGTGTATATCAACGACGATGACTATCTGCTTGAAGAAGAAACCATGTATGGTGGTTATCGTCCGCGACGAAGTTTCTCCGGTTATCGCTTTCACCGTGACGGATTCAGCGATCATCTGCCACTCGTTCTAACGTTATTATAATCTTTTTCTTGCCACACTCACCTTTTTTTATTACCTTTGCAAAACCAAAATAGCCGAAGCCATAGGATATAGAAACCTTGATAGAGGCGACTGGGCAGAGAGAGGAATATAGTATAAATAAATTATGATTAAAATTATGAAGAAAACGAATCTACAATTATGTGCAAATGTATTTAGAAGAGCTCTTATTCTAAGTGCTGCATTATTTATTCTCTGTATGCCATCCTTAAGCAAGGTTATTGAGCTGTCTGATTCCACTCTTAATGATATTGAACTCTTTAAGTCTGCCGTTCAGATTAACGAGCAGAATAATGCTATCTTCCCTGTCTTGATGCAATGTGGGTTTGATAAGGAATACAGCCTGCTGAAAGATTCAATTCTTATAGGAATCTCTACTCATGGCATGCCGGCAGACGAAGCTATAGGCCGATATTTCTATTGGTTCTTCAAAAATTTTGATCGTCATACACGGTGCAATACAGAATTTTTTGGTCAGTTAATGCCGATAGGTTTTGTTAATTACCAAGAGGTTATTCCTCAATATGATCCGCAGCCCATTGGGTGCAAAGTAGATGAAGACACCTATCTACTGCGTCTTCCGTCGTGTTCGGGAGATGCTCCAACAATGGACTGGCTGCAAGGGAAAAAGGACGAATTTCTAAAGTCTGGCTGTAAAGATTTGATTCTCGACCTCCGCGGAAACGTTGGTGGAAGCGACGCATACAGCCTGCTATTTACTGAGATGATGTGCGATTGCTGTGCGATGAAAGATGAGCAGGTTATGTATCTTAACAGTTCTGAGAACAACAAGATGCTCAGAAATATGTATGAAGCGAATCCTGATACCACACTTCTTCGTGTCTTGAATGAGGCTGACTCAACTCCTGCAGGTACTCTTATCAATTGGAATACTATTCTTAAGGGTTCTGATGGTTATTCACCTTTAGTACGCAAAGGTGCCATCATCATCGATAATTTCTGCGCCAGTGCAGGCGAATCGCCTATACGAATGGTTCGCAACTACTCCAAAAACCATGCCATAGTATATGGTCGTGAGCATACTATGGGTGCTGACAAGAGTGGCAATTGCAATATGATTCAGCTGCCGGGTAGCAATATTTGTATTACGTATCCCATGTGTGTAGATATGGCAATAAGAGAAACCTGCAGGAATAAAACTCCAGGACATGCCCCCGATGTCATCATCCCTCTTCCCTATCCCCAACAGCTGACCGACAACATTGACGAATGGGTACTTTGGGTTGCCAAAAAGATGAAAGAGTAAAAGTATTATTACTGCCAGCTAAAAGTTTTTATTAATACTTCGCCACTACTTTTTTACAGCGTACTACACTGCACTCTAATGGCGTACTACACTGTACCATAGTAGCGCACTACACTGCACTCTAATACCGCCTATATTGCAGTGCAATACCGCCTATATTACAACCTAATATAGTACGCTACTACAACCTAGTGTAGTGCGCTACTAAGGTGCAGTGTAGTACGGTGTTAAACCGAGAGGCTCTTATTAATGGAGAACTGAGAGTTGAGAACTGAGAGGTATGATTAGTCTGCACGCGCAAGTATTATGCATAAACAAAACTAATCATACCTCTCAGTTCTCAGTTCTCAATTCTCAACTCTACATATATATATTTAAAGTTTAATTTTTGCCATTTTATCTACTCCCATCCTGATACTCAGACGGTTACATACGGAACAGATGGGTGCAGATAGAATTTATCTGCTCCCATCTGGACTAAAACAATTGCGGATGAAACACAAAAAAAGCCAGTCAATTGACTGGCTAACTAGTTGCGGAGGCAGGACTCGAACATGCGACCTCCAGGTTATGAGCCCGTCAGGACCACCAGCTACTGATGCCTTTTGTCAGCATGCGCGACAAATATATCATTTCGCCCTACATGGACTGGCTCAGTTTCTTCTTCAACCGTCAGTGGTACAAACCCATGAATGGTATGATTAGCCTGATGATCAAGTTGGCCGATGTAGAACAGGGCGATGTGCATCATAATCACATGCAGAAACTGTTGACACCCCTTGACCATCAGCGTCTTCAACAAGGTGTTAACGATTGTCGTGAGTTAGGGGGTTGGGGCCTGAACAATTGCACTCTCAGTATTCTTTCTGATTTTCCATCCGATGGCTGCCACAATGATAGTCATCAACGGACTAAGCAGGTTGAAGAAACAATAAGGCAGATAAGCCATCGTGGGCACGCCCAACACCGTCGATTGAGTCATGCCACAGGTGTTCCATGGCACCAGTACTGAAGTTACTGTGGCTGAGTCTTCACAGGTACGACTCAACAAACGGGGCTCGTAGCCCAACTTCTTATACACATGGCGGAACATATCGGCCGTCAGCACAATACTGATAAACTGGTCGCCTGTAGCAATATTCAGGAACAGACCCGTACTGGCAGTAGAGGCCACGAGGCCCAATCGATTGCGAATCCAACTGATTACTTTACGCGTAATACTCTCTATCATACCGCTGGCCACCATCACGGCGCCGAAGCACATGGCACAGATGATGAGCCAGATGGTGTTCAGCATGCCTGCCATTCCCCCCGTAGCCACCAGATCATTCAACGATTCATAGCCTGTATCTACAGCCGTAGCGCCATAGTAGGTTATGGCCAATCCCCTCACAATGGCAGCCGTCTCCCCCACTTGGGAAAGGTCTGATGGGGTACCAATCTCTTGCAGGATATGTGGTTGAAGAATCAGTGCCGTTGCGCCAGCCATCATAGCCGAGAGAAACAACACAATGAGCGATGGCAACCGGCGGGCTATCAGCACACCCGTAAGCACAGGCACCAAGAGAGTCCACAGCGAGATGTTGAATGTCGAGGCCAGTCCCTCGGTATATTGTGCCACCTGTACCTGTACACTATCGTCCATTCCGATACCTGCCACCAGGAAAATCACAATCGTAATCAGAAAAGCCGGAATGGTGGTGAACATCATATAGCGAATATGTTCAAATATATCCACATGCGTGGTCGATGAAGCCAGAATCGTAGTATCACTCAGGGGCGACATCTTATCGCCGAAATAGGCACCAGAGATAATTGCTCCTGCCGTCCAAGCCTCGGAAATACCTAATGCATCACCAATTCCCAACAGTGCTACGCCAATGGTTGCTATCGTTGTCCATGAGCTTCCTGAGAGTAGCGACACCAATGCACAGATGATGCAGGCACCTATCAGGAAGAACTGAGGCGAGAGTATCTGTACACCATAATATATTAATGTAGGTACTATCCCACTCACCATCCACGAGCCCGACAGCATACCCACCGTAAGCAGTATGAGCAAGGTGACAGAGATACCGCCCAGGGTCTTGTTGATCTGCTGTTCAAAGATTTTCCAAGGTGCTCGGTAAAACACCATCGATATAAACACGCAAGTGGCCATTCCCATGAGCAGCGCTATCTGACTGCCCCCACTGAGCGAGTCGCTACCAAAAAGTGAGATAATCAGTGCCAGCAGTGCCACGAGTACCACCAGTGGAAGAACGGAAATAAGTGGAGAGGGTTTGTGTTGAACGGATTTGTTCATCGGAATAAGTCTAATATTAAATCTTTGCTATGATATTATGTTTTTTGTCATGCAAAGGTACTAATAATCCGTATTTCCTCAAACAAATTCAAAAGATTTTCCTTATCCCATCTGAGTCACCTTGTGCACATAGTCCCGAATCAGATGACGCCAGTCAATAGTTTAGACTAGTTTTTACTAGTATCACTAGTTTTTACTAGTCTTACTAGTTTTTACTAGAATCACTAGTTTTTACTAGTCTTACTAGTTTCACTAGCCCCCACTAGCTCAAATAGCTCCCCTACTCCTTGCTTTCATTAGTTCGGCCTGCAGATGCAGTTTCTCGCGCTCGAGTTCCTCAATGCGCTGCTCCAGTATAGGCACCTGCTGACGCAGGCTCTTATTCTCGTCTGTCAGGCGCTGCAGCTCCTCGTCTATACCTTTTCTGTAGCCTGTGCGGGCGGCATACATGCGCTCCTTGATGCCTCCTTGCGTCACAAATTGCTGATCCAAGCCTCCCAGGTAAGTCTTCATCATCTTGTCGGTCATGTGGAGAAGAGTCAGGGCAATGTTGCATATCTCTTCGTCGCCCCAACGACTGAAAAAAGGCTCATAGTCGCTCACCTTATTGTGTTTACGGCAGAAGTCCAGCATATCGTCGTAGCGTGGGTGCGATGCCTCCCATATTGTCAGATGACGGGTACACAGGTAGTCCTGATAGTCGGCACGCAATTCTTTCAGGGATGCGCGAGCTACGTTCAGCAGCTTCAGTTGCATCTCTGTTGACGTCATGCCGTCGGCAAAACCTTCGATGATGTTCTGCTTGCCCGAGCGAGCTGCCTGTATCATCTGATCAACGGTACGGTCGCCCTTATTCGAAAGGAAACGCTTTGCAAAATGGAAGGTTAGTGAATAGAGCACCTCTGTCTTCTGATAGAAGTAGAGGTCCTGATACTGCACCTCATTCAGCAACACCTTCGGCAACGGCTTAGCACCCATTGCGTTATTATTTATTTCTGGCATGTATTTTCTTTTTGGGGTTGATTAGTTATAGCTATTGCAAAGTTACGAAAAGTCGAGTGAAATACAAAAGAAAAACTCGCTTTTGAAAAGAAATGGATAGAGATTCGAAAAAATAAACGTAACTTTGCAGCCATTATCACACAAAATAAATAAACAGAATGAAAAAAGCAACGCTCATCATGCTGACTACCGGTATCGTTCTATCGGCAGCAGCTCAGACAAAAAATGGCGGCATCTCGGAACAGATGTTACGCGACATTCAGAAAGAACAACATATTGATAATGCCGAGAAAGCGCTGATGAATGCCATTGCCGGCAACAGCATCGACGACCTGACTCGCAGTCATGCCAATCAAGGACAGTTGGATACTTACTTCAGCGTGGAAACAAAAAAGCAGTCCATCACCGACCAGAAACAGAGCGGACGCTGCTGGATGTTCAGCGGCATGAACGTGCTGAGAGCTGATTTCCAGAAACGTACTGACTCGCTCACGGTGGAGTTCTCACAGGCCTACCTTTTCTTCTGGGACCAGTTGGAGAAAGCTAACCTGATGCTGCAGGGCGTGATAGACTGTGCCGACAAACCTATGGACGACCAGCGCGTGCAGTTCTTCTTCCACTACCCCATTGGCGATGGCGGCACCTTCTGCGGTGTGGCCGACCTGGCTGAGAAATACGGACTGGTGCCCAGTGAGGTGATGCCCGAGACTTTCAGCAGCGACAACACCAGTCGTGCACGTGCCCTCATATCATCGAAACTGCGTGAGTACGGACTGGAACTGCGCAGTATGGCCCAGAAAGGCAAAAAGCAGGCTGCACTGGAGAAAGCAAAGACACGCATGCTGAGCCAGATTTACCGTATGCTGCAGTTCACCATCGGCAACCCTGTGGAGAAATTCACATATGCCTTCAAGGACAGCAAAGGCAAGACCGTAGGCAAGACAAAGGAATACACTCCGCTGGAATTCTATAAGGAGGTGGTGGGCCAACAACTGAACGGCACATTCATCATGGCCATGAACGACCCTCGCCGCGAATACTACAAGACCTACGAGGTGGAGTACGACCGCCACACCTATGACGGTCACAACTGGAAATACGTGAACCTGCCCATGGAGGATATTGAGCAGATGGCTATCGCTGCCTTGAAGGACGGAAGAAAACTGTACAGCAGTTACGATGTAGCAAAGTTCCTGGACCGCAAACGCGGCTATGCCGACTTGGAGAATTTCGACTACGGCACACTCTTCGGCACCACATTCTCTATGTCGAAAGCCGACCGCATTGCTACTTTCGACAGCGGTTCTACTCATGCCATGACCCTATCGGCTGTTGATCTGGACGAGAAGGGACAGCCAAAGAAATGGAAGGTAGAAAACTCATGGGGTGCTTCGTGGGGACAGCAAGGCAGTCTTATCATGACTGCCCAGTGGTTCCGCGAGTTCATGTTCCGCCTGGTGGTGCCCAACGAGTATGTACCCGCCAAGGTGATGAAGGCCTACAACACCACTCCTGTCATGGTGATGCCTGAGGACCCATTGTTCCAATTGGACGAATAGTATTCACACTCCACAGGAATTCACATTCAATTCCATAGGAAATCTTCGCCTAAAGGACTTCAACAGTTTATCAGGTGAAATAAATTATAGCTATAATTCTCGCAATTGTAGCTATAATTTTTGTAATTATAGCTATAATTTGTTTCAGCCATTCAACTATTGAAACAGAAAACTTATTCTACTTACTGCCAATATTCATCATTTCAAGATGGAATAGAATTAACACTAAAATAAATAATGGCCAAAACTTAAAATACCGGAGACAGGACTCGCGCTCGGCCCGAAGGGACGCTTCGCTTTGCGAAGAACTACGACCCCATTAAACCCATTAGCCCCATCAAAACCCATCAGCCAAAAGGGACGCTTTGCTTGCAAAGAACTGCGACCAGGAGCATGTGAAGAGCCCTGACGAAGAAAAACGAAAATAGCCAGTCAATTGACTGGCTATTGAGTTGCGGAGGCAGGACTCGAACATGCGACCTCCAGGTTATGAGCCTGGCGAGCTACCAACTGCTCCACTCCGCGATATTAATATTTAGCTTATCTTTTAAGCGGGTGCAAAGGTACGACTATTTTTTCAATTACCCAAATTTTTGCAAAACTTTTTTCAAAAACAGTACTTTTTACCCAACAACTCTTGCGCAATTAAAATAAAAAACATAATTTTGCACACGATACAGATAATGTGCAATCATAAACAGAAAGCATAGGAGGACAAATATGTCGATATCGAAAACTAGACAACTTCTTGTAGATGTGGCTCGCCAGTTATTCGCAAAAAACGGTCTGGAGAACACAACGATGAACGACATTGCCCAAGCCTCGGGCAAAGGCCGTCGCACGCTCTACACCTATTTTAAATCAAAAGACGATATCTACTATGCCGTGATTGAGACTGAATTGGAGCGACTGAGCGACCAATTGGACGAAGTGGCAGCACGGAAAATCAGTCCTCACGAAAAGGTGATTGAACTTATCTACACCCACCTGAATATGATTCGCGAAACGGTGGTGCGCAACGGAAACCTGCGCGCCGAGTTTTTCCGCAACATCTGGATGGTCGAAAAAGTGCGCAAGCATTTCGATCTAGCTGAGGTAGAGCTGTTCCGCAAGGTATTTGCCGAAGGAAAGGAAGACGGCGAGTTCGACATTGAGAACGTGAACCTTGTGGCCGACATCTGCCACTACTGTATCAAGGGTCTGGAAGTGCCCTATATCTATGGACGTATAGCCCATGGCATGAAAGAAGAAGACACCAAGCCCCAGGTAGCCAAATTTGTTTATGGTGCACTGGGCAAACATAAATCAGCCCAATAAATGAAGGGCAACGTAAAATAACACATATTTTAAATATAAAAAGAAAAAGAAAATGGGATTATTAACTGGTAAGACTGCACTGATCACTGGTGCAGCACGTGGTATTGGAAAAGCTATCGCACTGAAATTTGCCGCCGAAGGCGCCAACGTTGCATTCACCGACTTGCAGGTGAACGAAGAAACCGAGCAGGAGATTGCTGCCCTGGGCGTAAAGGCTAAGAGCTATGCTTCGAACGCTGCCGACTTTGCTCAGACTGAAGAAGTGGTGAAGGCTGTAAAGGAAGAGTTCGGAGGTATCGATATTCTGGTGAACAATGCAGGTATCACCAAGGACGGACTGATGCTTCGCATGACCGAACAGCAGTGGGATGCCGTGATTGCCGTAAACCTGAAGTCGGCTTTCAACTTCATCCATGCCTGTGTTCCCGTAATGATGCGTCAGCGCGGTGGTTCTATCATCAATATGGCTTCAGTAGTAGGTGTACACGGCAATGCCGGACAGGCCAACTATGCTGCTTCTAAGGCTGGACTTATTGCTCTGGCAAAGAGCATCGGACAGGAGATGGGCCCCAAGGGCATCCGTGCCAACGCCATTGCTCCTGGATTCATTGAGACTGCTATGACTGCTGCCCTTTCCGACGAGGTGCGCGAGGAATGGAAGAAGAAGATTCCTCTCCGTCGCGGCGGACAGGTAGAAGATATTGCCAACACTGCCCTGTATCTGGCCAGCGACCTCAGTTCGTATGTGAACGGTCAGGTGATTCAGGTAGATGGCGGCATGAACATGTAATAAGCCTCATCATAACCCCTCTCCACGAGAGAGGGGCTTTTATATTTTTCTATATGGAAGTAGTCTACGAAGACAACCATATCATCATTGTCAACAAAGAGAGCGGCGAAATTGTTCAGGGCGACAAAACTGGCGATACTCCGCTCTCTGACATCGTGAAGCAATACATCAAAGAGAAGTACCAGAAACCTGGCGAAGTGTTTCTGGGAGTGGTACACCGACTCGACCGGCCTGTTGCAGGACTGGTGGTCTTTGCCCGTACATCAAAGGCACTGACCAGACTGAACAAGATGTTTGCAGAAAGCGATGTGCACAAAACCTACTGGGCCATTACCAAAAACACGCCCAAGGAGCCGGAAGGACGGCTCACCCACTGGCTGGTGCGCAACGAACAGCAGAACAAGAGCTATGCCTACGATACAGAGAAGCCTCACTCAAAGAAAGCTGTTCTGGACTACAAAGTGATAGGCCATAGCGATAACTACTGCCTGATAGAAGTTAAACTGCTGACTGGCCGCCACCATCAGATTCGCTGTCAGCTGGCGGCTATGGGCTGTCCCATCCGCGGTGACCTGAAATACGGAGCCAAGCGTTCGAACCCCGATGGCAGTATATCGCTGCAATCGCACCATGTAGAATTTATACACCCCGTTTCCAAACAACTCATCAGTCTGGAAGCACCCCTACCCCACGACCCGTTATGGAAAAGTTTCAGTAAACAATGAAAAAAGTATTCATCTGGATAGGACTGATTCTGCTGAGTCCAGTACTATTGTTTCTCATACTGACCTTCCTTCTCTATCTACCACCCATTCAGAACTGGGCAGTAGATAAAGTTGCTGAGATGGCCTCCGACGAGAGCGGCATGACGGTAACAGTAGATGAGGTGAGGCTGAGTTTCCCACTCGACCTGAGCATCAACGGCGTGATGGTGACCCAACAGAACGACACTATTGCCGATATTCACAGAATGGTGGCCGACGTGAAACTACTGCCACTGCTGGGCATGGAGGTGGTGGTGAACGAACTGCAGCTGAACCAAGCCAAGATAAACACGCTGAGTCTGATTCCCGATGTTCAGGTGAAAGGAACAGTGGGACTGCTGGCCATGCATTCGAAAGGCATCCAGCTGGACGAGGGAACAGTGGAACTGAACGGTGCCCGACTCACTGATGCCAACCTGACCATTCTTCTGAATGACACTGCGGCCATAGACACTACCACATCGGAACCTCTGCCATGGCTCATCAATGCCGATAGCATCACCATTCTTCGTTCAAGCATCGACCTGCACATGCCAGGCGACTCGATGCAGGTGACGGTGGGCATTGGACGTGCCAGCGCCAAGCAGGGAGTGATAGACTTATACCATAGTCTATATACGGTGAAGAGTTTTGAATGGAGTGATGGTGCAGTGGCCTATCACCTGCCTTTCGAACCGATGGTGAACGAGGGGATGGACTTCAATCACCTCTCATTTACGGATGTCAATCTGGCCATTGACTCCATCTATTTCTGTGCGCCCAACCTGGCCCTGAAAATAAGACAGGCCGCACTGAACGAACAGAGCGGACTGCAACTGACACAACTGGCAGGAACCATACTCATGGACTCAGTAGGACTACGACTGCCGAGTCTGCTGCTCGCTACACCTTATTCTAATATACACACACGCGCAACTGTCGATTTCAACGTGATGGACTCTATCCAGCCCGGACAGATTCAACTGAACCTCAACGCTCAACTGGGCAAGGAAGACCTGATGCTCTTTATGGCAGACATGCCTGAGAAGTTCCGCAACAGATGGCCGGAATGGCCACTCACCATCACAGCCGACATGCACGGAAATATGGAAAAGGCAGAGATTAACGAACTGGAACTGACACTGCCCACTGCCCTGCATGCAAAGGCATGGGGACAGACGGAACAGCTGATGGACATGGACCGACTGTTTGCTCAGCTCAACGTAGAGGCTCAGAGTTATGACCTGTCGTTCACACAACCACTGGCCGACCTTCCCGATGATATCCGTATTCCGCAAGGCATAGGGCTGAACGCCATTCTGCATGCCAACGGTCCTCGCTATCAGGCAAACATTGTGGCCACACAAGGTAAAGGAAGGGTAAAAGCAGAGGGATGGTTCAACCAGCGCAACATGAGCTATGATGCCAGTATGATGATTGCCGCACTCGACCTGCACAAGTTCCTGCCCAAGCAGTCTCTCTACCAGCTCTCAGCAAAGGCGAAGGTGAAGGGAAAAGGTACCGACTTTATGAAACGTACCTGCTGGATGGAGGCCGATGCCAGTATAGACAGTCTGAAATACGGAAACATGAAGGTGGACAGCATTGCTGCCACTGCCAGACTGAATAATGGACACGGGGTGGTAGCCGTAGAGGGACACAACCAGCTGCTGCAAGGAAAACTGAGCATCGATGCACTCCTCGACACAAAGAATATCAGCGCAACAATCGGGGCCGACCTGCAAAAACTAGACTTCCAAGCACTGCAGGTATCGGAAAACCAACTGACTATTGGCATGTGTGGCCATATTGATGTGGAGAGTAATCTGGCTGAACGTCACCGACTGTCGGGACTGATAGGCGACATCTACATACAAGACTCGCTGAACCTGTATCGCCCTGATGATGTAGGCATTACTATTCGCACTCAGGCCGACACTACGCTATTCCGACTGCAGAGTGGCGACATGATTGTGAAGGCTGACGCCAGCGGAGGCTACGAGCTGTTGATGCAGCAGTTTGAACTACTGTCTGACAGTTTGATGGCCCAGTTCAAGAACAGGACCATCAATCTTGAGAACATCAAGCACGTACTGCCCAACGCCCGACTGTTTGTGACCAGCGGACGAAACAATCCCATCGCCAACATGCTCAGCGCATCGGTGAACACTTACTTCAAGGAACTGAACATCGACTTGCGCACACAACAGAATATTGGTATCAACGGCGATGCATACGTGTACTCGCTCAACGCCGACTCGATACGTATTGATACCATCCGACTCAGATTGCGTGAATCTGAACATGGTCTGACCTATCAGGGACAGGTGACCAACGACCGCCGAAACCCGCAGTTTGTGTTCAACGCCCTGCTCGACGGCTCGTTCAAAGAGAACGGCGCCGTGACGGGCATCCGATTCTACGACGAGAAAGGTTTGTTGGGCCTACGACTGGGAGCAAAAGCCACAATCGAGGAACACGGCATGCGCGTTCACCTGTTGCCCGAGCGCCCCACATTGGGCTATCGGGAGTTTAAACTGAATGCCGACAACTTCCTGTTCCTGGGCAACGACCTGAAACTTCAGGCTAAGGTTGACTTGATTGCTGACGATGGAACTGGTGTGAAGATCTATTCTGAAGATCAGGATTCTACTACGTTGCAGGACCTCACTGTCAGCCTCTACCGCTTCGATCTGGAGAAACTGACATCGGCCATTCCTTATCTGCCTCGTATCTCCGGTACGCTCAACGGCGACTATCACCTGATCATGGATCAGGACGAGCATATCTCTGTGGCCAGCGATATGAACATAGCACACCTGACCTATGAGAGTAGTCCGGTGGGCAATGTCAGCACTGAGTTTGTCTATATGCAACGTGAGGACGACACGCACGCCCTCGAGGCAATCATGATGCTGGAAGAACGTGAGGTACTTACCCTGAAAGGTAGCTATAAGAATCAGGACGAGGGTAGTTTCGATGCCACGCTGAAACTGCTGCACACTCCAATGGATATTGTCAACGGTTTCGTGCCCGACCAGTTAATTGGTTTGGAGGGCTATGCCGATGGCGAGATGGCTGTGAAAGGAACGATGAGCAAGCCACAGGTGGACGGTGAGATTATCCTCGACTCTGCCTTCCTGGTGAGTAAGCCTTACGGTATGCAGTTGCGATTCGACAACGACCCCGTGCGTGTCATCAACTCACAACTATTGCTCGAGAACTTCACCATGTATGCCTACAACGACAACCCGCTTAATATCATGGGCAACATTGACTTCCATGATATGAACCGCATCACAACCGACCTGCGCATACGTGCCCGCAATTTCCAGCTCATCAATGCTAAACAGACCAAAGAATCGATAGCCTACGGTAAGGCATACATGAACTTCTTTGCACGCATGAGCGGACGACTGGATCAGTTGCAGATGCGCGGAAGACTGGACTTGCTGGGTACTACCGACCTGACTTACCTGTTGCTGGACTCGCCTCTTTCAGGCGATAACCGCATGGACGAACTGGTGAAGTTCACCGACTTCTCGGACGAGACACAGGCAAAGGTTGAAAAGCCTGTTCCTGACGGACTGAACGTTGACATCACCATCAGTATCGACCCGGGTGTTCACGTGAGGTGCGGACTCGACGTTGACCAGACAAACTATGTGGACTTGTTTGGCGGAGGCGACCTCAGCATGAAATACAATTCCGATGGTATCAACATGACTGGCCGCTATACCATGTCAAGCGGTTCAATGAAGTACTCACTGCCCGTCATCCCACTGAAAACGTTTACGATTCAGGACGGAAGCTACGTAGAGTTTACCGGCGACCCGATGAACCCACGACTGAACCTTACGGCCACCGAACGCACAAAAGCATCTGTAGGACAGGAAGGCGAACAGAGCAGGAGCGTGGCGTTCGACTGTGGTGTGGTCATCACCAAAACACTCAACGATATGGGTCTGGAGTTCATCATCTCGGCACCTGAAGATATGACGGTAGCCAACGAACTGACTGCGATGACACCTGAACAGCGAGGCAAGCTGGCTGTTACGATGCTCACTACAGGCATGTATCTGGCCGACGGAAACACCAGCGGTTTCTCCATGAACTCGGCTCTCAGCTCGTTCCTACAAAGCGAGATCAACAATATTACCGGCAGCGCACTGAAGACACTCGACTTGAGCGTAGGCCTCGACAACACCACCGATGCTACAGGCGAGACACGTACAGACTATTCATTCAAGTTTGCCAAGCGTTTCTGGAACAATCGCCTGAAAGTGCAGATAGGTGGAAAGATATCGTCGGGCAACGAGATAGAAGGCGAGAAACAGTCGTTCTTTGACAATGTGGCAATGGAATACCGACTGACACCTACCTCGAACCAATATGCCAAACTGTTCTACAACCAGAACGTGTATGACTGGCTCGACGGATATACCAGTGAATACGGAGGCGGCTACATGTGGAAACGCAAACTGAACACCTTTATGGAAATATTCCAAATCTGGGGCAAACAGCAGACACCCATGATGCCACGCACCACAGGACAGTCAACGTTACTGCCTCGCACCACTCTTAACAGACCAAAAGATGAGAAGCTACAGATTAAGACAGATAGCATCAAGACAGACAGCATACGATAGAATGAAAAAGGCTCTACAACGTTCTATAGTGTTCATCAGCCTGACAGGACTGTATGCGTGTTCCACCACAAAGACAGTGCCTGACGACGACCAGTTGTTTACTGGCCTTACCAAGATTGAATACAAAGGGTACGACGAGAAACAACAGAAAGAGCATTTCATCAATACACAGGAAGAGATAGAGGCTGCTCTGGCCACTGCCCCCAACGGTGCACTGTTTGGTTCCCCCTACTATCGCACACCCTTCCCTTATCGCCTGTGGATTTACAACTACAGCTACGGCTCTCACGGAAAGTTCAAACAATGGCTGAACAAATCGTTCGGTAAGGCACCTGTTCTGATGAGCCAGATAAACCCTTCACTCCGTGCCTCGGTGGGACGTTCAGTACTGCGCAACAATGGCTATCTGCATGGAGATGTCAGTTTCACTGAAGTGCCACAGAAAAGCAAGAAGAAAATGAAGATTGGCTATACCGTCAATCTCGACTCGCTGTTTCTGGTTGACAGCATGGCCTACGTAGGATTCCCTGCCGACATGCAACAGCTCATCGACTCAACGCTCGACGATGCATATATAAAAAAAGGTGTACCTTTCACGGTGGCAAACCTTGACGCAGAGCGCCAACGTATCTCACGACTGATGCGCAACAACGGCTATTACTACTATCAGCCCAGTTTTGCATCGTTTCTGGCCGACACGTTCGACATTCCCAATCGTGCAAAACTGCGCCTGCAGATGGCTGACTCGCTGCCACAACAAGCGCTACAGAAATGGTATATAGGAAGTCTGAGGATGACTTTGCAACGCACCGCACGCGAACAACTTACCGACAGTGCCGGCCGACACTTTCTGAAACTATATTATAGCGGAAAGAAACCGCCTATCCGTCCAAGCGTGATTCTTCGCGACCTGAAACTGCGCCCACGACAGTTGTATAGCTACGACAAATATATCGCCTCTATGCAGAACATCAACTCAGTGGGACTGTTCAGTTCGACCGACTTCAAGTTCGTGCCCCGTGAAGGTACTGACTCGCTCGATCTGTTCCTTACTTGTACTTTCGACAAACCCTACGATTTCTATTTTGAGACAAGCTATAAGAACCGTACCATCGGACGCATGGGACCTGAAGCCAAAATTGGTTTCACCCGCAGAAATGCATTCCGTGGGGGCGAAAAGATAGATATCAACCTGCATGGTTCGTATGAATGGCAGACCAGCGGCAACGATTCTGGCAACAATTCATACTCCTATGGTGTGGACGGTTCGATAGAGTTCCCACGCATCATCGCTCCTTTCATAGGCAGCGAGGAATTCAAACGCGACAAGAACGGCCGGCTGAAGCGTGATAAAAACGGAAAGATTATCCGTCCGCGTACGTTCTATTCTACCCCATGGACAGTGGCAAAAGCCTCTACCGACATCATTATGCGCCCTGGCTACTACAAGATGCATATCGTTTCGGGTGAATGGAGCTACCGCTGGCAAACATCGGAACAGCGCCTGCACCAGTTCTCACCACTCACTGTAAAATATCAGTACAAGAACAGCTACACAGACAAATTCCAGTCGCTGCTCGAAAAGCATCCCTATCTGTCGGTCACGATGGGCGACTATTTCATTCCTAAGATGCGATATACCTATACCTATTCCAACAGGTCGGGCAGTCGCTACCCCTATCGCTGGGAGACCACTATCGAGGAATCTGGAAATTTCGTGTCACTCTATTTCATGGCCAAAGGCGAAAAATGGAACACAGAGAACAAGGAACTGTTCAAAACACCGTACTCACAATTTCTTAAACTGGAGACCGACTACACCAAAACTTGGACTCTCGACCACCAGTCTCAACTGGTAGGACATATCAACGCCGGCATCATCTGGATGTTTGGCAACTCACTGAACTATCCATTCAGTGAAGGTTTCTGGGTGGGTGGTGCCAACAGCATCCGTGCCTTTTCAGCCCGTTCTATCGGACCTGGCGACTTCCGTGGAATTCCTGGCGACCGACAATCATCCTACCTGATACAGAACGGTAACTCAAAACTGGTAATGAACTTAGAGTATCGCCGCAGACTGTTTGGCAGCCTGTACGGAGCGATGTTCTTTGATGCAGGCAATATCTGGTCGGAGCGTAGTCTGACAATGGACAAAACGGAGGACATGTCGGCATCCGACATTGCTGAGGCAGATGAATGGAACGATCAGTTCACAGGTACGAAGTTTCAATTCAAGAACCTGTTCAACCAACTGGCTACAGGCACGGGACTCGGTCTGCGCTATGACCTCGAATTCCTTGTAATCCGTGTAGATTGGGGCTTTGGTCTCCATGTGCCTTACAAGACTTCAAAGTCGGGCTATTTCAACATAGAACGTTTCAAGGACATGCACTCACTGCACTTAGCAATCGGATATCCATTCTAAGATGAGAGATGAGAGATGAGAGGCAAAATACTGTGTGCTGCGGTTCCGCCGCAGCATCGGAAAAAGCCAAAAAGTAAAAGATGAGAAGGGGCGTTTATTCTTAATTTTTGTAAAGCAGTAACAAATTATTCACGCTTCACTTTTCACTCTTCACTTTTTTTGCTACTTTTGCATGCAAGATTTTTATAACTCAAATAATTCAAAACAAATGAAACCTACACTTTTTCTACTTGCTGCCGGTATGGGCAGCCGCTACGGTGGACTGAAACAGCTTGACGGACTGGGTCCTAATGGCGAAACAATCATGGACTATAGTATCTATGACGCAATCCAGGCAGGATTCGGCAAAATAGTATGGGTAATCCGTAAGGATTTCGAAGAGCAGTTCCGTACTCAGATTCTCTCAAAGTATGAGGGACAGGTACCCTGTGAACTCTGCTTCCAAGCCCTTGATGCTCTGCCCGAAGGTTTCAAGGTACCCGAAGGACGCGTAAAGCCTTGGGGAACTAACCATGCTGTGCTCATGGGTAAGGACGTGATTAAGGAGCCTTTCTGTGTTATCAACTGTGATGACTTCTACGGCCGTGACGCTTTCATGCAGATTGGTAAGTATCTGAGCAACCTGCCAGAGGGTGCAAAGAACCAGTATGCAATGGTAGGCTTCCGCGTAAGCAACACTCTTTCAGAAAATGGTACTGTAGCTCGTGGCGTTTGCGCCTACAACGAGAAGCGCCATCTGACCGACGTAGTAGAGCGCACAGAGATTGTACGTTGTGCTGAAGACGGTTCTAAGGCAGGCGAGGCTGACCAGCCCATCCGCTTCAAGGACGAGAACGGAAAATGGCAGGCTCTCGGCGAGAACGTACCTGTTTCAATGAACATGTGGGGCTTTACTCCTGACTATTTTGAGCACTCTGAGGCTTATTTCAAGGAGTTCCTCAGTGATCCGAAGAACATGGAGAACCTGAAGGCTGAGTTCTTCATTCCCCTGATGGTCAACAAGCTCATCACCGAAGGCACCGCAACCTGCGAAGTCCTCGACACCACCTCAAAGTGGTTCGGCGTAACCTATGCTGCCGACCGCCAGGCCACCGTAGAGCGCATCCAGAAGCTCGTCGACGAGGGTGTCTATCCCAACAAGCTGTTCTAAGCCGACTATTCTTTTAATAACCAAGCCCGAAAACTCATCCAACAAAAGTTTTCGGGCTTTTTCTTTGTTTTATCAGAAATCTTTTTTTACTCGCAGACCACGCATGACAAGGGTAACGGGACTACACTAAATATATGAAAAGACGTTTCTGACGTTTTATCTGTGGCACATTGAACTCGCAGTATAAAACATCGCTGTCGGGCGTAATGTAACTTCGAGAATCTTGTGAAGAATCGTAAGCAAACATAAAGACAAGACGCAATAGCCCTGTTTTTCTAAAAAGACAGGAATTTACTCGCAATACAGTAAGACAAGACAGGAATTTACTCGCAATACAGTAAGAAAAAAAACATCTGCTCCATCTGCTCCCTTGCTGACTAACAGGCGTTTACGGGGAGCAGATAAGGGAGCAGACGGAGCAGATGTCATTGATGATTCTTGAACAAAGATCCAGGCTTTGGGGCTGAAATTTTTTAAAAAAGGCCAGGCTTTAGGGCTGCAAATTTTAAAAAAAGGGGCCAGGCTTTGGGGCTGCAAAAAAGTCCTGCGCTCCCCTCTTGGGGGAATGCAGGACTTGATCGGTAGTGAATACTTGTTTTTTACTTCACGATGACCTTGGTGGCCTTTCCGTTACGAACGATGATGTTCAGTCCGCGCTGCATCTTGCTGACCTTTGCGCCTGTGAGGGTGAAGATGCCCTCCATCTCAGCCTTGGCGTTCCTGACGCTGTCGATGCCGGTAGTGATAGGACCGTTCCAGTCGGAGTTGTCGCCCTTAGCGACGAGCTTCAGGGTCCAGCCGCCTACAGAGTACCAGTTGCCCGTAAATGCCTTCTCGTTCAGTCCGGCAACGCCGGTCTTTGTTCCGATGGTCAGCACGTGGTTGGTCACTACAGCTGTCATGATCTGATGTTTCCAGCCGCGTCCTTCACCGTTGTTGGCGTTGTAGATAGCTGTATAGAAAGCGTACTGAGGATCAGTCTCTTCCAATCCGCCTTCAATGATGGTTTTAGCGTTTTCCCACAGCGCACCGTATTTGTCGGAGGCAATGACCTGCGTCTCGCCGTCCATGTAGTAGTCGAGAGGAATCTCTACGAATGCCGTGTCGGCCTCGGCCACAGATGTGAAGATATAGGCCCCTTCAGCCGGAGTGCGGGTATAGACGCCCACCTCGTAGGTTCCGTTGGGCAGGTCGGTCACTTCCTGCCATCCCATGAAGCCCACCAGACCGATGTGGTCAATCACCTCTTGTGTATCGGGATCCTTCAGGTCCTCAGAGTTATAAGAGTCGATGTAACGTGTGTTGCTGCCGTCGAACCACTGTCCGCTGGTTGTGTTCTTGTCGCCGTTGCCGAGAACGAAGTGCCATCCGCTCTCCTCTTCGAGGTTGGGGTTCAGTATGAAGGTAGTGAAGTCGGTGGCGTTCTCGTCGTCAATGATGTTCTGCCTTTTCACTTTCAGCATGAGTGAGTCCAGGGCAGCCACGTATTCCTTGACGACAGCCTCGGTCTGCATCTCGGTCACGAGCACATCTTTCTGCTCGTCCATCAATGCCTGCAAGGCAGCCTTTCCGGTGGGAAGAGCTTCGCTGGCCACAGTGTTGGCAGTGTTGTAGGCCGGTATGTAGGTGTACAAATAGTTGAAGGTGTGCTTCACGATGCTGTCGATCTTGGTGTAGGTGGCAGCGTCGCTTCCAATCCAGTTGATTGAGAAGTCGTAGGCGAACTCTGCAATTTCCTCGGCAGCCCCGTAGCCCTCACCGCCGTTCTTGGCCAGTGTCTCTGCGATGGTGGGCAAAGTCTTGCCCTCCTGCATGTACTCCTTGTACTTAGCCTCACTCTCCTGAGCCGTCTGGATGGCAGCTTTGAGGGCAACCATTGCAGGAATGTAGTCGGTCGTAGCACTATACTTGGCGATAGTGTCGTTCAGCGCCTTCTTGTCGGCGGCAAAGTGCATCTTGCCAGCCAGTTCATTGGCAACAGCCACCTTTGCGTCGAACGTAGTCTTTAAGTCATCGGGGGTAGCCTCGCCCAGATAGTTCAGTTTGAAGTTAGTGGCGAGGAACCAGCCAGCTGAGCCCGAACCGGTACCTGTACCCTCGGCACCGATGGTGAGGACTCCGTCCACCACGAGCACCTTCTGTTCAGCCGTCATGCTCAGCGTCTCCCAGTTACTATTGTCATATCCTTCCGTGGTCAGGCTTGACGAGATATTCTTCTCGATTGTGCTCTCGGCATAGACGTGCTGATCGGTCAGGCATTCTGTCTGAGTAATTAAGTCGGCACTTACGGTGTAATATCCGTTGGGCAGTCCTTCGATGGTCTGGCCTACGGCGATGGTTCCGCTGATGTTGCTGCCCCATGCGTTCCAGCAGCTGCGTCCCCGCTGCCAGTTCAGTCGCTGGTCGCCGCCGGTATAGGTACCCGTCACCTTCCAGCCCTCGCTGGTCAGGTCGTCGTTCGAGCTGCCTTCAACATAGTCAGCTGCGTTCGGGAAGGTGTATGTTCCTTCGTTGTATGTGGGTTGTGCGGTCTCCTTGATGAACCAGGGGCTCTTCACTAAGAAGGTGTAGTCGGCAGGATTGTCAACAGTAGCCACCTGAGTGAAGTAGTAGGCGCGGATGGCAGCATTGCCTTCCTCTACAGCGCCCAGAATCCATGCAGCGAAGTCTTCGCCTTCGCCGGTGTACGGGCCTTCCTTGTAGTAGAGAAGCTTCACCATTACGGTCTGGAAGTCGGCCTTGCCAGGATAGTCGGTGGCCTGCATGATCTGGTCCATCTTATTCAACATGGCATCCACGTTCGCTGCCTCGGCAATGGCAGCCCTGAACTTTTCCATGACGGCATCGGCTGCGTCGACGGCTACGGAGAAAGCATCGAGATCCTCTGTGTCAATGCCTTCCAATTCGAAGCTGTAGTCACCAATCTGACCAGCCAAACCATCGTATCCTAATGCGGTGGCCTGTCCTGCAAGGTCGTCGCAATCACTCTTCATGGCTTGAAGGATTTCAGTTGGATTGGCCTCGCCAATCTTGTAGAGCTTGATGCCGTCGAGGGCTACGATAGGCATGCCGCCTGAACCGGCGTTGGCAGCCTGATAGCCGAACTGCATGCTGAAACGGGCCGTGGGGGTGAACTCGAATGAGTGCTTTACCCACTGTTGCGACTGAATGAGTGTAGCATCCTCATCCTTGAACACTTCTTTGCGGCACTTCACCTGCGAGAGGTCAGTAACCGAACTGGTGGTGTTTGAGTTGATGTTGATGGTCCAGTACTCCAGACGATACTTGGCGCAGGGCAGTTTCACCTCCTGCTTGTAGATGGCCATACCTCCCCAGCCGGCGCGCAGATAGACGAATCCGTTGCCTGCTTCGAACTCACCGTTAGCTGGGCGGGCAGGCACTACCAGATAGGTGGTGCCGTCGTCGGAGATAGGCACTGCCGTTGCAGACAGATCGTAAGGAACTGAGCCGAAGTAAGTCCACTCACAAGCAGGGAATGTACCAGACGACTCCATCGTCCATCCCTGAATCTGACCCTTGAATCCGTTCACGGCCTCCATCTTGCGACCGTCGGGACGGTTCTTCGAACTGGTGCTCTTCGGGCGAGCATACACGGTGTTGTCGGCTGCGATGTAGGCCCAGCTTCGGTCAGAAAGCGACGTAGTGGTGCTCACAGCTTCCTTCATCGTACCATCGGCTTGGAACGTGAGGTCCTCGTCGAAACCGGCATTCTTGATGAGAAACGTTTTGTCCTCAACCTGTGCGAACGATGGCATGGCCATCATGGCACCCATTGCGAAAAGTAAAAAATGTTTCATTTGAAAAAATATTAGTTAGTAAAAAAAAACGCCTTCTTTTTTTTTCATGTCTTTCTCGTTTAATTCTTGGCACCCAGTATTTCGCCGTTTGTCTGCTTTTCGTATTTCTTCTGGAGGCTGCGCAGTTGCTCGGCAGTCACTCCTCGCTGCATCAGTTGTTTGACAATATAATGACGCGACACGCCGTTGGCGTGCTGCTCTATCACAAAATCCATGATTTGATCGTCGATCATGACCGACTGTGCCCACCCCATACTGAAAATCAACATAAGGCATGTTATCATTGCGGCTGTTCGTTTCATTTACAAGTCTGCGTTATTTACAATTTAAGTTATTATTGCTGTCCGATAAGACGAGAGCTTAACGACTGCTATTTTTTTGACTGTCCATTAATTTTTATTCACTGATTTACAACCACTTGCCGGCTCGTCCCCTGTTGTGTCGGCTCAGCGCAGTATTTTCATCGGGCACTGATAAAAAAATATAATGATGTATAATATTGTACATCATGACTACAGGTCTCGGAAGCACGTTTCCTTTGCACTGTACCCCATTTTTGGCAGCAAAGTTAAGCAAGTTTCACAACATTTCCAAGTATTTCGCCATTTATATACCAAAATCACCACAAAATAATGATAAATGACACCTTATTAATTATATAAGTCGGGTGATATTGTCGATGCGCAGTTTCAGCATTCCTGCTGGAACTTGCACTTCCACAATATCACCCACTTTTTTGTTTAATAATGCTTGAGCGATTGGTGACTTGATAGAGATTTTCCCTTCACGGAGATTGGCCTCGTGCGGACTGGCAATGGTATATGCCATGTGAGCCTGATTGTTCATATTGGTCATATCAACCTTACAAAGCAGACCAACACTGTCAGAACTCAGTTTTGAAGTATCAATCACACGTGCATTCTCCAACACACGCTGCATAAAACGGATACGTCCCAACAAACGGCCTTGCTCGCGCTTGGCAGCATGATATTCAAAATTCTCACTTAAATCGCCTTTATCACGTGCTTCAGCAATAGCATCACGCACCTGAGGAAGTTCTACTTTTTCCAACTGTTGCAACTCGGCTACCAGCTTATCGTAGCCTTCTTGTGACATATATTCCATTTGCTTTTCTTGTTTTTGGGCTACAAAGGTACAAAGAATCTGAGAAAAAACAAGGAGACTTGCTTCATCTTTGTAAAGACGAAGCAAGCCTCAAAGTAATTATTCGAAAAATATCGTTAGGCTTCGACAAATTCTTCTTTACCAACACCACATAGAGGGCATACCCAATCATCGGGAAGGTCTTCGAAAGCCGTTCCTGCGGGAATGCCGTTTTCAGGATCACCTACTGTAGGATCATACTCATAGCCACAAGTGCCACATACATACTTTTTCATTTTCTTTTTTGTTTTAGGGGTTAATAATTTGTTTTCTCACCAAATTGAGTTCACTTCAAAATGGCAAACTTTAGTTAATTCGCAACTTCTGTCGCAAAGATAAGAAAAAAAACTAAACTTATATCGTTTTCACCAAGAAAATTGATTAAATCAACAAAAAAGCACTACCTTTGCAACCAAAACAAGAAAGGGAGAAACAAAAATGAAAAACTTTTTAGAACTTGTACAGAACCGTTACAGCAGCCGCAACTATCAGGCACGCAGCGTGGAGAAAGATAAATTGGATTATATCATGGAATGTGTTCGCCTGGCTCCATCGGCTGTCAACAAGCAGCCCTGGCGTTTTCATATTGTGACCAGCGATGAGGAAAAGGTGAAGGTACAGCAGTGCTACAAGCGCGATTGGATCAACACTGCTCCAATGTATATCATCGCCTCTATTCTGCACGATGAGGAATGGGTGCGTCGCGACGGCAAGCATCACGGTGATATAGACATTGCCATTGCCGTTGAGCACCTTTGTCTGGCAGCAACCGAACAGGAACTGGCCACCTGCTGGGTGTGCAATTTCGATGCAGCCCTTTTGAAGGAGCAGTTTAATCTGCCCGAAAACGAGGAGCCTGCAGTGATTATTCCATTGGGATATGCTGCCGACGAACTGAGAGAAAAGAACCGCAAGTCCATAGAGGAGATAACGGACTAATCCTATCTACATGCTGAAAGAAATTATTTCACAAGTGGAGTGCGAGCAGTTGCAAGCACTGATAAGCCAAAGCGAAACCATTCTTTGTGTGTGCCACCAGAATCCCGATGGGGATGCCTTGGGTGCGTCATTGGGTTGGGCAGAAGTGTTAAGAACCTTTTTTGGAAAAGCCACTCAGGTCATCGTTCCCGACCAGTATCCCGACTACCTGCATTGGATGCCCAATACCGATAAGATTATTCGTTACGACAAGCATAAAGAAGGATGCGACTGGACATTCCAGCATGCCGACCTTATATTCTGTCTTGATTTCAATACATCCAGTCGTGTAGGCGACATGCAGGCTGCACTTGATGCCTCGCCTGCACCAAGAGTGCTCATTGACCATCATCTGGAGCCTGACATTCCCAGTGTTATCACCATCTCGCACCCTGAAGCCTGCTCAACCTGTGAGCTGGTGTTCCGCCTCACTTGGCAAATGGGCGCATTCGAACAGATGACTAAGCACTTTGCTATTCCCGTCTATTGCGGCATGATGACCGACACAGGCGCATTCACCTACAACTCTGACAATTGCGATGTTTATTTTATCATCAGCCAGTTGCTCACCAAACACATCAACAAAGACAAAATCTACCGCAATGTTTATCACAATTTCTCGGAAGACCGTCTACGCCTGATGGGCTATGTGATGTATCAGCGTCTGGTGGTTGACAGTCAGCGTCATGCCTCCTACTTCACTTTGACACGCCAGGATTTGAAGCGTTTCAACTTCATAAAAGGAGATGCCGAAGGACTCGTGAACATGCCGCTGCAGATAAAAGGACACAAGCTGAGTATCTCGCTGCGTGAAGATACTGAGAAAGAGAACACTATTTGGGTGAGTCTTCGCTCGGTAGATCAGTTCCCTTGCAATGAGGTAGCAGCACGTTTCTTCAATGGAGGTGGACACTTGAATGCCTCTGGCGGCCGACTTTACTGCAGCATGGAAGAGGCTGTAAAAATAGCCCAGCAAGCCATTCTTGCATTCGAGAACCAGTTGAAATAGAGACGAATGGAAGAGTCTTAATTTTTGTCAAGCAGAAGAAAATTCTTCACTCTTCACTTTTCACTCTTCACTAAAAGCATTACCTTTGCACGGAAATACGTATTTTTTATTCGATATATGAAGAAATTATCCCATTTGCTCATAATCTTTGCCGGCTTTAGTTTTCTTACTGCCTGCAACGACTATGAGACCTACGCTGACCAAAAAGCCAAAGAGCGCGATGGCATCAGCGATTTCATCAGCTACAGAAATATCAAGGTTATCGAAGAAGCACAGTTTCATGCTCAGGGCGACAGCACTGGTGCAGACGAATATGTATATATGAACAATAGTGGTGTGTATATGCAAATCGTCAACAAAGGCAGTGGATCGGCTGTGAAAGACAAAGAGAATGTCAATCTCTATGTTCGTTTCATGGAACGCAGTATTTTCGACACCACAACTGTTTATACGAATTTCTACGATGCCTATGATCCTGACGTGATGAACGTTTCAAGAACGGGAAACAACTTTACGGCATCGTTTACCTCTGGTCTGATGCTGAACCGCTACAGTGCTTCGGTACCTTCGGCATGGCTTGTTCCATTAAGCTATATTAAAGTGGGAGCTCCTACTGCCACCGAGAACGTGTCACAGGTTCGCCTCATCGTTCCTCACACTCAGGGACATACCGTAGCTTCAAGCAATGTATATCCATATTTTTACGAAATAACATTTCAAAGACAACCTGGTCTATGACATTAATCAAATCAATTTCTGGTATCCGCGGTACTATAGGCGGACCTACGGGCGATACGCTCAATCCTCTCGACATTGTTAAGTTTACAACCGCATATGCTACCTTCATTGGCGGCAAGAAAATTGTGGTAGGCCGTGACGGCCGTATTTCCGGCCCGATGGTACGCGACGTAGTTTGCGGTACCCTCGTTGGTATGGGCTACGAAGTGATTGACATTGGTCTGGCTACCACACCAACCACCGAGTTGGCTGTACGCTGGCATGAGGCCGATGGCGGTATCATCATCACTGCCTCACACAATCCCACACAATGGAACGCCCTGAAACTGTTGAACCGTGAGGGCGAGTTCCTGACTGCTGCCGATGGTGCTGAGGTATTGCGTCTGGCAGAGGCTGAAGCCTTCAACTATGCCCCTGTAGAGAAGTTGGGTCGCGTGATTAAGGATGACACTATGAACCAGCGCCACATCCAGTCGGTGCTCGACCTGCGACTGGTGGATACTGAAGCTATCAAAGCACGCAAATTCCGCGTATGTGCCGACACCATCAACTCAGTAGGCGGTGTTATTCTGCCCGACCTGTTCAAGGCTTTGGGTGTTGACTTCGAGATTCTGAACGGTGAGTGCACAGGTCAGTTTGCACATAATCCTGAGCCCTTGGAGAAAAACCTGCAGGGCATTATGGACAAGATGCGCCAAGGAGGTTTCGACCTGGGTATCGTTGTCGATCCGGATGTGGACCGCCTGGCATTCATCTGCGAAGACGGCAAGATGTTCGGCGAAGAATACACCCTGGTAAGTGTGGCCGACTATGTATTGGCTCATGACAAGGGCAATACCGTCAGCAACCTCTCTTCTACCCGTGCGCTGCGCGATGTCACCGAGAAGCATGGCGGCAAATACACAGCAGCAGCCGTTGGTGAGGTGAACGTTACTACCAAGATGAAGGAAGTAGGTGCCGTGATTGGTGGTGAAGGCAATGGTGGTGTGATCTATCCCGAGAGCCACTACGGTCGCGATGCCCTTGTTGGTATTGGCTTGTTCCTGAGCAGTCTGGCCCAGAAAGGAATGAAGGCAAGCGAACTGCGCAAAACCTTCCCCGACTATCAGATAGCCAAGAATCGTATCGACCTCACTCCTGAAACAGATGTTGATGCCATTCTGGTAAAGGTAAAAGAAATGTTTGCCAAGGATCCCGAGGCTACTGTCAACGACATTGACGGTGTGAAGATTGATTTCCCCAACAAGTGGGTTCACCTGCGCAAATCGAACACCGAACCCATCATTCGCGTGTATAGCGAGGCACAAACCATGGCCGAAGCCGATGAGATAGGCAAGAAACTCATGCAGGTGGTTTACGACATGCAGTAAAGATTCTACATCATGTTTACTTCTTCAGCGCCAAGAGTCCGAAGAACGTAAGCATTCCATTCAACAGCAGCAGTTCATATCCGAAGTGATAATCGAACTGCTGCTTTGCTATTTGGTCAATAGTATAGCAAAGCAGAGGCGATGCCACACAGACATAAGGCACCCACCGGTCGCTCAACTCATGCCGAGTGAATAGTCCGAAAGCGAACAATCCCAACAGAGGACCGTAGGTATAGCTCACCACTGTATAGATGGCATCAATCAGACTTTTAGAGTTTACAGCATCAAACAACAGGATAAAGGCTGCAAACCATACACACATCACCATGTGGACTCTACGACGCAACCGCTCGTCATTCTCTTTCTGGCGAATATCTACACAGTAGCAGGTGGTCAGTGAAGTGAGTGCCGAATCGGCACTAGAGCAAGAGGCCGCAAGTATGCCGACTAGGAATAGAGTGAAGAGTGATGAGTGAAGAGTGAAGAATTTGCTACCGCCCATCATCATCTCTCCATGATTGGCAATGAACATCGTCAGCAAATCGTCCCCTTTCGTGGGTAAAGCCACGCCCTGCGCCTCAAAATACTGTGCAAGCAAAACGCCCAGGGCCAGAAAGAGGAAGTTGGCAGGCAGAAAGGCCAGTCCATAGGTACACATATCCTTTTGGGCATCTTTCAAAGTCTTGCAGGTCAGGTTCTTCTGCATCATATCCTGATCCAAGCCTGTCATCACAACTACAATGAACAGTCCACTGAGCAATTGCTTCCAGAACAGTGTTGGTGACGCCCAGTCGTCAAAAAAGAACACCCTACTGCGTTCATCGGCCACAATAGAGTGAAGAGCGTCTGTCAAACTGAATTCCATCTGTCCCATCACTTTATATATAATAAGGAGAAGAGCAGTAAACAGACAAAGCGTCTGAAAGGTATCTGTAAACACCAATGTACGAATACCTCCCCTTCGAGTATAAAGCCATATCAAGAAAACCATCGTAATGGTAATCAGTACAAACAGAACTTTTGAACCTCCCAGAAACGTTCCCAATATCATGCACACCACATAGAACTTCAGCGAGGCTCCGCACATTTTCGACAACAGGAAGAACCACGCCCCAGTCTTATAGCTACGCTGTCCAAGTCGTTGACCAAGATAGCTATAAATAGAGGTAAGGTTCAGTTTGTAATAAACAGGCAACAACACGAAGGCAACCACTAAATAGCCCAACACGAAACCCATGCATAGCTGCAGATAAGCCATTCCACTACTGAGCACCATGCCAGGCACGCTCACAAAGGTCACGCCCGAGATACTTGCGCCTACCATACCGAAAGCCACTAACCACCACGGTGAACGTCTCTCACCACGAAAGAATGTTGAATTAGAAGCCCGATGCACCATCAGCCGGCTTATTCCGAAAAGCACTAAGAAATAGAGTGCTATAACAACAATAATGAGCATATACTGCTATTTTATTCCTATTCTTGATAATCGTAAAACGGCTGCAAAGGTAAACAAAAAAAATGCTGTACTCTACAAGAGTTGATAAAAAATCTTGTATATTTGCAAAAATGAAAATATATACATTAAAAACTGCAAGAAAAACCATTTTTACCCAAGAAACTACAAAAAAATTCAATCATTCTTCTTTCGTCTGCAAATAATACTGTAAATTTGCATGCATATTCACAAATCATATTATCCTTTTACAATTATGAGCAAACAAAAGAAATTTATTCTACAAGAAAATGAGATTCCCACACAGTGGTACAACATACAGGCCGATATGCCCAACAAGCCTATGCCTCCTATCCATCCGAAGACCAAGCAGCCATTGGGCGTTGATGATTTGGCACACATTTTCCCACGCGAATGCTGCGTACAGGAACTGGATACCGAGCACCGCTGGATAGACATTCCGGAAGATGTGCTCGAAAAATATAAGTACTACCGCTCTACCCCTCTGGTTCGTGCCTATGCACTCGAAGAAGCATTGGGTACCCCTGCTCATATTTACTTTAAGAACGAATCGACCAACCCGTTGGGGTCGCACAAGATCAATTCTGCCCTGCCCCAGTGCTACTATGCCAAACAGGAAGGCACCACCAATGTGACTACTGAAACAGGCGCTGGACAATGGGGAGCCGCTTTGAGCTATGCAGCAAAAATCTACGGACTGGACTGTGCTGTTTATCAGGTAAAAATTACTATGCAGCAGAAGCCCTACCGTTCAAGCATCATGCGTACTTTTGGTGCTGTGGTAGAAGGCTCTCCCTCTATGTCAACACGTGCAGGAAAAGACATTCTGACACGCGACCCATTGCACACGGGGTCACTGGGCACTGCTATCAGTGAGGCTGTTGAACTGGCCACCACTACCCCCAACTGCAAATACACCTTAGGTTCGGTGCTGAACCACGTAGGTCTGCACCAGACCATCATCGGCCTGGAGGCAGAGAAGCAGATGCAGATGGCCGGTGAGTATCCCGATATCGTGATTGGCTGCTTTGGCGGCGGATCAAACTTCGGCGGTATCTCTTTCCCCTTCATGCGCCATAACCTGAGCGGTGAGCGCCATACCGAGTTCATCGCTGCCGAACCCGACAGTTGTCCAAAGCTCACTCGCGGACAGTTCCGCTATGACTTTGGTGACGAGGCCGGCTATACGCCCCTACTGCCCATGTACACACTGGGCCACAATTTCAAGCCCAGCAACATTCACGCCGGCGGACTGCGCTATCATGGTGCTGGTATGATTATCTCACAACTCATCAAGGACGGCTACATGCATGGCGTTGACATTCCCCAGCTTGAAACCTTCGAGGCCGGTATGCTCTTTGCCCGCACAGAGGGTATCATTCCTGCCCCTGAGAGCACACACGCCATTGCCGCCACCATTCGCGAGGCCAATAAATGCAAAGAGACTGGCGAAGCGAAGGTGATACTTTTCAACCTCTCCGGTCACGGACTGATTGACATGCCTTCATACGAGGCCTTCATCAAGGGCGATCTGCAAAACTATTCACTCTCTGATGAAGAAATAGCCAGCAATGTCGCAGAGTTAGACAATCTTTAAAAAAATACAGGTGAGTATTTTCGTAAATACTCACCTATTGATAATTACTCGCTGTAGTTATGATCAGCGATGATAGAGAAATGATAGTCGGGGAACTGCCTGTGCAGGGCCCCTTTTATTTTTTCTATGAAAGTGGCAGCATTTTTCACACTCTCCTCAGGCACCACATCGAGCGTTATCAGATTGCGGTCCTCATAGTGATAGAAAGCATGTACTTGCATCACCCCCTCCTGACTGGCAACAAAGGCCATCACGTCATGCTGCAGCCTGCCACTATCGCCATGATCGGTGCAAACAGCATAGATGCCCACTGTGAGAATAACATGAAACTGTGAATAGATACGTTGGGCAATGCTACGCGTCAGCCTGTGTATCTCATGAGCTGTCATTGTTTCATCCACACTGACATGCAGCGAACCTATGATGGTGTCTGGTCCATAACTGTTCATAATGATATCGAACACACCATGCACCTCTTTAAAACTCATCACCTCCTTTTTCAGCTGAGACACGAACTCGGGCGAGATACGACTGCCCAACAGTTCGTTGATAGGCGACGAAAGCATTTCATAACCGGCTTTTAAGATAACAATCGAGATAAGCGTACCGAAAATGCCATCAAGGTTGACATTCCATAGCAGCATGATACCCGCAGATACCAAAGTGGCCAGGGTTACTGCAGCATCAAACAAGGCATCGGCACCACTGGCTATGAGTGCATCGCTTTTCAGACGCTCGCCTGTTGCTTTCACATATCGTCCCAATACCAATTTCACGCCAATGGCCACGATAATCACGATGAGTGTCACCGTAGTATATTGCGGTTCAGTAGGCTCAATAATTTTCCTTACCGACTCAATCAGCGATCCCACACCTGCCATCAACACAATGATGGCAATGATAATGGCACTGAAATATTCTATTCGTCCATGACCGAAAGGATGGTCATGGTCAGCAGGTTTGCTGGAAAGTTTGGTACCCACAATGGTGATAACAGACGAGAGCACATCGGTCAGATTGTTCACTGCATCCATCACGATAGCCACTGAACTGGCAGCCAAACCTACTGCCGCCTTGAAAGTGGCCAGCAACACATTGGCAGCTACACCAATATAACTGGTGCGGATAATTTGTTGATTTCTATCCATAGTTTGTTTTCTATTTAGTTCTCATACGGTCCATCATCAGTCGTATCTCGTCATAGGTGACATCGGGCTGACAAAGATTTTTAATAGCAGTGGTGCCGTCGGCAGTCCCTATTTTATGGATGACTGCCATTATATTCTGCTGATGTTCAGGCGCCACAAGCGCATTGAGCGAAACCTCGCCAGAATCCAGATATCGGGCCAGGTGTCCCAGAATAGTGCCAACGGTCAGTTCACGTTCCTGTGCAATCTCCTCCGGTTTCTTTCCCTGCAGATAAAGGCCAAGGCTCACCTCCCAAGTTTTGGGTTTCTTCGGGGCTGGCTGCGCACTTACAGAAGCTTTCTTCGTTCTCTGTTTCCGTTTTTGTCCTTTCTCCGGCATATCAGCATCAATGGCATCGAGCATTGACATTTGCTTTTCCTTCAGATAGCCACTAACAGTAAACCCATATTCGGCAATCTTCTTCAGCAGATAAAGGCGCGAGAGCCATGTCTGTCGCTCATCGCTCAAGGCATTACTCAGTCGGCGCGAAGCCTGTTTGTTTCCTGTTTCCACCTTGCCCGTGAGTTCCAGGGGCTTAGCAAAGATATTATTCAGTTCGTCGGCAAAATAGTCGGCACTACGCTTCACTCGCTCCAGAAAGTCGGCATCACGCAACTGCCCAATGGGCATCGCCTGGATTTTCTGCTGCCACTTCGAGGCAACCATCATCACTTTCTGCTGAACATCCTGCAAGGTCTGGTCATGCAACTGCTTCAGTGAAGCATGACTGTGATAAAAGAACTCTGCGAAAATACGTACCATCGTTTCCTGTAAGAACAACAATTGCCGGAAATCGAAAAGTTGTAGCAACAGATAGCGCTCATATTCCTGTTTCAGCAAAGGCAGTTGGGCAATACTTCGTTCAGCCTGATATTCCTGCTGAGCAATATACTGATCCACCCGCTCATCGTTGATGATGGCATGCGCCTGAAGGGGCGAGGCCAATACAAGACCTTCGAGGGTGCGGCAACGACTCAAGGCCACATACACCTGACCGGGAGCAAACGATTGGTTGGCATCAATGATGGCACGGTCGAAGGTCAATCCCTGACTCTTATGAATAGTAATAGCCCATGCCAGTCGCAAGGGCAACTGCTTGAAAGTTCCCTGCACCTCGGCCTCTATCTCACGCGTTTTCTCGTTCAGGGTATAGCGGGTATTCTCCCATTCCAATGGTTCCACTTCGATCGGTTCAGCATCACCCTCACAATAAACAGAGAGACGGGTATCGCCAATCTCTACCACCCTACCGATACGCCCGTTATAGTATCTGTGTTCGGCCGATGCATCGTTCTTTATAAACATCACCTGCGCTCCCTGCTTCAGTTCCAGCGTCTCCGCTGTTGGATAAGAATAATCAGGAAAAGTGCCTTTCACCTCGGCACGGAAATGATAAGAAGGGCCTGGCAGTCGCCTCAACTCAGACTCATTGTATGAATTGGCCAAGTTGTTGTGAGTGGTCAGTCGGATAGCCCCTAAGCCCCCTAAGTTAGGGGGTTGGGAGTCTGAACGACCATACTTGGCATCCAGAACACGAGAGTTTAAGGATTTCAGCGTCTCTGCCGAGGGATGTCCGTTGCGCACTTCATTAAGCAGCGATACGAACGACTCATCCTGCTGACGATAGACTTTCTCCAACTGAATGGTTACATAGTCTATCTGTTGCAGTGCTTTTGAACCGAAGAAATAGGGAGTATCGTAGTAGGGCTTCAACATCCGCTCGTCCTCGGGCGTCACCACTGGGGTCAGCTGAGCCAGATCGCCAATCATCAGCAACTGTACACCGCCAAAGGGAAGGGCATGGTCGCGAAAACGACGAAGCACACTATCAATAGCATCCAGCAGATCGGCACGTACCATCGAAATCTCGTCGATGATCAACAAGTCGATAGAAGAAATGATTTTGCGTTTCTCACGCCCGAAATCAAACTTGCTCTCCACCTTTGCTCCTGGCACGAACGGTGAGAAGGGCAACTGGAAAAACGAATGGATCGTCACACCGCCGGCATTGATGGCTGCCACGCCTGTAGGAGCCACAACGATAGGACGCTTGCGCGACTGTTCTACCACTTTTTTCAGGAAAGTAGTCTTGCCGGTTCCGGCCTTACCCGTGAGGAAAATACTACGTCCTGTGTTCTCCACAAAATCCCATGCTGTCTGTTTTTCGTCGTTACGCTCCATTTCTGTTTTTGCATTTTGCATACAAAAGTACAACTTTTTAGAGAAATACAATACGAAACAACTCATTTTAGAGAAAAAAGATTATCTTTGCACACAAAGAACAACCAATGACCGCCAAAGAGATATTTGAACTTCGCAAAAGCAAACGGGTGAAAGAAGCTTACGAAGCCGCCCGCCAACTATATGCCTCAGACAAGAGTCCTTATGCCTCATCGGCTATGTTCTGGACTGCTGTCGATAAACTCAAGCAATGCATTGAAGAGGAAAACAACGACGAGGCAGCAAAAATCATGAAAGCCTTGGAACGCCTGTTTCCCAATGTGCCCGACCATGACGGATGGGTGAAAAGTGCCTTTGAACGCTGTGAGCGACTCATCACGAATAGCCACAACAAAAAGAACGGCTACAATGAGATAGCCGAACACTCACAGATGGGCATCTGGGGCGAGGAGGTGGCTGCCGACTACTTGCGCGAAAAGGGATTTATCATTTTGGAACGCGACTGGCATTCAGGCCATCGCGATCTCGACATCATTGCCCGAAAGGATGAATTCATTGTTTTCGTTGAAGTGAAGACACGCCGCAACATCAAATTTTCCACACCCGAGCAAGCTGTTGACTGGCAAAAACGACGCAACCTTCGCTTTGCCATCAACCACTATATTAAATTCCGCAGAATAGCTGATCCCATTCGTTTCGACATTGTCACCGTTGTAGGAGAAATGGGACTTCCCCACCCCATCATCACTCATTTTGAGGATGTTGAAATCATGAGATAATTCGGGTAACTAGCAAATTCCAGTGTTTGCCTTACTTCGCATTATACAAAAACCTTCAAAACCGGGAGAAATAAAAACATGTTTTTTAGATGGCTGAGGTGCATCCAGCTTTTGGCTTAGGCAAGAAAAAGTGCATGAATATGAACCTCACCGCGAGAAAAGATTTTTGAATGATTATCTTTTTTTGATTTTTCGTTCGATTTTGAGGAGTGAAACGACGACCAAGAGTTTTTGGACGCTACGCTTAAAATCTGACGAAAAATCTGTTTTTAAAATCTTTTTTTTCTGTTTTTCTTCTATGTTGCATTCCAAATAATTGGAAAATATTTATTGTTTATTAACTGTTTGTTATCAATCGCTTGCGCGAAATGCATTAGTACGATGACTTTTGAAGAAGCCGTAACTATCACCCCAACGCTTACGTTGGGTACAGAATGACTACCGACAACAGACCTACCAGACAAACTTCTATGAGATGAAACGGCAAAGCAAGACCGCCCATCAATTTACTTCTTCAGAATATATAGTAAGACGCAACAATCTTTTTGAAGAGGATGTAGTCAAAGCTACACCTCAAAAAAACGCAGGAGTCGTCTTGTGAAGTTGTCTGATAATCCGTATGTCAATTACCCGTTTGGTATGGTACATATTCCTTTTCATTCTTCAGGACGGAGAAGATGATGTTGGAAAGCTTACGTGCTATCCTCACTATCGCCTCCTGTGGTTCCATCCTCTGTTTGTACTGAAAATATTGCGTTCCAAGTCCCGCATCCTTGCCGATGGTAATCCATGCAGCCTCGATAATCATGGGGCCAAGTTGCTTGTTCCCCCTGAAAGTCTTCTCGCCATGCACGGTCTTCTCACCACTGCTGTGGCTTGTAGGGATCAGTCCAAGGTAGGCGGCAAACTCTTTCTCGTTGTGGAAACGTTTCACGTCACAGACCTCCGTCAGGATGCACATCGTGACTATGATGCCGATTCCGGGGATTGTCCTGAGCAGGTCATGCCTGTGCTTGTATCGTTCTGTCTGGCTCATCTTGCGCAATTGGCGAGTAGCCTCCAGCAATGTTCCTCTAAGGACCTCTACCTGCCTGATGAGCAGGTCAAGCGAAGTTCGTGTATCTGACATCAGCCGCACATCGTTCATCAGCCAGGTGATAAAAGCCCTTGACCAGTGTGTCTGCTTCCTGGAGAATCGTTCAGGGAATTCTACTCCATGACAATGCAGCAGGTGCTTGACTCTCGACTTGTATCCGCTGAGTTGCTTCTGTATTGTCTTGCGTATGCGGACAACAGAGCGATCGTCAATGTACTGCTTCTCTGGAACATAGTTGCCCTTGAGCAGACCTGCCTTCAGAGATCTCGCCAGTTTTACGGCATCCACCCTGTCTGTCTTCATCACCTCTTCATACTGAGTCGTCGGAACATCGGCTGCATGAATCACCATACAGCCAATACCGACTTCCTTCAATGCATAATAAGTGGAGTATCCACTGAAGCCAGACTCATAGACAGCCTGATAATCACCATCCGGGTAATTCTTCTTCAAAAAGTCAAAGAGATCTTTTGCTGAAGGCTTCTGGGAATACCTCTTTACAATTCCGACTTCGGGGGCTATTGCCACCTCCCAATTCTTAGCATGGACATCAATTCCTACGAAAATCTTTTGTCCTTTGAAAGAAATTTTGTTCCTTTGCATACTGGTACGGTATTTAATTGTGAAAGTATCTTGTTTTTTGCACTTACAAATATACAATCCAATTATTATCGTACCAAATCTTCTGCCTCTTTTTTTCCTCGCGAAGCCTCTTTTCACGCAACGTGAGATGTAGAGGTTCTAGAAGCGTAGCGAAGAGGTTCTCTGCACCTCACGGTGCGGAATATTTCACTGCCTAAGGACTATCCCCTATCGGCTTATTGGTGTTTCCGACTGCAAACATAGTAACTTTTTGTCTGGTTTTGGTGAATAATACACATGTTTCTGCAGGTGACCCGATAATTCCCTCTTATCCAAAATTGTCTTTCTCAAGAATTTGATACTTTTTTCGATAATTTTCTATTATAATATGGTATAACTCGTAAAATAGTATTAAATTTGCAGCAAAATGGAACATATTAAAGACAAAAACTAATAATAATGAAAAAATTACTTATTCTTGCAGCAGTCCTTGCCATCGTTTCTTCGTGCAAGGAAAAAGACCTCTATGAGGGGCCACAAGACATGGCGATGACTTCAAATCCGTTTGATTTCTCGACCATAAAGAGTATTGATCTGACTGTTGACTACTCGGCTTATGAACTTAAAAGCCCGGTATTCTTCAGTATCTACACTGAGTATCCTTTCACTGGTGAAGACGAATCATCAACACTGAGAGAAGATTTGCTTCCCATCTATGAAGGTTTTACCGAACCCGACGGCAAGTTTGCTCAGAACATCAATCTGCCTGCGTATGCCGATTACCTCTATGTGGTGACAGGAAACTTCCGCATTCAGAAAACAATGTCAGGTAAGGTGGTTGACGGCAAGGCTATGTTTGTTGCCTCCAAGACTAATAACACCAAACGCGCTGCGCGTCGTGCTGCCGACGTTGGCGGTCCTCTGACCACAAGCATGCAGACACTCTATCAGTTGTCGAACATGGTAAATGTCAGCACGGGCGATGATACTGGTGTACAGATCTACAAGCCTTGGAAGGTTGCCTTGGGCGAATGGGACAGCCAGAGTGGTCGCCCCGCCTATCTGTTAGACAAAGAGACTGCCGATCCCAGACTTCTGTTTACCGACGAAGAGATGGATGGTCTCTACGAAACAGTTTCAAATGCCCTCGTAGCCAGCAAGACCTGTCATGATGTGTATCGTGCCCAGGCCGATCTCACCTTGGAGAAGGCATCAGACGTAACAGTGACCTTCCTTGGAAGTATGACCTGCTGGAACAACTCATTGGGTTACTATTACTACCATGAGGATGAGGTACCCGTAAAGCCTGAAGATTTGAACATCATCATGCTGTTCCCAAATATTCAGGACGGTTTATGGGATCGTGACTGGTTCAAGAAAGTTCCCAACTTCTATGGCAACATCTCTTTGGAACGCGGCGACGTTGTACAACTGATGTACTATCCCAACATTGCAAATGGCGATATGTCTGGTGCTACTACCGTATTCCCCAAAGGAACAAAGATTGGCTTCATTCTGAAATCAAACGGCTGGGGCATGCAGAAGACTGTTGACGGAAAGAAGTATTTCAACAACTACAACGGCTTTGGTTCAGAGATGCCATTGGCTCGCCAATACAACGTATGGGCTACATCTACCGACGGACTTTCATACTGCAACACCAGTGGTTTGAATCCTGCCGACTGCCAGTATCAGAATCCTGACGGTCTGAGCCGTACAGCTAAGTTCGCTTACAAATCGACAGAATCTGGTCAGGAGTATCCTATCGTGGGCTTTGAGGATGCCTGCAACGACCTCGATTACGACGACGTGATCCTGGCCTTGAAGCCTGCTGATGTGTTTGCTCCACTGCCTGTTGTGGAGGACAAGAAGACTACAACCGTAGGTGTATATGCCTTTGAAGACCTTTGGCCTGCAGCCGGCGACTACGACATGAACGATGTCATGGTTGAGATGGCACGCGAAATCACTTACGAAGTTACCAACGGTACCAGCTATAAGGTAAAGAAAGAAACTCTCAAGTTTACTACCGATCAGAACTACGTTACCCGCACATCTGGACTGGCCGTAACACTCGGCATCAACTGGAAGACCACCAGTATCAACATGAAGAAGGTGGCAGCCAACAGCAACGACACCATCGAAACGACTTTCCAGAAGGATGGTTCTGTTTATCTGCTCACCAACGATGTAAAGGGTGAGTTGGGTACTACCTATATCATCGAGATCAACTATGATGGCGGATTCAACGTGATGAGCAAGACTGCTACTGTGAAGCCATTCATCTTCCGTGACGAGGCTGAAGGCCGCTGGGAAGTACACGTTCCCTTCGAGGCTCCCACTAAGAATATGAACACCAGCCTTTTCGGCACTGTTGACGACCGTTCTGTTCCTGCCGAAGGCAAATACTTTGTTCGCGACAGTGATTATCCCTTCGCTTTCTATATGCATGGTGTTCAGTTGGCCAACTTCAAGGAGACTATTTTGAAAAAGGATAATGAAAGAACAAAAATCAGCGATATCTATCCTACTTTCTTGAACTGGTCACAGTCAAAGGGTAATAATAATGCCGACTGGTATTTGCATCCTGCTGAATAGACAAAGGATTCACATTATAAAAACAAAAAAAACTTCGAGGACTTTCTCCCCGAAGTTTTTTTGTTCATTAGCGCTGACAACAATGCATCTTATGCTCCAAGACTTCTTTAAAGGAAATGGCCCTGTTAAACCCCTATTTTAAATTTTGGCCATTATTTTTCAAATTTTGGCCAAAATTTTGAGAATAATGGCCAAAATTTGTTTTAGCTGAAAAATGAATACGAAATAATCTATTACCTTTGCAACTATAATAGAATAGAAAATGAAAAAGTTATTTTTAGCTTTTATGACACTGCTTGGGCTGACAGCCTGCGGTCAGGAGAATTTTGAGAATGTGGATGTTGCCGGTTTTGACTCACTGAGACAGGAACCCAACGTCATAGTACTGGACGTGCGCACGGCCGAGGAATATGCCGAAGGCCACCTTGCAGGCGCACTGAACATAGATCAGGGAGAGGACGACTTTGAGGCAAAGGCAAAAGCTACTTTGGAAAAAGAAAAGACCATCGCCGTTTATTGTCGCAGTGGTCGCCGCTCGGCATCTGCCTCCAACCGTCTGGCTGCTGAAGGCTACAAGTGCGTAAATCTGAAAGGGGGCATCATCGCTTGGAAAGATGCCGGTAAACCCGTCGTCACCGACAACAATTAATCAGTTTCTGACCAGAAGATCATAGCGAATCTGATCGCTGGACACGGGCCTACCTACCACCGGATGCGTACGGCGCACTGCAGGACTGTGGCGAACACCCTTGCTATCAGCAGGTACTGGTACAGGAGCAACCGTTTGAACGGCAGTATCCTTTACCGTTGGTTTTACCGGCACTTCTATATAAACTGTATCAACAAGGGATGTCAGGGCAGCAGTATCTTTCATATTGGATTGTGTCCATAACCCAAAGAAGAAACCGATGAGTGCTGCAGCCGGGATGGCAACGAGCCACGAAGGCACAGAGAAATGACGGTGATGATGCGGCCAAGGACGTACATGCAATGCACTGTTCTCTTCATCACGCAGTTGGCGAGCCATTTGGGCAATATCTTGATTATCTATTTTCATACGCTTTCAGTTGTAGTTTGATGATGTTCATTGTTTTGTGCAGACGCGACTTCACCGTACCTTCAGGCAGGTCTGTGATCTGCGCTATTTGGGGAACCGTCAGTTCTTCTTCATAATGGAGGGAGAAAAGCATCGCATAGGGCTCGGGCAGATTCTTGAGTACGCCACTTAACGCATCGTGCAGGTTCTGCATGTCCAGTTCGACCTCAATATTACAATCGTCAGGAATATCCTTTTCATCGGAAATAACGACAGGTTGCTGACTGCGAAGATGATTCTTGACAAGGTTATAGGCTATTGTATAAAGCCATGCCCGGAAACTACGTCCATCGCAGTAGGTCTCACGGGCAGCATAGAGTCGAAGGAAAGTGTCGTGTACAAAATCAGAAGCTAAATCAGCATCACTGCCCAGTCGGCGAGTGAAGAATCCCTGCAACCGTCGGGCATGACGGTTGTAGAGTTCTTCAAAGGCACGGTCGCTGCCATGAGCAGCCCGCCGCATCAGTTGTTCATCGGTCAGTGCCGAGAGTCTCAAGGGTATCAACATGGGTAACACACGGATTTATGGTACTTACAGATATCACTTTCATCAAGGATTGACCAGCAGATTTCTGATTTCTTGTTTACGTTCTTCATCCATTGAAGTATTGTCGATACTTGACACCAGCAATCTCATCAGCCAGTCGTAGCGTTTCTGGTCGCGCTGGGCATAATAGGGCAACAGATCGGCCAGCAATACTGCATAGTTGGCAGAGAGTCGCTGTCCAGAGGTCCATTCCGGACGGAACGACACCAGCAGATATTCCAACAGATAGCGTTCCTCAACATTACGGCGCTTTACAGCCAAGTTGTCATAAGGCTTTTCAGAATATTTCAGCAGCAAACCTTCATTGTAAAGGTTATTCTTCCAAGGCTGCATTGTGGTTTGAGGCGTTGTAACTGAGAAATAGACCTTACTCCCATACTTGTCAATGATAGCCTGTAGCAATGCCTGCTCATTCGTATCATAGTCTTCCTCACATGTAGGCTCTTTCAAAACAGGCTGCTCAATATCTAACTTTTTGAATAGCCAATCACGATACTCCTTCACCACAAGGAAAGGTACACAGACAATGGTCTTGTCTTTATGCATGCCCATGCCTTCCTGGATGAGCCACTTAGGAATGATGGCCGCATCGCCACTGCTCAGATAGATACCGTTCTGATCCATACCTGCCAATTCATTATAACTGTAGCGCAACACAGCCTCCGAATAGATTCCACTATCAAAATAGCGCTTTGCCAAAGGCTTCATACGAGTCTCATCGCCCTTCATGGCCAGATAGCACACCCAGCGGTCGTAGTCGAAAAACTGCATCTCAGCAGGCAACTTAGCCAGCGCAGCCTCAGCATATTTGTCACCATCCGTCTCGCCGGTTCCATGACCGCTGACAATGGCGCTATAGGCACAATAATTATAGGTATAAGTGTCGGGGATGGCCTCTCCCATCTCGCGAATAACCTGTTGCGCCGTTGTGTCATTTTGGTTAAACCATAGCATATAGCGGGCTGCATGGTAGTAGTTCATCCATGCCTCTTCGTTGGAAGGGTCTTTCTCGATCACGTTTTTCCAAGCCTCTTTCTGTTCCACATACCATACGAAGTCTTTCTCTGTCACGATGGGACTCTCCACGCGCACGGCCCGCTGCTGAGCCGAGATATGAAGACTGAATGCCACAAAGGCGGCCAACAATATATTTTTTCGTTTCATTGTTATTTCTTTTTTTATTCAACGTTTTTGATGTACTGTTATTGCGCAACACATCTATGCATACACCGAAGAATAAAAAACGTTCAAAGAAATAAACTTTTTTTACAAATATCGAGTAGATTGGCTATCGTTTGTTTTCTTTCAGGGCAGAAGTCCTACTGAAGAAAACATCTTCCTATAACACTCCACCTTCTTATCAAAAGCCAGAGGATAGGCACGGGATGAGGACGGAAGACGATATAGGGAAATATTGGTGAGGGGAGTTGATACAAAAGTGTTGACTTTGGGAATTTCAGGAATGCCAAGCGAAGCACAGATGGTTTCGGTGGCTTTTTCGCCTGTGGTGACGATAGCGCGAAGATGGGGCAGTTTTGCAATAAGTACACGGATGTCTGTAGGCTCTACCACTTCCAGAAACTTATCGGAGGCATTGTCCTTCAGACGGCGTACAGCCGTGGCGGTATCAAAGAATGCGAGACCCTTTTCTTGGCAGAAAGCCACTACCTCTTCTATCTTAAAGCGCTTAGCTTCCATATCAACAAAGTGGTTTTTGTCGCCAAAGAATATCTGTCCTTCGATGCGCCAGTGGTCATTGATAAAGTTAGGATAATAAAAGTCCATACACCACCGTTTGCGCTGGGGTGGAAAACTGCCCAAGAACAGCACCCTCGCATTCTCAGGCAGGAAAGGCCGCAATGGATGGTACTCCACACCATCACCGCTCCGCAAAATATTATCCGTATTTAACCACATATCACATCAATTGTCCGCTCGGCTCGTCCAAGAATTCTCCGCTCGGCTTCGCCGCTTGGCTCGTCCAAGAATTCTCAATTATCAATTGTCAATTATCAATTATCAATTATCAATTATCAATTATCAATTGTCAATTCTCCAACCACTTTCTCCGTTCCTTTTCGCTCATCTTCTCGATAGCATAGCGAAGCATCGTGCGGGGCATCTCATGCACATGCTGTTGCAGAAAGTCGCGAAGCAAATCCATCGAGCATCGCTTCCCCATCTCTCTGAGCATCCACCCCACAGCCTTATGCATCAGATCATGCGGATGGTGCAGATGTATCTCCGCATAGCGCAAACACCACGAGGGGTCTCCCATCTGCGAAGTCTTCCACGTACAAACAATACTCATTCGCTGTTTCCACAGATTATCGCTTGCCGCCAACTCATCAAGCATCTGACGTTTCCAGTCTTCCCCCTTTTGGGGGGATAAGAGGGAGGCGCCCAGTATCTTAGGTGCCGACAGATCCACCAAGTCCCAGTTATTCGCTCGCTCCGCATATTGCAGATACATCGCCAGAATCTCATCCCGCTGTTTGATAGCCTCCGCATCATTCGCCAATCGCTTGGTGGCTAACTTCTCAAATTTCGCCACCAGAATCAGCAATCCGCAAAGCCTCACCTCATGCCATTTCGACATTAGCAGTACAGGAATCTCGCTTAAGGGAAAGTCCTTCCAGATGTTCTTCACCACCTCTCTCGTCTGTGGCACTTTCAGTCCTAAGAACTCATCGCCTTCACCATACTCACCTGGTCCCGTCTTAAAGAACCCCATGAGTACCTTCCGCTGCTCCTCATTCCGCAGCGACTCCATATAGCTTATGATTTCCTTAGCCTTCATTATTTTAATTGTCAATTATCAATTGTCAATTCTCAATTATTTTTTTATCGCCTGTCGCTTTGAGTTTTTTTATTATTGAAGTAAGTAACTTAATGAGTTCAGCACAATCCGAATTGACAGACTCATACTGTGTGTCATCCAAATAATTTGTTGCATGAAGGAGGTCAAGCCAATATTCTGTTTCATCAGCCTCTTTCAATGCGATATTCAGTTTATTCAAGAAGTCCATACGCGATTGAGCATTTTTGCTTTCACGAGTATTCGCTCCTATACTTGTACCACATCGAAGTAATTGCTTCGACATGACATATTCGTTTTTTTGCTCTGTCAGGAATTTATAACATCCTACAATACGAATAGCAAAATCCCTACTTTTAATTTGAATCGCATTCGCCATAATTATCAATTGTCAATTCTCAATTATCAATTCTCAATTCTCAATTATCAATTCTCAATTATCAATTGTCAATTCTCAAAATTTGCTCCGCATGCTCTTTGGTTTTCACTTGCTTGCCAGCGAAGATCCGCTCAATGACACCCTCCTCATTGAGGATAAAGGTGGTGCGAATAGTTCCCATGGTCTTCTTGCCGTACATATTCTTCTCGCCCCAGGCACCCATGGCTTCTAACAGCTCGTGATTGATGTCAGCAATCAGTGGAAACGGCAGTTGGTGCTTCTCCTTGAACTTCACATGCGAAGCAGCAGAGTCCTTACTCACACCAACGACCTCATAGCCTTTGCCCTGCAACTCACTATAATGGTCGCGCAGGCTGCAAGCCTCAGCCGTACACCCGCTCGTATTGTCCTTCGGATAGAAATACAACACCAGTTTCCTACCCTTGTAATCACTCAGACGGATATCCCGTCCCTGTTCGTCCTTGCCCAGAATCTCGGGCGCCTTATCACCTATATTCATATCAATAATAATTTTTCAATTATCAATTATCAATTGTCAATTATCAATTATCAATTGTCAATTATCAATTCCCAAAGGAACCTACTCATATCCACATGCCCATTGGCTTTAAATCGAACGCCCTCTTCCTCCAATAACTCCCGTTGCTTACTCCACCCAGGAGCCGTGCGTCCTTCTTTATTCACCACCCGATGACAGGGCAACTTTTCTGCTTCAGGGGAGTACCTCAGCGTCCGCCCTACCATCCTCGAATGACTTGGCCATCCCGCCAGCGCAGCGATATGCCCATACGTGGTCACCTTACCACGAGGAATCTGACTCACGATGTTCAGCACATCCTCACCAAACATCCTAGCCTCTTGCGCCGTCATCTTATCGGGATAGTCCTTCATTCCTTTTTGAATATATGTTGCTGCAAAAATAACAAGAAATTTGCAAAACTTATCAGAAAACCGACTTTTTCTTCATGAACCTCCATAAACGAGACATCCCCCGACTCAGCTCATGAAAAGCCGAATCGGGGGATGCCCATATATTCCTTATTTACTGATACCTAGCAGCGGTGACCTTCCTGTCAATAATCTGCCAAAGTGCTGCAAGATGATTTCCGAGATGCCGCCAGTCATCGAGCTACGCAACTCGGAGGGGAACCCGCGATAGTAGGTCTGACCTGCGTGGGACTTGCCTTCAAAGCCGAGCTCCTTGAGGACAATACCAAGATGGACCTTCGTGCTGTGATCATTTTTGATAGAGGGATACTCCCGCCTTACGAGGTCTAATATCTCGCTACTTTTCATTCGTATTCCCTTCTCATTTTCTTTGGGCTTGCGGATGCACACTTCGAGCACCTCTGCGATGTCTTTCTGATCCATGTAGTTGAGGTTCAACTGCTGGATGCGCTCCACCTGGGCATTATTATACCAATAAGGTGATTTCAATTCACGAATCTCATAGAGCACCTGAGCATAGAGCTGTTCGTAGTCGATGTCGCCAGTATTGTCGATGTACTTACCCTCTGGAATGGAGAGACAGATATAGCGTCGGCTACCCGTGACATCTGAAAGAGGATGGGGATTATTTGTCGTTGCAACGAACGAGGCATAACGGGGACGGTCGTCCTGCGAGGCTCCAAAGATAGTACGTCCGTTCACTTTACTCTTTGAGAGAGTCTGCTTCAGGGAAGCTTGCTGACTGGGACGGATGGCATCGAACTCATCAAGGTTGACGATGAGATTGTTGGTCAGCGCCATCTCCTTGTCGAACTTGTTGGAGAGGTTCAGATGATCCAGGAAATACTCGCGCAGCTCAGTTGGCAAGAGACGGGCCATGAAAGTAGTTTTCCCACATCCCTGCGCACCTATTAAAGTAGGTACACATTCATTTCCATGCATGGTGTCCATCTGAAGCCAATGAGCAACGGCTGAGCGAAGCCAAACCGAAAGGAACTCCATCTGTTCGGAAGTGGTGCCAGGGATTCGTCCAAAAAGCTGGGCAACATGATTCGTACCGTCCCATTTGGGCAGACGATTAAGATAACTGCTGATGGGGTTGAACGTCTCGATCTCATCAGACTGCACATACTCCGTAATGTCCGTTCTGGGACTTCCTTTCTCGCAGATTTGCTCTCGCTTGGCTCGGATAATGATTGAATTGAGCGCCTTGGTTGTAAGGATGCGCCACCCAGGCATCCCTTCAGCAGGCAGGGTCGCAAACTCTACCTTTCCGCTCAGCACATTGAAACGGAAAAGGTAATTGTCTTTCAGAAACTGCTCAACGGCAAGTGTTCCTTCCAGTGAAGCATTCATCGCCTCACCATGAATAGTAAGATTTTTACTCATGATAAATAAAGATTTTAGTGGGTATTTTTCAGGCGAAGATTAACTTATGGGTGTTTCTCATAGTATCAAGCCTTTATCAATTGCAAAGGTACAAGATTTTTTGCTGCGAAACAAAAGTTTCGTTGAATATGGTACGTTTTTTAAGTTATTATAGAAATTGTTGGGAGGAGCCTCAGGGTAAGTGATGAGGGTAAGAGTGCCACGGGGACAGGTCAGCGACATCCATTTTCCGCAGGGTTTCCCGTCGTCATTATACCGCACTCGCATTCTGTCGAGAGTATTAATGAACTGCCAGCAATCCTCTTCGTCCTCAAAGATATTCTGATGATTAATGCCACGCATCATCACATGAAATATCCCAGTACCAGATTCTATCCTTGCCCTACGTGGCATGATATGACAATCTCAATCTTCGTTATTCTCCTCTTCCGGCAGCGCCTGTACATCCCCTGCTGGTGGCAAGTAGTCCGCCGCCTTAGCAGAAGAAATCACCGAGTGACCTACTCGCTGCTCCAGTTGCTTACGAGCATCACCTGCTATCTTGCTGCCTTCACGAGCCACAGCCGCACTTTGACGGAAACCCTTCGGATTCTTTGATTTGCTAATCTCAGTAACCGAAGCCTCTGCAAGCGTATTCAGCGCCAACTCAATGTTGGTCATGTTATCCCGCAGATTCTCCTTTTTCAATCCCTTATAGTGTTTGTACTGTCTGGTAGTCTTACCACTCCAGCCCTGTGTAATAATGTCGGTAAGCGAAGCATACTGCTGACCTTCCTTCACACCAGCTCTGTCCCATTCATCCGTCAATTCCTTACGAACCTCGATGCTACGCAATCGCTGGTTAATCCATTTGTCACTATATCCCAGCCTTCGGTAATCAGCGTATGCCTGTTCAAAGTTCAGTTCCGGGTCTTGCATCTGGTCGATACGCTGTGCAGCAACTTCTGCCATCCACTGCTTGAACGGCTCAGCCTTCTTCGAAGGGATACTCTGGATAATGCGGAACACGCCCTCCATCGTAGCAGCCTGCGTGTTGTAATACTTGCCATCCGTTGCCTGCATTCGAGTGGGGGTACAAATTGTACCCCACCTGGCATCAAGTTCAGGATCTCGCTTTCGCATCTTCTTGATATACTGCTTGACATCTACACTATCCGTCAGAACCTCAACTACATCTGTCACGCTAAAGAACCATTCCTGTAGTTCATCATTCCACACGGTACGAACCTTCTTCTCTTCAAATAACTGTATCTGATGCTTCTGTGTCATTTTTTAATCAAACTTATGCAAATACAACGATTATTCTTCGCAATTATTGTCCTAAGAAGCAATCATCCTGCAAAGCTTATTCCCTCATCTATACACATTTTTTTCAGGCACATAAAAGCGTGTATAGAAGTACCTGTCCCCCTGATTCCGCTTTGATTATAACTATGTAATTAGTTGAGAATTTGAAGAATTACACCATTTTTGATTTCTGATGCCGCAGACCTGTCCCCTGGCATCTTCAGGGTAAGTGACGTGGGTAATGCTAGAGGAGTGTTGGGGGGAGTGTTGGGAACATCAATCTTTAGATTTTATCGGGGGATTGAAAGAATTTGGGGTGAGTGTTGAGCGTTTTATAACACACATCCCCCAACTCAGTCCACGAAGAGGCCGATCATTAATCGCTTGCCTCAACAAGAACTGATCTGGGGGATGCCCATATATCACTTGTGTTATGAAGCCGTCCATCAACGACTCCACATCTTACTTCAGACATCAGGCTTCATACATCATCCCTCATACCTAACTGCGATAACATTCCAATCGATGATTTGCCATAGCGTGGCGAGATGAGCAGCACGGCGGTTCTGATAATCCAGATAATACGCATGTTCCCAGACATCAAAGGTCAGCAAAGGTTTCAATCCCTTCACCACAGGATTAGAAGCCCCCTGCTCCTGAGTGATAACCAAGTTGCCATCAGCATCTGCCGACAACCACACCCAGCCAGAGCCAAACAGTCCCACACCTTTAGCCTCAAACTCAGCCTTGAAAGCCTCAATGCTTCCCCACTGCTTCTCAATCTGCGCAGCGAGTGCCCCCTCAGGCTTCTGCTGAGCCTCACTGGCAGGTTTAAACTGCGTGAAATACAAGTTATGGTTCAGTATCTGTCCTGCATTATTAAAGACAGCTCCTTCACTATGAAGGACAAGTTCTTTAAGTACCTCGAGTTCTCCAAGACTCCCCTCGCTCTTCGGAGATGGGACAGGGGGAGAGGCTAATTTATTAAGATTATCAACGTAAGCCTGCAGATGCTTCCCATGATGGAACGACAACGTCTGCGCACTGATCACAGGCTCCAGTGCCTCCATCGCATAAGGTAATTCAATTAGTGTAAACATAGACTATTGATTTTAAAATTAGTATTAAGTTTTTTGCAATTCCCTTTATATATCAGATCTCTAACATCTTATATCCCCCTTACATCTTACTTCTTCCATCATCCATCATCCTTCTTCCTTCTACTCATACTGATTTTTCCTCCTATATTGTTCCATCAGCCCCAGAAGTTTTCTGAACTTCTCCACCCTCTCAGGCTTCATAGTTCCAGCATTCATCACCTTCCTGTTTGCCTTCAGCCAATTAAGCATATCATGCTCCTCAATCCGATGCTTCGACGGATTCCGATGGTTCTCCTCCAGAAACTCCATAACCTCATTATATCGTACTATCCAACGTTCGTCTTGCGTCATTGCACTTCACTCATTAATACAAGAAAACATTCTTCCCTTGTAGTTGTAGGGCTGTTTCTACAACAAAAATATAGCAAGCTTTGGCCGTTGCTTCGTCATACCTCTCTTTCATCCCTACATAGTAATCATACTTGCCATCAGGACTGCCCCACCATCTATTCACAACAGGCCCCATCGCAATAAAGTCGCTGTATTTGAAGTAGTTTATTCCTAAACTCATTACCGATATGGCTTCGTTTAGCCCTCGAACTGCCTCTTTAAGTGTTTCTAGATACTTGTCTGTATTGTCTTCAAGATGGGGATTCTTAACACTCTCCAATACTGACGCTGGCCCGGATTTCAAATTGAATCCTCTATCATACTTCTTATGATACTCTACCATAAACACTTTGAAAGCAATCTGGCACTGAGCCTGTGCATCCCCATATTTCCCTTCGTCAAGATATTCATGATACTTCTTCAGATAATCCCTAACCAGGGGATAAGTTATCAGCACTTCGAGTGACACATCCTCTAGTTTACATCCAAAAAATAATGGTGTGTTATGCTCAAAGAAATCTATCACATTCACCCTTGTCATTTCCACGTCAAGAGATGATGGCATCTGCCCGTGATGCTTTAAACTGACCCTTCGTGAGTTTAGGCTATCCATCTGGGGCTTATCCTGCAACTGAGGCAACTTTGTATAGTAATCCATGAACATAGTGTTCCTTGGAATCTGCACGCCCTGTTCGTCAGCACATAGTTTCATAAACATCTCTACGCTATCATGAAAAGGCAGAAGGCATAGTCCATTCATGGGTTCTCCTTCAAAAGACAACGCCTTTCCCTTCTCAAACAGATGGCGTATTACCGCTAATCGCTTTGCTGTCAATTCAGTCATAACCGTTCCTTTTTGTCATATTCTGCATGCATCACAAAGTTACACAGATAGATGATTGCACATCTCACCAATTGCGCTAATCTTATAGTGTTTATTTCCAGTTCTCGCTTCGATATTTGCAATTGATAGTTA